>NZ_AP026709.1:3394781-3762062 GCF_027923765.1 Pseudodesulfovibrio nedwellii | reverse complement strand
CCTGTTATAAAACAAGACAAAATCAGGAAACCCGCACTCAGCCCTTCTTTTCACCGCCCACCCCATGAAACAACTGAGCTACAAGGGTTTTCGGACTCTCAAATATATCTAGAGAGTACAGTTCTTAACAACTGTTGAAAATGTTTTAAACAGTTTAAAACTCAGATTTCATCAAATTCATCATTTTTACATTAAATTCCTTTTCCATTGATTATTTTTTATGACAGGTTAACCAATGGTAAATCAAGTAAAAAAACTAAAAATTAGTGATAACTATCTAAATTATTTACACTAAACTTAACAGCAACAATTCTTACTCCCCGCAGCCTGTCAAACACATGTTGCACAAGGAGTCAAAAAGCCCCGTCCCCCAAGGGCTGACACAGGGCTGTCATTTTTGAACAGCATCAACATGCTGAAAAATATGACAAAAAAAAGCACGACACAAAAATGCCAAAAAGCACAAGGTGTCAGAGGGGCAGGATTTTATCCCGGCCTTTGGAAAAGTTAACCTGAAGTTTTATCGCGACTCGGGTACTTGCCACAGGCAAATTTCGGAGATTCCGGACAATATCCTAGCTGTTCGCACCGAGCGCCACCATTCATAAAGATGGCGGGAAGCTTTTCTTTGCAAAGTGCAAGCATCTGGTCTGCCACGGCTCGAACTTCCCACTGGGCACGATTACAGCACCGCAAATGAAAAAAATGATTCAGACTGCGACAATTCATGGTGATGACAATTTTTGTTTCTGCAGCCTGAGGCAACACGAAACGGGCATCCTCATTGGCCTTGGACTTACGCCCGTTGGCCACCAGGATTTCACGCAGATCGGAATAAGCGGATTGCACTTCTTCCATAAACGACTCAAAACGTTCTTTGGCTTCGGGGATCTTGGCAATGGCTGGGGGCAGGATATATTCCATATCATTTTCGGCCACATACCGCTGACTCTGCTGAGAGTAGGAAGCGATACGATGACGCACAATCTGATGGGAGCACGCTCTGGAAATACCTTCGACAGCGAAGGTCATGGACACATGTTCAACGGGACTGTCATGTCCGGATTCCATAGTTTTGGACACAAAGTCCGCCTGCACCTCGGGATCAATGTCGCCAGAAAGCAATCTAGGCCACATATCTGCTACAAATCCAGCATGATAGCACTGGCGAAAAGCGGCGTAGATAAGTGACAAAGCATCAGGTGTCATGGTCATAAAGTCGACCCTGAGTTTCTTTTCCGGCATGTAAAGCTCCCTATGAATGGTCTGTGTCGCAAACGAGATTTTGTGCTTACCGCAAACCGCAACGCATGTCATCAATCGACTGGGTATGAAAGTAAATTAGTACCCAATTTTTTCCATGGCATCATCCACCAATTCATCCGGGGATTGCGCTCCCTGCATAATAAAATGAAGTACACTATAGAACACGGGTTCCATAACGGCCAGACGGGCAGAAATTTCACGCCACAGGGCTTCCGTATCTCCTACGCCTTCTCTGTCCGCAACACGTTCCGACAAAATTTTGGAATCAACCATTATATAAAAGACCTTGCCAGAACCATGGATGAGCGCCTGGACCTCGGCGGCTTCGACCAATCCGTCTTCAAGCACGATAATACGCGGCCCTGCGCCCAAAACCTGCACAGCCTCGGTGACTCCTTTCGGGGCCACGACAACCAGTCCGGTTCGTCCGCCGAGAAGGTTAGCCAATGCCTTTTTACCTGAACCGCCCAATCCTATTAAAATTATATTACCGGTATCCTTCCAGGCGTCAGCATAATCTTCACGCTTTTCTCCTTTGCCAAATCCCTTGCTGGCATCGGCATCCTGCACATCGTACTGTTCATTAATAAAATATTTCGTCATACTGTTTCCTTGGTGTTCCTGAAGTTCTCTTTGCCCTGCGGACGTTATCAAGTAGGGTACCCAAAAAGCAAACTGAAAACGGAATCATATGCCAAAAGAACTGATACACTTCAAAACCGCTTTAAAAACTGCGGAGATTCTCTCCGAAACTCGGTTTTCTTCCTGCCTGAACGCCTATCCCCACGGCCTCCTTCTGGGATCGGTGGTGCATGATGCCCTTTTCTATGGCGTAAACAAACACGCTCGCCCACTGAATCAACTAGCTCACCAACTTCATGGTGTTGATGGCCAAGACACCTTTACCCTGCTTAAAATTCAGGCAAAACACGCAGCTGCGGCTCTTGATAATGAACTGGCAACGGCCCTGTTTGTCGGCATGGCTTCCCATGTATTTGCGGATGCTACCATGCATCCCATGGTCTGGCATCTCTCTGGTGACTACTTTGACGTTGACCCAAAGACCAAATCACAGACTAGGCAACGACACCGCGCCCTTGAATCATTGATGGATATGGTCATCTGCCCGGAAATGATCGGACGGCCTCTTTTTTCCATCAAACGACTCCTGACACGCCTGGAAAATGATCTTTACGAAGCCCTGCCCATAGAACATATGGCCGAACTGGCTAGCACGTCATCCGAAGAACTTCGCGCCGGGTTAAGTCACGCTTTCACCGTATTTGCGACTCTTCAAGGATTATACCTAAAGCCCACCCTTTCCCGAACGTTTTTTGCTCTATCACCACTTCTTCCACGACAGGCAAAAGAAATAATCACTCTTTTTTATGCGCCACAACTCATGCGTCAGGCTGAAAAAATACGTGGAAAGATCAAATACCAACACCCTGTCACCGGCAAACCATTCAACAAATCCATTAAAACAATGATGGATGAAGCCGCCACTAGAGCAAGCCTTCTGTGCCAGTCCATGGAAGAGACGATCTTTCTCGACAAGCCCTTCATTCAAAAGGGCTTCGGTCCCTCTTTGGATTCAGGAGAACCGGGCATATCAACACGACACATGCGGCACTTTGCCAATCCACCATTCCCAATGCTTCCCTGATTGTTTCCGTGAACCGGTTGCCCTACAGTCATAAATAACATACTCTTTTTTAATCATTCCCACCCTCACCAAGGAGACAACATGAAGAAATTCATATTCATCGGTATCGGCGTAGTTACCGCCGCCATCATTGCTGTAGCAGTTCTCATCGTTCTGAACCTCGGAGATATCATCAAAACGGCCGTCGAAGAATACGGACCGCCCATCACCAAAACCGAAGTCAAACTTGGCTCGGCAGACATTTCCATCCTGTCCGGTTCAGGCTCCCTGTCCGACTTCCTCTTGGGCAACCCCAAGGGATTCTCTATGCCCAGCGCTGTTGAGTGCGACACCATCCGCGTGTCAGTCGTAACCGATTCCCTGACAACTGACCGTATCATTATCGAAGAAATTTTCGTCGATGGTCCTATCATCAGCTATGAGAAAAAGGGAAACACCGACAACTTCAAAACCATCGTCAACAACATCAAGAAAACCGTGGCAGGCGAGCAGAAACAAGAACAGAAGACAGAAGCCGAGCCCACGGAAACCGGTGCAGAAAAGAAAATTCAGATCAATAACTTCATTGTTAAGAACGGTCACATCAATCTTGGCGGCACCATGCTGAATGCTTTTGGAGATCAATCCATGGGCATCGATCTTCCCGACATCCACCTCAAGGACATCGGCAAGGAAAAGGACACCACTCCGGCTGAGGCGTTCGCTCTGGTTTTGAACGAAATGACAGGCGACATCACCGGCACAGTCACTCAAGTCGGCAAACAGCTTCAGAAAGAACTGGGCAAAGCCGTTGAAGGCGTCACCAAGGGCGCAGGCTCTGCCGGAGATGCCATCAAAGGACTTTTCGGTTCCGACAACTAAACAATAGAAAAAACAAAGGCCCCGTCGAACCATTCGGCGGGGCCTTATTATATATGTCATGTATAAGACGCCTTGCCTGCACACCCCTATATGACGTACATGACAAACCCATGATCCGTATCCCTTACACAGCCGAACCCATCACCACCGACGGCGAACTGACCGACATCCGTATTCACAGACAGGGCAAAGTCTGGCACATGTGGGGTCGAAAAAGCATGGAACGGGAACTGGCTCTTGCCGATTCCGTTCCCACTGGCACTCTTCCCGTACTCATCGGTTCAGGTTTGGGACACTGCCTCAACGCTTTACAGCGGAAAGGATTCCCCGTTGCCGTGGTGGACAAGGAACAAACGGTCCTCGACCTGACCAAAGCCATCTCACAACAAGACACAATCCTTGCAATCAATGACACTAATCCCGGCAAAGCCTTCAAAAGAATTGTGGAGTGGCAGGCAAAACACGACGACCGGCCATTGCACCCGGTCATTCTTCCACTATATCCTCGACTGGACCGAGAGTATTATGGTCCGATTCTCGACACAATAAAGGCTAGTAACACTTCCGATTTCTGGAGCCAGACGCGATACCCCAAATTTCAATCAACCAGTCCTCGTGTCCTTTTTTTCGATTCCAATTATTTTCTGTGCAGGGAAATTCTGTCGGCCTTTGACTGTCTTGATATCAAATACCAAACCATTCCCTTGAACAACCGCGAAACCGGCGACCAGTCATTTATTGAAGCGATTCTCAAAGCAGTCATCGACTTCAAACCGGACTTCGTCCTGACCGTCAACCACTTCGGCCTGGATCGCGAAGGCAAACTGGCAGAATTACTGGCGAACCTCAACCTACCTCTGGCATCATGGTTCGTGGACAATCCCCATCTCATTTTGTTTGATTACGCCCACCCTAGCAGTGACAATACTATTATTTTCTCCTTTGATGCGGGAAGCACTGAAGCTGTCCGAAATAAGGGATTTCAGCACGTCCACTATCTTCCTCTGGCGACAGACCCGGCTCGATTCGTACCCGGGCACGATAAAACAGCACCCACCCAATGGCATACTGACGTATCATTCGTAGGCAACTCCATGGTCCGCCCTGTGGCCGAGAGTCTGGACCAGGCAAACCTGCCAGCGCACCTCGCTGCAAATTATGAGAATGTCGCCCGCCACTTTGGCGATTCCGGCGAAACTCTGATCGCAAATTTCTTGGAAACCTTTCATCCAGACTGGCATAAAACCATCGCGAATCTGCCCACCAAAGAAAACAGGCTGGCCAGTGAGTCCCTGCTGACTTGGGAAGCGACCCGGCAATACCGACTCAACTGCATAAAAAACATTCTACAGTACACTCCGCTTATTGTCGGAGATACGGGTTGGGACACTATCCTTCCGCAGGGAGCCAAAGTTCGACGACTGGAACGCCTTGACTACTACGAAGATCTCCCTCGATTCTACCCAGCCTCTACAATCAACTTCAACTGCACCAGCCGCCAGATGCCGGGAGCCGTCAACCAACGAGTCTTTGATGTTCCGGCCTGTAACGGCTTTCTCATCACAGACCATCGTGATCAGATGGAGAACCTGTTCGACCTCGATACAGAAGCTGTGGTCTATCGAGACCCGGAAGAGATCCCACATCTCATTGATCAATTTCTCGCCGACCCCAAAAAAAGAAAGGCCATTTCCATGGCAGCCAGAAAACGCATTTTGGCCGAACACACCTATGAGATACGCATGACCCAGCTTATAAAAACCATGCGTCAGACTTTCGGCTAACACACATCTAAGTCACTGCTTTACAACACTTTTCCTTTTAATTCTGCAAACCCCAGTCACACTCTGGCGATTCGTCACGCCCAATACTTTGCAAACTATAAAGTTCAAATCCTCATAAATATTTTTTTTGTTCAGCCATTTCCCTGACTTTGATTACAAAAAAAACGTTCATGGACCCTAAAGTTTTTCCGTACCCCGACGATGAGTAGAGCAACAAACGAATGGTTTGCCCGGTAAAAACTCAACCGCCGGGTTGAAATCTAGGCATGGAAGCCGAAACAATTTCAAGGAGGAAATTATGTCTCTCGTAATTAACCACAACATGATGGCAATGAATGCATCCCGCAACCTGGGCCAGTCCTACAGCGCCCTGGAAACATCAACTCGTCGTCTGTCTTCCGGACTTCGTGTTGGTACAGCTTCTGATGATGCTGCAGGCTTGGCAGTTCGCGAATTGATGCGTGCTGACATTCAGTCTCTCAATCAGGGCATTCGTAATGCAAACGATGCAGTCTCCCTCATCCAGACAGCTGACGGCGCCCTCGGCGTTATCGATGAAAAGCTGATCCGTATGAAGGAACTGGCCATGCAGGCATCCACGGGTACCTACAACTCTGACCAGCGTCTGATCATCGACTCCGAGTATCAGGCCATGGCTTCGGAAATCACTCGTATCGCCAACTCTACTGACTTCAACGGCATCTACCTGCTCAACGGTAACCTTTCAGGTACCCACTCTGGCGCAGGTCTCCAGTCCACTGGTAAGCTGAAGGTTCACTTTGGTACCGGTAACGACTGCGCAGAAGATTACTACTACGTTGAAATCAGCAGTTCCACAGCTTCTTCTCTGGGCGTCGGTCTTGCTGCAAGCAACTCCATTTCAACCCAGGCTTTGGCTCAGGCCTCTCTGGACACCCTGAACAACGCGATCATTTCCAAGGATAAGATTCGCGCCAACTTGGGTTCCTTGCAGAACAGACTTGAAAACACCGTAACAGTTCTGGGTATCCAGGCCGAGAACGTTCAGGCTGCTGAATCCCGTATCTCCGACGTTGACGTCGCAACCGAGATGACCGAATTCGTTCGCAACCAGATCAAGACCCAGGCCGCAGTTTCCATGCTGTCCCAGGCCAACTCCATGCCGAGAATGGCTTTGTCCCTCATCGGTTAGTCGTAAAGCACGCTGCTTTATAACGAGTATTCGGGTCGAACTCCATCGAGGAGTTCGGCCCTTTGCGTTCAAAGGTTGAAAAGGCTTCCTCTGTGGCACCAGGATTGCAAGTGTAAAGGCGACCTAATGTAAAGGGAAAAATATTCCGATTAAGGGTATAGCCATGGCAGAAAACGCATACACATCCGGCTCAATCAATTTCGCCGGCCTGGGAAACGGGACAGACTTCAACAAACTCATCGACGGCCTCGTCGAAGTGGAGCAGAAGCGCGTCACCCGGCTGGAAAATTGGAAAGCATCTTGGGAAACCAAGAACGAACAATTCAAGAACTTGAATACCCAGATGTTGAGTCTCAAGACCACACTTGAAGGCTTCGATACAACCAACGAATTCATGTCCAAGGCTGTGTCGAGTACCAACACGAATGTTCTTGTCGCCACAGCCAATGCCGATGCACAGGCAGCAAGTCATACTGTCGAAGTTGGCCAACTGGCTACAAACGACGTGCTTATTACGACTTCAGGGGCCAGTGGGCTGGATTCAGTCATTGCCACTGCCGACACATCTTTCACATATTCCTACGGTGGCAAAAGTTACACCGTGGATAACATTGCTGCCGGAACAACACTCGATAGTTTTGTAAACATCATCAACAATCACCCTGATTCACGCAGCAACATAAGGGCCTCAACCCTTTTTGACGGATCTGTTTACCATCTCCAACTCACCGGAATTGATCCGGGTGCGGACAATCAGATTGTCATTTCCAATGCGGGTTCGCTTGTTTTCGGAACCGGAGATTTCACACAAACTCAGGATGCACAAAACGCCCAGCTTCGCATCAACGGCTTCCCGGCCTCAGGTGCCGGATGGCTGGAAAGATCCACTAATATTGTGGACGACGCCATCGAAGGGTTAACTCTTGACCTGAAGGATTCGGATCCCGGCAGTACGGTCACTATCTCCGTCACCACAGATAAGCAGGCGATGCAGGACACCGTCACAAAATTCGTGGAAGCGATCAACCTGGTTCGCGCTAACATCATCGCCATGACTAAAGTCGATGAAACAAAAGGAACAACCAGTACTGGTGGGAGCTCTCTGGTCGACGTCTCGGACACCAAAGGATCTATTCTTACCGGCAACTACGGTATTGATATTGTTTCACAAAATCTTAAAAACATCACCGCAGAAATGGGACTTGGCTTCGCTCCCTGGGACGAAGAGACGCTGACAGGAGACAAGTATTCAGCTCTTTCTCAACTCGGTATCCTCACGGATGCAGAACAAGGATCACCGACATACGGCCTACTGAAAATCGATTACGACGAGCTCTCCAAAGCCTTGGACGAAAACCCTGACGCCGTTGCCAAACTTTTCTCTTCAGAAAGCCAAGGTAAAAGTCAGTCACCGGACTTCACTTTCAAATCATTGATTGACGGCACTACCAAGGCGGGATTTTACGATATTGAAATAGTCAGTGACGGAACACAAATCACCAGCGCAACCATCAATGGAGAAGAGGCCACTGTCTCCGGTTGGGAGATCACTGGTAAATCAGGTGACTCTCTTGGTATGGCCATCCGTCTGGACAACACCAGTGCCGGCTCCCACTCCGGTAAAATTGCTGTCCAGAAGGGCAAGGCTGGTGAATTGATAGACGAACTCACTTCCTTGACAAAACCATACAACGAATTCACCTATGAAGGCGGACCGTTGGCGGTTTTGCAGAATAATTACAACGACATCATGAGCTCCATCGATGACAAAATTGCATACGAGACCACTCGAATTTCTAAAATGGAAACAAACATGCGTCTAAAGTTCTCACGCCTGGACGCATTACTCGGACAATACAGCCTCAAGCAGGGGCAACTAAGCTCGGCAATCGCACAGCTTGGCAATTAGGAGGATATAAATGGCTAACCCAGCAAAAGCATATCTCGCGACACAGATTGAGACCACGACTCAGGGTGATCTGCTTCTCATGCTCTATGAGGCAGCAATCAAATTCCTGAAACGCGCCAAGGTAGAAATCGATAAAAAAGATTTCGCAAAAAAAGGTATATATATTTCCAAAGCCATGGCGATCATCCATGAGTTGTCAGAAAGTTTAAACAAAGAAAAAGGTGGCGATATCACGCCGAGACTTGGTGCTCTGTATCAATTCTGTACCTCTCATCTCATCAAGGCAAACATCCGTCTGGACAACAAGATGGTTGATGAAGTTATCAATATTCTCGAAGGATTGCGCTCCGCCTATGCCCAGATCATTCCCGGATACGAAGGCAAGCAGGCTCCGACAAACGCGAAGACATCAACTCTTCCGTCAGGTCAACCTATGCCATCCGCTCCGCCGACCATGCCCGTGCAAACACCGCCCGCCTCGGCTACGCCACGAGAGACGCCAAAACAACCGGTTGCCAAGCCGCAACCCGTTGTGCCTCCGCAACCTCTCAAAATGCGTTCCGCCGCTACTGCAGCAAAATTCAGGGCAGCCAACGCCTATACCAACACCAACAGATAAAAAAACGGCCCTTCAAAGGGCCTTTTTTTTGCATCCCACCATGTCTTGGACATGTTTACAATGTCACGACCTTGTGTCACCTTTCGCCCATGGTTGAATCCCCTGTCCGTGTTCTTCACGTATCCAAGTCTCTGACCCTTGGCGGCACCGAAAAAGTCATGCAGCTTTTCGTCGCCAATCTGACCCCTTCTCACTTCACCGCGGCGGCCTACTGTCCGCAGGATGGAGAACGGGGGAGACAAATTCGTGCTCTGGGAATCGAAACTTACATCAACCCGGACCTCCTCAGCGTACTTGATCGCTTCAAACCTCAAATTGTCCATGTCCACCGCGCAGGCTGGCCTGAACCAGAATTGCTCAAGCCCATGAAGCGAGCACAGACACCTGTTGTGGTTGAAACCAACGTATTCGGAAGGCATGACCCAAGCCCATCCGCTGCCATTATTGACCGGACACTTTTTGTCTCGAGATTCTGTCTGGAACGATTTACGACAACCACCGGTATACCAGCTGACTCGTCCCGCTACTCCTTTCTATACAATCCGGTGGACACGGATTTCTTCGCGGGTGCAGCACGTACAAACAAAGATTTTTCCATCCCTGCTGCCGGACGCATATCACGGGCTGACCCCGGCAAATGGTCTCGATTGGCTCTGGAATTTCTGCCACTGGTTGTTCGTGACATCCCTGACTTCCGATATCATGTCATCGGGACCATTCCCGAAGCGCAAGAATATGTTGCCGCCAACAATCTTTCACGCAATGTCATCTTCCATGATCCAGTGCAAACCGATGCAAAAATAGCCTCTTTTCTTAACGGAGTCTCAGTCTTGGCACATGCCAACGACACCGGAGAATCCTTCGGCCTCGTCATTGCCGAAGCCATGGCTTGCGGCCTACCGGTCATCACCCATCCCAGCGAAGGACTCAAAGACAATGCCCAATTGGAATTGGTCGACCATATGACCACCGGACTCGTGGCACAAAACGCCGAAGAGTACGCCAATGCCTTGAAATATATTTTTTCCCATCCTGATGAAGCACGGCGCATGGGGCTGGCCGGACAGAAAAAAGCTGCCCGCCTCTATCGAGCACAGACGGTCACCCGTCAACTCGAAACCGTGTATCAAGAACTACTCCACCGTAAAGGAATCACCGCATGAGCAAACTGATAAAACACTATACCGACGCAGTTCTGGCCTTTGCCTTCAAAGACCAACCATCCAAAACGATTCTACAAAAAACTTCTGAAGATATCCCGGCTTTCACCGAGCGCACCCTCAATATCTTCAAAAAGAGCCGAGCCACGGCTCTGGTTCTCTTCGGACTGGGTGACGGCAAACATGCCTTGGCCCTTCACGCGGCCCTCCCGGAAACCACCAAATTATTCGTATGTGAAACTGACATGAATACAGCCCGGACCTTTCTGAAATCCAATTCGGATTGGACTGACAAGAACTCAAACGTCAATCTCATCTGCGATACTTCCCTGTGGGCACAGTTGTATCTCCTGGCTCTGGCTAATGTATCGTCAGACACGGCCACCCTCGTTCTAAACCCAACCATGGATGACGAAACCAAACAACAATATCAATCTCTGCAACGACTGTTCATGCAGAGCAAACCACATCAGGCCATCAATAGTTCCTACCTAAGTCACGTGGGTGTGGCTGCCCCCGATCTCTCTGTCGGCGCCATTCTCAGCCCGGACGAACCAGACCTCGACGTATATTTTGGTCAATTCCCTGATTGGGTCAAAGAAGTGGTCGTAGTCTGGGACAATGAAACCGTCCCAGAAACAAACTACCCTTGTGCTGCTCCGGTCCGTCACTTCGCCCACCCCCTCGATGATTTCGCATCCCAGCGAAACCGCATGCTTGACGAATGTGAAGGCGATTGGATTCTATGTCTGGACGGTGACGAGATGTTCAACGAAGAAGTGTGGGATCTCTTCCCGGCCTGTATGCTCGTAAAAAGGCTGGAAGCTTGTTATTTTCCCAGGATGACTCTGTACCCGGACGAAAATCATTCCAAAGTTGGGTACGGTCTTTGGCCCGACCTCCAATTACGTCTTTTCAAAAACAGTAAAGACATCCGCTTTGAGCGCCCCATCCACGAACGACTGACAGGTATTCAGGGACGCACAGCCCTTGCGTTGGACGCTCCTATCCTGCATTACAGCCGCCTACGCAAGTCGCCTGAGGTTCTGACCGCCAAATTAAAACGCTTTGACAAAGCAGGTGGTGACACCATAACGCATGTACTCAGCGAGGATTATCCCAATGTGGAACGATCCCTCTTCGCCGAAGCGTCATTCATCATGGGTGCGATTCAGATGCTTATGCTCGAAGAAAACCCTGCATAATCCTGCACGGATTTGCAGACGGCTTGATTGTTGCGTACAAAATGGCTAGGACCTCTCAACGTCATCATTCATGTCATTCAAGGAACGGCAATGCAGATAATATGTCCCGAATGCAAATTCGCCCGCGAAGTGGACGAAAGCAAGATACCCCCTCGTTCGCAGGTTGCCACCTGCCCAAAATGTCAAACGAAATTCAAATTTCGCGAAATACCGGAACAGGAATTTGTCATTGAGGAACCGGAAGCTCCGGCACCGGAGCCCATTGTTACGTCACAAGAACAAGCCAAGTCCCCGGAACCGGAAACATCCGAACGGACTTTCCCAGACCTTCCCACTCCGGGCGAAAAGCCCAAGGAAGACCTATGGAAACAGCTGGACGCCATGGCTCCGCCCGAACCGAAAGCAACACCTCAACACAATTCTGACACGTCCAATGAACCGACATCAACTGAACCCTATACTCATCAGAATGGGCCAGAACCTGTCGATGGCTGGAACGGTGAATTCAATGCAGATTTCCCCGAGCCATTGGACGAACCCAAAATAATCTACCCTTCCGGCCAGACGCCACAGACCGACGAGCAACAGCCCGTGGATGGCTGGAATGGCGAATTTAGTGAAGATTTCCCCGATCCCATGCAGACTGAAAGCGATGAAAACGAAACCCCAGAAGCCTCCATGGAAGTTCCGCCGCCCTTTGAGCAATTGGATCGCTATGGATTTTTCGGCGGCCTGTTCATGACAATAAAACTGGCCCTGTTTTCACCGCGTCTCTTCTTTTCGGTCATGCCCGTAGGTGGAGGTTTGTCCAAACCTCTGACTTTTGCCATTCTTGTGGCGATGATTCAGGCTCTGGCCCAATTTGCATGGGGTGTTGCAGGCCTGACTCCCAGCATTGACATCACTTCAAACGGCCTGGAAGTCGTCGCATACAACACAACCAACGGACTGTTCGAACTTCTGGTCACACCCGCCTTTGCGGCCATGTCCATTTATTTCATTACTGGATTCTACCATCTCATCCTGAAACTGTTTCGAGCAGGCAATAAAGGTTTCGAAGGGTCTTTCAGAGCTGTTGCCTATGCCTATGCCCCAATGATTACGGGGATAATTCCATTAGTGACCCTTGAAGTGGTCAGCGTATGGATGCTCCTGAACGCCATATGGGGATTGGTCCTGACTGCCATCGGCCTCAAGTATATCCACAAGATATCCTACTTCATTATCATTCCGGTTATACTCATGCCACTGCTTATCGGTATGATCCTCGCCGTTATTGGTATGCAGGGACAGATGCCTACGATGTAGGAGGGATTATGTTTGGTTGGTTCAAAAACAAAATACAGGACCTCAAGGCACAACGAAAACTCGCCCGGCAAATAGCCCCACGTCGTCTCAAGGAGATGGCGATGGAAATCCGAGATTTGGCAGTACTGGCTGCCCAACTCAACCCCAGAGAACGGGATATCCAAAAATTAATCCGCAATGTTCTCGTGGAAATGAACCGCCTATCCGAACTGACTGACAGACCAGAATTTAGACGGCTTTCCACGGGGAAACGACTCCTGCTTCGTCAGGGTCTCAAGGAATCCCGCGACCAGTTGCTAGAATCCATAGAGTCTGCACCTGCACCCACACAAACCGTTCAATAATATTCCCGGCATACATATTGCTTTAATTGAGCCATTGAAATCCGCCCCTGTCACGCACTTGGCGCATGGGGCGGAACGGTTGCAACCACAAGCCGGTGAATGTCATGAAAAAAGTATTATTTTTCGCTTTGTTACTCATATTATCCGCGTGCGCGAACGTGGACCTTTCCTTGACGGATCAGACAAAAGTCTATTCCGATCCAACCGTCAGGAAATCGCCACTTCAAGTTTCGGTCCATCCCAGAGGGAAACAATATAGACCTTTAACGGCCTATTTTTATCCCTTTGTTATCCAGCAGCGCACGAGCGATCACGCCAGCCTATCCGACTCCTTTGCACAAATATTCTATTCAGCCTGGACAGAGGAACGCCTCTTCCCAGTCATGGAACTACAATCAGGCACACGGTACCAAGGGCTGTCCACCGCTCTGGAAACCGCTCGAAGACGGGGTGCTGATCTGCTCATTCTGGGCAAAGTCCCCTACTTCTATGCAGGGCATACATTGGATGACACCGCGATTACCGTACAGGTCGACATCTATGCGGCAGGTAGCGGCATTCTCCTCTGGACCATGATGCAATCAGGCCGCCTTGAAGAACGTCCGCCGGACGACTATTTTTATTTCAAACATGAATTCCGCATGAGTGAAGCTCCTTTCAACAAAATCATTCGTGAAATTGCCAAGGACATGACTATTCCGCTCAAGGCATGGTTGCCTTCACCCGACACACAATACAAATATGTGGACAACCCGGCTCAGGTAAAACCCAGTCTAACCCAGTTGGTCGAAGCGCCCGCGACTACCGCCACCGATCCCGGCCCCGGCGTAACCCTTCCACCGGAATCAAATGAAAACACCGTGGTTCGACCGGACGTTCCGGGCGTAAATCTGGATGTTCATTTCGATTTTGATAAAGCAACTATTCAAGAATCATCATATCCTTTGCTGGATGCTTTAAGTGAAGCTCTAAACTCACCGGAACTCAAAGGCAAAAGCATCATCATCGGCGGTCATACCGACACCAAAGGCAATGAAGCGTACAACCTCTCCCTTTCCAAAAAACGAGCTGATGCAGTCAAGGCATACCTCGTCAACAAGGGCGGCGTTGATCCTGCGACCATTGAAACCGTGGGATATGGTAAGTCCAGACCGTTAAATCAAGGGCTCACAACCAAAGAACAGCAAAAAAACCGACGGGTCGAAATACGCCTCGCGGGATAGGTCAAACGATGATTTCTTGACTTTTTGGCAATAATTCTTATCTTCCTCTTCGGAAGCGCATGACGGGGGCCTTTCCAGGCCCTCTTTTTCGTTCTTTTCACTCAGAACGATATATGATACCTGAGACCTTCATTTCAGCTGAGAGGTTTATTTAAATGATCGGTATTTCCAAGCTCTACTGCGGAGCAGTAGAACCTTCTGACGCCCTGCGTTACAGTCGTGAATCAGGGCAGTTGCCCTCCCATCTTCTCCAATTTTCCAAGGACAAGAAGCCCGTCGTGGTCTGGAACATGACCCAACGGTGTAACCTTAAATGTGTCCATTGTTACGCTCAGGCCGTTGATATCAACGCGCACAAGGACCCAATTTCCAACGAAAAAGCCAAAGAGATGATAGATGATCTCGCCCAATTCGGCGCACCTGTCATGCTCTTTTCCGGTGGCGAGCCTCTGGTACGTGAAGACTTGGTCGACTTGGCCAAACACGCAACCGCCAAGGGCATGCGTGCAGTCATCTCTACCAACGGCACGCTCATCACAAAATCAAAAGCCAGAGAACTGAAAGAAGTTGGTCTCTCTTACGTCGGTATATCCATCGATGGTAATGAGGCGGTCCACGATGAATTTCGTGGCGTGACCGGGTCCTACAAACAGGCACTCAAAGGCGTTGAGAACTGTCAGGCAGAAGGCCTCAAAGTCGGCCTGCGTTTCACCATCAACAAGCGTAATGCTCCTGAGATCCCCCATCTCTTCAGTCTCATTGAAGACTTGGAAATTCCCCGCATCTGTTTCTACCACCTGGTATATTCCGGTCGTGGTTCCGAACTGATCAAAGAAGACCTGAACCATCAGGAAACCCGTGACGTTGTCGATCTGATCATGGACCACACAAAGGCATTGTTTGAAAAAGGCAAGCCCAAGGAAGTTCTGACCGTGGACAACCACGCAGACGGTCCGCATGTCTATTATCGTCTTCTCAAGGAAGACCCGGAACGTGCCAAGGAAGTACTTGAACTGCTCAAGATGAACGAAGGCAACTCCACGGGACGCGGCATCGGCTGTATCTCCTGGGACGGCAAAGTTCACGCTGACCAGTTCATGCGCCATCATACTTTTGGCAACGTGCTGGAACGTCCTTTCTCCGAAATCTGGAACGATCCCAAGATCGAACTGCTCCACAAGCTCAAGGACAAACGTCCTCATGTGGGCGGCCGTTGCGCCAAGTGTCGCTTCCTCAATATCTGCGGCGGCAACTTCCGCGCCCGTGCAGAAGCCTACTATGATGACTTCTGGGCGCAGGATCCTGCCTGCTATCTCACCGACGAAGAAATCACCGGCGAAAAGCTGTAAGCGATATTCGCCTCCGGCGGCCGGGGGAAGGAAAGAGGGACTCCTTTTAAAAAGGGTTCTCCCCTCTATCCTTCCCCCGGACTCCCATCCCCTCTTCTTTCCTAAACTTTTTTGTTTCGCCTTCGACAAATGCATGCGTGAGCAACTTGTTGCACTTGTTGGCGATACCGTTGAAAAAGAGTATAGGGGTCTTCAAAAGACACATTATTGATTTGGAGATACTATGATTCCCTCTGATTTTTTCCGTGGCCGTCGCCTTCGCTCCAGTCTCGCCATGCGAGAACTGGTCCGCGAAAACATGGTCACTGCCAATGACTTGATCATGCCCTATTTCGTGGTCGAAACCGATGACGATTCCTTTAAAAAAGAAATCTCATCCATGCCCGGCCAATATCAGCTTTCTCTGACACAACTGAAAATCAAAGTAGCCGAAGCCGTTGCCGATGGCCTCAAAGCCTGCATCCTTTTCGGTATTCCTGCCGAAAAAGACGAAGTTGGGTCCGGTGCATACGACGACATGGGCATTGTCCAAAAGGCCATTCGTCTGCTCAAGGACACATTTCCCGAACTCGTGGTCATCGCTGACACCTGTCTGTGCGAGTATACCTCCCACGGCCATTGCGGCATGGTGAAAAACGAATACGTTCAAAACGACCCCACTTTGAATCTTCTGGCCAAGGCCGCTGTAGCCCAAGCCAAGGCCGGAGCTGACATGGTGGCCCCGTCTGATATGATGGATGGCCGTGTTGCCGCCATCCGCGCCGCACTGGATGACGCTGGTTTTACCAACACCCCGATCATGTCTTACGCGATAAAATACGCATCGGCATTCTACGGCCCATTCCGCGAAGCCGCCGAATCCACCCCGCAATTCGGGGACCGCAAGACCTACCAGATGGATCCTCCCAATTCCCGCGAAGGCATGCGCGAAGCCGTTGCCGATCTGGAAGAAGGTGCGGACATCCTGATGGTCAAGCCCGGCCTGCCGTATCTCGACATGGTCCGTCAGGTGCGAGACACTTTTGACACGCCTGTGGCCGTCTATCAGGTCAGCGGCGAATACTCGATGATCAAGGCCGCTGCCCAAAACGACTGGATAGACGAAATGGGCGTGGTCATGGAATCCTTGGTTGCCTTCAAACGCGCCGGGGCTGATCTTATTCTCACATACTTTACAGAAGACGTCTTAAAGGCATTGAAATAACATGAGCGAACATCCCAAAGGCCATCCCGGCGGCTGCCCTTCTGAAGGCCATCCCGACGGACACCCTGGTCATCCCCACGGCAAAGGTCATCCTGGTGCTGAAAACGCACCCAAGCTTTTCCTCGACGACGGCGTCACCCCCATTTGCAGGCTCATCGCCTGGGAAGTGACCCGGTCCTGCAACCTCGCCTGCAAGCACTGTCGGGCCGAAGCGCACCCGGAACCATACGAGAACGAATTGTCCACCGAAGAGGCCAAGGCTCTCATCGACACTTTCCCGGACATAGGCAGCCCTATCATCATCTTTACCGGCGGCGAGCCAATGATGCGGCACGACGTCTACGAGTTGATCGCCTACGCCAAAACCAAAGGGCTTCGTTGCGTCATGGCTCCCAACGGGACACTCATCACGCCTGAAACAGCCCAACAGATGAAAGATGCGGGTATCGAACGATGCTCCATCTCCATCGATGCACCAGAAGCGGTCCAGCACGACGAATTCCGCGGCGAAGTCGGTGCATTCAAAGCTTCCATGCGAGGCATTCAATATTTGAAAGACGTGGGCATCGAATTCCAGATCAACACTACGGTGACCAAGAACAATCTTCATCTGTTCAAGGACATCTTTGATCTGTGCGAAGGAATCGGTGCATCCGCGTGGCATATATTCCTGCTCGTACCGACCGGTCGGGCCGTAGAACTTGGCACTGAAGTCATTACTGCCGAAGAGTACGAAGACGTGCTCAACTGGTTCTACGACTTCCGCAAGACCACGGACATGCAACTCAAGGCCACCTGCGCCCCGCATTACCACCGCATCCTGCGCCAACGCGCTAAAGAAGAAGGCATCCCGGTCAACTTCGAGAACTTCGGTCTGGATGCCGTGTCTCGTGGCTGCCTCGGCGGCGTGGGATTCTGTTTCATATCCCATCGCGGTCAAGTGCAACCCTGTGGCTATCTTGAACTCGACTGTGGTCAGGTGCGCGAGACGCATTTCCCTGACATCTGGAAAAAATCCCAGCAATTCCTCAATCTGCGCAACCCAGAAGTCTATGACGGTAAGTGTGGCCATTGCGAATACGAACGCGTCTGCGGCGGTTGCCGAGCACGCGCTCAGACCATGAACGGTCATTATTTGAAAGAAGAACCGCTCTGCTCCTACCAGCCGAAGAAAAAGGCAAAGAAGTAAGAGCCTCCGACGGCTGGGGGAAAGGGAGGAAACACTCTTTAAAAAGGGGTATTTCCTCCCCTTCCCCCAGACCTCCATCCCCTCATTTTCCCAAACTTTTTGGGTCGCCTTGGGCGAAAGTAAGGGATGCATGGAAAGGATTTGATTCCTTACGGAAAAATACAATAAAAATCGCACGATCCCGCGAAGCGCGATAAAAAGTTTTGGAGATTCTCAAGAACCTTTTTCAAAAGGTTCTTGAGCCGCCGGAGGCATCACATGGACAATTACGACAAAAAGATACTCGACATCATCCAGTCTCACTTCCCGTTAACCTCGCGTCCGTATGAAGAGGTCGGCAAACAAATCGGTCTGCCGGAATCTGACGTACTGGAACGTGTACGCGACTTGAAAAAGGCTGGTGTTATCCGCCGCATGGGTGCCAACTTCAATTCCAACACACTGGGATGGCAGTCTACACTGTGTGCCGCGTCGTGCCCGGAAGACAAAATTGACGAGTTTGTTGCCGAAGTGAATAAGCATGATGGCGTCACGCATAACTATCTGCGCGAAAACGAATTCAATATCTGGTTCGCACTGATCGCACCGGACATGGACGCAGTTGAATCCATCCTTGCATCCATCACAAAAGCCACGGGGATCAAGGTGCTCAACCTGCCTGCTGACAAACTGTTCAAGATCAAAGTCGACTTCAAAATGGACAAATAGCCTTCAGACTGGCAAAAGGGTGCATGCATAAAATATTCAAGGCGTTACTGCTTGGGCTGGCTGCCGGCATCATTGATGTCATCCCCATGGTCTTTCAAGGACTGAGTTGGGAAGCGAATATCTCGGCACTGCTTCACTGGCTGGGCCTAGGCATCATTATCACATATGCTCGCCTGCCTCTGACAAGCTGGGCGTCAGGAATGCTCATCGCCCTGCTCACCGGTATCCCCATAGCGGTTCTCGCTTATCCAAGGGAACCCATGTCCGTTTTCCCGATCATCATTTTTTCCACGATTCTCGGCGGACTCCTCGGATACACATCGGACCGCCTAATTAACAACCAGCCATAAAAAACTCCCGTAACTACATGATTGCGGGAGTTTTCCTTTTATATGAGACTCTCAATAACTGCGTATGGAGATTCGGTTTTCGCCATAATATAAATTCATAATTTCGTCATATCGACTTACACCATTTGCCAATTTCTCTTTTAATGATAGAAGCGCCTTCTGAATCTTTTCAATCAGCATATCATCTGTCTTCGGATTGAAAGCAATATATAAATCGACATGCTGTAAGACATACACCATCTCAAAAAGCCCCGGATCCAACCCTGCTTGTTGAAGACCACTGGAAGCGGAGGTATCGGCCTGAGTAATCAAATCGACTCTGTCTGCATCCAACATCTTGAACTGTGTTAGATCATCTTTCAGTTGGTTCAATTGTGAAGCTTTCATGCCATATTTACTGATTAAAATATGTTCCGGGGCACTCCCCCGAACAATACCGATCTTATATTTACCGACATCCTGTTCATTTTCGATGATGATATTGTCTGCTTTTTTAGCAATCAATCCAATGTTCAACTCGGCAACAGGTCCTACCCATTTGTATTTCTTGTCCCGTTCTGGAGTTCGTGCAACTGAAAAAATAGCCGTATTCGGATATGTCGCGACGTCGTACAATGAACGTGCCCAATTGATGACCCTGATATTCCGAGGATTTACATTCTGCCCCGTCTCACGCATAATTGTAGAGACAATTTCCACCACCGCCCCGGTCCGAAGTTCATCTTCCGCCACATAATTCAGTGGATAAACTTCTCCCATATAAAAAGAAATATCATCAGCATGACATACTGACGACAAACCTACACAAATAAATACTATCAAAAAATAAAAAATAAAAACTCGCATAACTACCTGGGCAACAATTTTAAATTTCATTAAACATACATGATTTATTCAGACCTCACCAGATCGTTATATCCATTTTCACAAAGGCAGCACTCTCTTGCCGTTGAAAAACTTGCAGTCCGACACAGGAGCGGGTACACATCCCCCTATCAAAATCGATCAAGTGGAGTTGAACAGATGATTTTATCACCCTCGATGCTTTCCTCGGATTTTACGAACATGGAATCTGAACTGAAAGCCCTGAAAGATGCTGGCCTCAAGTGGGTCCACCTTGATATCATGGACGGTTGCTTTGTCCCCAATATCACCTTTGGCCCCCCTATCATCAAGGCCATGCGCAAAAAATCAGACCTTTTTTTCGACTGCCATCTGATGATTGAAGATCCAGGACGTTACGTTCAAAATTTTGCCGATGCGGGCGCTGACCTCATTTGCGTCCATGCCGAAACATGTGACCACCTTGAACGTGTCTGTGCTCAAATTGCTGAAACCGGTGCCAAGCCAGCAGTGGCCCTTAATCCGCACACACCGCTTGAAACAATCAAATACCTTATCCCACAATTGTACATGGTATTGATCATGTCTGTGAATCCGGGCTTTGGTGGTCAAAAGTTCATCCCCTTCTGCAAAGACAAAGTCCGCGAACTCCGTGGCATGATCGACGAAGCCGGTGCCGAAACACTCATCCAGATCGACGGCGGCGTGACTCTGGAAAATGCTCGTAAATTGACCGAAGCCGGTGTAGACGTTCTGGTTTCCGGTTCCGCATTCTTCGGCTACCCACCTTATGGCGAACGGCATCAGGCATTTCAGGACATCTGCAAGTAAAACAGCATCTGATGGTAACAATTCCGGGGGCTGATCCATCAGCCCCCTTTTCAATGGACAGGTATTATGGCCCTTGTTTCCCTGCGCGACATATCAATCAATTTCACCGGAACGGTGCTGCTGGACAAAGTATCCATGCAGATCGAACCGGGCGAGCGCGTTTGCCTGCTCGGCAGAAACGGGGAAGGAAAATCTACCCTGCTCTCCATTATCGAAGGCGTAACCAGTCCCGATTCAGGCAGTGCTGATTATGCTCGAGGCTCCCGCGTGGCCATGCTGCCACAGGAAGTCCCACAAGATTTGAAAGGCACGGTCTATGATATCACGGCGCAGGGGCTCGGCAAAGTTGGTGAACACCTGACGGCCTACCATGAGGCGTCCAGTGCATTGATTGACACCATAGACTCCAACAATAACCAATTGGTCGCTCAATTGGAGCACGCACAACATGCGCTTGAAGAAGCCGGTGGATGGCCGCACCACCAAACTATCGAAACCGTATTGTCCCATCTCAAACTAAATGGCGACGAACGATTTTCTTCCCTGTCCGGCGGCACTAAACGTCGTACTCTGCTCGCTCGAGCACTTGTTTCCAGGCCGGACCTGCTCATTCTTGACGAGCCCACAAACCATTTGGATATCGACTCCATTTCTTGGCTTGAAGACTTCCTGCTGCGCCAAACCACGGCCCTGCTTTTCGTCACCCATGACCGTACCTTCCTTAAAAAAGTCGCGACACGCATTGTGGAGTTGGACCGAGGCAAACTCCATAATTGGGAATGTAATTACGCCACCTATCTCCAACGCAAAGAAGCGGCCCTCGACGCCGAAGCCAAACAGAATCATAATTTCGACAGAAAATTGGCCGAAGAAGAAACATGGATTCGTCAGGGTATCAAAGCTCGCCGCACTCGTAATATGGGACGAGTCCGCGACCTGCGGAAGATGCGTGAAGAACACAAGGCTCGCCGGGACCGCGTTGGCACCGTAAATATGATTATCCAGGAAGCCGAACGCACCGGTAAACTGGTCGTGGAAGCCAACTCCCTATGTTTTGGATTCGACGAGACTCCACTCATTTCAGATTTTTCGACCGCCATTATGCGCGGGGACAAGGTCGGCCTCATTGGTCCCAATGGCGTTGGGAAAACCACCCTACTCAAGGTTCTGCTGGGCGAACTTGAACCACAAAGCGGGTCGATCCGGCGCGGCGTCAATCTCCAAATCAATTATTTCGACCAACTCCGTGAACAGCTCGATGAGACCCGCTCAGCTCGTTACAATGTGGCAGATGGCAATGACTTCGTAACCATTAACGGCCAGCAGCGACATGTCATGTCGCACCTAAAGGATTTCCTGTTCACACCTGACAGGTCCAAAGTGCCTGTGTCAGTCCTGTCTGGTGGAGAACGCAACCGGCTGCTTCTGGCCCGACTCTTCACCCGCCCCTCCAATGTCTTGGTCATGGATGAACCGACCAACGACCTTGATGCCGAGACACTCGACCTTCTTGAGGAATTGCTCATGGAGTATCCCGGCACCCTGCTGCTGGTCAGCCATGATCGCGCCTTCCTCAACAACGTCGTCACATCAAGCATCGGATTTGAAGGCAACGGCGTGGTCGCCGAATACGTAGGCGGCTATGACGACTGGCTCAGACAACGACCGGACGTTCCTGTTACTCAAAAAAAAGCATGCAAGCCTAAATCTGCACAAAAAACGGCCAAACCCGCAAAGCAGAAATTGAGTTACAAAGAAAAATTCGAATTGGAGAAAAAGCGAGAGCAACTCAAGACCATGCCCGCGCTCATTGAAAAGCTGGAAACCGAGCTCGACGACTTGCAGACAAAGATGTCGCAGCCTGATTATTTCAAAAACACACCCCAGGCAATGGCCGATGACCAAGAACGCCTTGAGACTATCGAAGCAAACCTTGAAGTCGCCTACGAAACCTGGGAAGAACTCGAAGCCGCCCTTGAAGGCGTTACACTGGATTAGCCTATGAAGAATCTGACCATCCGTTTTGCTGAGCCTGACGACCTGACAGCTTGTCACACCGTCGAATGCAACTGTTTCCCGGCCTCCGAAGCTGCTCTGACCTCATCCATTGAAAAACGGATTCACGAGTATCCTGAAGGTTATCTCGTGGCCGAACTCGATGGCCAAATAGTAGGGCAGGTCAACTCCGGCGCCACAGACAAAGAAGACATTACAGACGAAGAATTCAAGCAGCTTATAGGTCACGACCCGGATGGAAAGAACATCGTCATCTTTTCCCTTTCCGTCCTACCTGACTTTCAGCATCGTGGCATTGCAGACCAACTCATGGTCGAATTTATCAAACAATCACACAAGCTCGACAAGAAGCGCGTTCTGCTACTGTGCAAAGATGATCTTATTCCGTACTATTCCCGCCATGGATTCACGGATAGTGGTATTTCCGAGTCCGACCATGGTGGCGCAGAGTGGCACGAAATGGCATTGGCTCTGTAGCACGGCTTTCGATAGCAGCACGCTGCTACAGAACCTGATCGGTAAATTTGAAAAGCCCGGTAGATCCAGTCTACCGGGCTTTTAGTCATTAAAAATACAACCCTTTAGCTAATCCACTCATCATCCTCTTCAATGGGAGCAAATCCTCGGCGCATGGTATTTTCGCAAACCAGACGCGGGTCCATGAACTGAAGCAAATAATCAGGGCCGCCAGCCTTGGAACCAACGCCTGACATCTTGAATCCACCAAAGGCATGTCGCTCGACGAGCGCGCCAACCGATGGCTTGTTCAGGTACAGATTGCCCACACGAAACTCTCTGGAAGCACGTTCCAAATTGGCCGGACTGCGTGTGTAGATAGCACCGGTCAGAGCGAACCTGGTGGAGTTGGCAATATCAAGAGCCTCATCCATATTCTTGGCACGCATGACGGACAGGACCGGCCCAAAAACCTCTTCCTGCGCAATACGGTGATCCTTGGTGATACCGTCCACAATGGTCAACGGGACATAACAGCCTCCGGTAGCCTTGAGATCATCGGAGACTTCGCGCTTGACCAACACATTGCCTTCTTCCTCTGCGATCCTGATGTACCGCAACACATTTTTCTGTGCTGCCTTATCCGCCACCGGCCCCATGTAATTGGCCGGATTCTCGGATGGACCGAGCTTGACTGACTTGGCAGCCTCGGTAAGTCGCTCAATGAAACGATCATAAATGGAATCAAGTACAATAACCCGAGAGCAAGCCGAGCACTTCTGACCTTGGAAACCGAATGCGGCATACAGTACGCCGAGCACAGCTTCGTCGAGATCGGCATCATCGTCGATAATGGTTCCATTCTTGCCGCCCATCTCAGCGATAACCCGTTTACACTGTTGCTGTCCGGGCTGAACCTTGGCGGCGCGCTCCTGAATACGTAGCCCCACTTCCATGGAACCAGTAAAGGCGATGACGGAAACGTCTGGGTGATCCACAAGATGGTCACCCATAACCGACCCGCGACCGGGGCAGTAGTTGAATACGCCATCCGGCAAACCTGCGGCTTTCCACATTTCAACCAAATTATGCCCCACACAGGAGGAAATACCTGCGGGTTTATAAACAACTGAACACCCGGAAGCGATAGCAGCAGACACCATGCCCACGGAAATAGCCAACGGGAAATTCCATGGTGCAATAACAGCGGCGACGCCCTTGCCCTGATAAAAGAGCTGGCTCATTTCGCCGGGAGCCCGTCCCATGCGACGCGGTTTACCGAATCGAATCATTTCTCGTGCGTAGTATTCAAGAAAATCAATGGCCTCAGACACATCGGCGTGCGCTTGATCCCACTGCTTTCCCACTTCCAAAACCTGAAGAGCGCACAACTCATGAATTGTATCTTTAAGATATTGCGCAGCCTTGAACAAAACTTCTGCACGTTTTTCCGGTGCCACGTCTCGCCATGACAAATAGGCGTCGGACGCGGCTTCGATAGCGATGTCCACTTCGGTGACACCAGCCTGACAGACTGAACCAACAATCTCTGACGGATCAGCCGGATTATAGGATTCCAGCCTGTCGCTCGTCACGACATCCTTCCCATTGATAAACAACGGGACTTCACCGCCCATGCGCGCACGCACCGTGGCAATGGAATCCGGAAACGCATTACGCTCTGCCTCGATGGTGAAATCAGCCACCGGAAAATTTACAAAACGAGACGGGCCAATCTGCTTTTCTTCTTTCGGAGCACACCGACTGTCAAGCTGACGTTTCAACGTCGCTTCTGGATTCTCCAAAAGGTGATCCATGTCCGCTTCATCGGCAAAAGTCTGTTTCAAAAACGATTCGTTTGCCGTGTTTTCAAGCAGACGACGAACAAGATAAGCCATACCCGGCAATAAATCACCGTACGGACAATACAATCGAACACGCTTGGCAACATTCCTGAGGCCTTTGCGCACTGGTTCGGCCATACCGTAGAGCACCTGAAACTCATACCGTTCCTCAGGCACATTCAATGCCGAGGCTGTCTCCATGACAGCAGAAATCGTACGGATATTGTGGGAGGCACAAGCAAAGTGACAAATATCACTGTTCTCCAAAATCATCTTGGAAACACGTTCAAAAGCCATGTCGGATTCAGGCTTATGCGTCCAGACCGGTACAGGCCAATCATTCTGCTTGGCCATGACGGTCTCGTAATCCCAATAGGCTCCCTTGACCAAACGAATAGAAATCGGAAGATTCTGCGCATGCGCCCATTCAAGTAAATGACGGACATCATCATCCACACTCCGCAGATAGGCCTGAAACACGATGCCGAGATGCGGATAGTCGGGATATTTAAGACGCAAACGCTTGAACAACTCGACCGTGGCTTCCTTGTACTTGAGGGATTCCATATCAATACACATGAACCCACCCATTTCCATAGTCTTCTTATAGATGGGTTCAATACGGGACATCATGCCCACTACCGTACCCTCAAGGTCCACTGGTTTGGACTGAGAATAAAAAGCGGACGGCTTCACGGCCACATTGACCTTGGGGGCATGCCCCCAATCGAGATCGTTGGCCCCACCATCAAGCGGCTTCCACTTGCCGAGTTCCTTCTGAATAGCTTCCAGAACTTCGAGGTATCCATCACGATACACATCAGACTCGACTTCGGACACAGTCGCTTCGCCAAGCAAATCGAGAACAAAGGCAAAACCGTCCTTGCGGAGTTTTCTGATCCCTTTGACCGCTTCCTTGGAGACCTGACCAATGATGAACTGACGGGCCATGGACTCAATGTTGGAACGAATAGTCCTGTTCAGGACCTTGGCGACCAATCCTCCACCAATCTTGGTCTTGGTGGCACCCCATTTGAGAACATCCGGGATATTAGAGTCCTCGCCGGAAAAATATTCTTCGATATGCCGGGACAATGATTCGGAAGTATTAAGATATGGCAGTACATCCACAAAACGAAACATCTGGACCTTGAAATCCTCGTTCTTCATGGCCCAATCCATGACCTTTCCAGTCCACCAGCCTTTATTGAAAACCGAAGGGGATTCACCGGAAATGGATGCAAAAAACTCCCTGCCCCGAGAAATAATCTGCGGGTCCAGGGAGGAAATACTTACTGTCATCTGTGACTCCTCGAAGGTTAGTCGTTTTCAAGGGGAAGTGGAATAACGCGGGACTCCTTGACCGTGGTCAATACGATAGTTGAGTTGGTGTCACGCACAGGCCCGATAGTTCCGAATTTTGCCAGCGTCGCCTGTAACGCCTCAGTGTCCTCAACACGGACCTTGACCAGATAGGAATCGCGACCAGCAGTATAATGAACCTCAAGCACTTCGGGAAACTCGGCAAGCTTCTGCCCCACCTCTGTGGCTCCCACACCCTCTTCCACTCGTATGGAAGTAAATGCTGTCAGCCCTCGACCAAGAGACTTATGACTGACAATACACTCATATCCCTCGATGATACCGCTCTTTTTGAGCTTACGTACACGCTCAAGCACGGCAGACGGTGCCTTGCCTACCTTTCGAGCGATTTCCGCGTTGGAAACCTTACCGTCAGCCTGAAGTATGTTCAGGATTTCCAAGTCCAATTTGTCGATTTTTCTGTTATTCATACTTTAAATGAATAATATTCTTTTCTCTTTCTGTCAATCCCCACTGAAAAACACCGTGATAAATACACACAACTACCTTCCATTTTTTCAAAACCTCAGTTATTTAAAGTAGTCGATTAATTTTGATCTTTGCCCACAATTAGGATGATATGGTGTGAAAAACCAACCGCTGACAATGCAATCTTCCGATGCCACTGTTTCCATTTCTGACCGAAATGGAATCCTTGTCATTACGCTCGCAGGACGTCTCGACGCCCCCGGAATCACCAGCATTTGGGATGAGACTGTGCAGGCAGGCAATTCCACCCCCTTCACATCCATTGAAACTGATATGACCGGTGTCACCTATCTCGACGGAGCCGGGGTTGCTCTGCTGCTCAAGATCAAAGAACTCGCAGCCCAAAAAGAAGCTCAACTCACGCTAAATAATCTTCGGGAAGAGGATCGTAAACTTATCGGCCTGACCTGGGATAGCCCCATACCGGCATGGGACTCCCAGAAAAAGAACCGGCGGAACTTTGCCTCAGCTATCGGTGAAGCCATCGGGGAATTATGGTCCGGCATCCGCGAAATGATCGCATTCGTAGGAGAATCAGCCGTATTGCTCACCGAGGCCTTCCTTCATCCGAGTCAAGTTCGATGGAAGAATGTCCTGCTCTCCTGCATTAACGTCGGCGTTGAATCCCTATTCATCATCACCCTCATAGGCTTTCTCATGGGGCTGATCATGTCATTTCAATCCGCGATCAGTCTGCAACGATTCGGCGGTGAAATTTTCGTCCCGAACATGCTTGGTCTCGTTATGTTCCGCGAAATGGGCCCACTGGTTACGTCCATCCTGCTGGCCGCCCGATCCGGCTCCGCCTTTGCCGCTGAAATCGGGACCATGAAAATTAATGAAGAACTAGATGCCCTGACCACCATGGGATTATCTCCCATGCGCTTTCTGGTAGTACCCAAAATCATTGCCACCATGTTTGTCGTTCCTTTGATGATCATGTTTTTCAATCTGGCATCACTGGTCGGCGGTGCCGTCGTCATGCTCTCCATGGGGTACCCCCTCGTCACATTCACCTCCCGAGTTTTCTCCTATCTAGACTACGGAGATTTCTGGAGCGGCATGGGTAAAGGACTGGTTTTCAGCTTTTTGGTGGCTGGTGTAGGATGCTTGCGTGGCATACAGACTCGATCCGGTGCCAGCGCAGTCGGCCTGTCCACCACCAGTGCAGTGGTCTCGGGCATTATTCTCATCGCTTTTGCCGACGGCATTTTCGCCATGGCATTCTACTATCTGGGGATATAAGACATGTGCGAACGAGATACTGTCATAAGCGTGCAGAATCTGACTTGCGGATATGGTAATACAGTCATTGTTGAAGATGTTAGCTTCGACATTAAGCAAGGCGAAATTTTCATTATCCTCGGCGGTTCCGGTTGCGGCAAATCCACGCTTCTCAAAAACATGATCGGGCTTATACATCCCATGGCCGGTGAAGTTTTTTACGGTGACGAAGAATTAACCAGTGCATTTGGAGCCAAACGGGACGCAATCATTCGTAAATTCGGCGTAATGTATCAGATGGGCGCCCTGTTTGGTTCCATGTCACTGTTGCAAAACGTCATGTTGCCACTGGAAGAATTCACCAACCTACCACAAGAAGCCATGGCCCTCATTGCCAAGTCCAAGCTCGCAATGGTCAGTCTGGAAAACGCCACGTACAAAATGCCCGCGGCCCTGTCCGGCGGCATGAAGAAACGGGCCGCCATCGCTCGGGCAATGGCTCTGGACCCAAGCATACTCTTTCTGGATGAACCAGGTGCGGGACTTGATCCTATTTCCAGCGCGGCACTCGATGAACTCATTCTCGACCTGTCACGCAACCTTGGCATCACCTTTGTCATCGTCACCCACGAACTGGAATCCATTTACAAAATCGCGGATCGGGTTATCATGCTCGACAAGGACGTCAAATCCATTGTTGCCGAAGGAGACCCCAAAGAACTCAGGGACACCTCGGACAATCAGTTTGTCAGACGTTTCTTCCTCCGCCAACCGGAGTTGGAAGCCGCTGAAGGCACACACGCCCAAACGGCAAAGTAAGGATACGGAATGGTACGAAAAAGAGATTATTTCAAATTAGGCATGTTCATCATCGTAGGAGCTAGCATGCTCGTCGCGATGGTCATCGTCCTCGGAGCCGGAAGATATTTCCAGACGACCTATACGCTGGAAACCTACTTTGACGAATCAGTCAACGGTCTTGCCGTGGGTTCGCCAGTCAAACTCCGAGGCGTCAACGTCGGCCGTGTGGCTGAAATCAATTTCGTATCAAACAAATACGACCCCGCGAATATCGGAGAAGTCCGATATGTCTATGTGGAATGCGACATCAACCCAGATCTCTTTGAATTCATTGATGAAGAAAAATTCATTGAAGTTCTGCGTAAAGATGTTGCCCGTGGTCTGCGTATACGCCCCACGTCACTTGGCTTAACCGGACAGCTCTTCTTGAACATCATCTATGACGATCCAAAGGGCAACCCCCCTCTCCCCCTCAAATGGACACCTGAACATGCTTACATTCCGTCCGTCCCCTCCACTCTAAGCAGGGTTGAAGGAGCTATCGCCACCATTAGTAAGACATTAAGCAGCCTCAAACAGGAAGACCTTGAATCCATTATCGGTGATGTCAAATCCATTGTTGATTCCATCGACAACTTCATGAACACCGAAAGCGGTAAAGAAGCCGGTAAACGGATGCTCGGCATTCTTGATAGCACCCGTAACATTCTGGCCCGAACCAACACGCTCATGGCCGATCCGGCTCTGGATAGGATTATTCCCAATACCGCCGGAGCCCTTGAAGGCGTAAATCGAATCATCACGGAATCCGCAGATGACATCATCGCGGCAGCTCACGAAGCCAAAATAGCTATCACCAGCTTCAAACAGGCATCAGCCGTTCTCGGCAAAACCTTGAGCGACCCGCGCATGGATAAAGCAATGGGCGAAATCGCACCGACTCTGGAAAACATCTCACAAGCCTCGACAGATTTGACCGCAGCAGTGGCCAAAGTTCATGCTTTAGTCAACCGCCTGAACGGTGTTGTCGCCTCAGAAGAAGCGAACATTCACGCTATTATCGGCGACACTCGCGAGGTCATGCAAAACGTCAAAGAACTCACAGGGGATGCCAAACGCTATCCCTCCGGCATGATCTTCGGCACTCCGCCAAGCAAGCCCAATCCTGAAGACCAATAAACCGGGATCAACATCATGAAAAAAAACACACTTCTCTTCCTCATACTGGCTGTAGGCCTGACCACCGCAGCCTGCGTCAAGTTAGGCGGAAAGCCCTTGGACAAACGGTATTTCCAGATCACTCCAACCCGTTCGGCAGAGCAGGTCCAAACCGGGTACGATTTCGTGCTCAAAATCCGTAGGCTGTCCATATCAAATCTCTACAACACCCGAGAACTGGTATATCGCGGCAAACAGGGACGTATTGAATCAGACTTCTACAATATGTTCTTTGTTCCCCCGGCAGACATGCTGACCACGGAACTGCGCAAGTGGCTCAGAGGTTCCAAACTCTTTACCCACGTTATCAAACCCGGCAGCATGGTCGTCCCCGGATTAACGCTGGAAGGCGTCGTCAACTCGCTCTATGGTGACTATTCCCTTGACACACCCGCCGCAGTAGTGGGAATGCAGTTCTTCGTAGTTGATGAAGCTTCGGCGAATAATGAAATCATTTTCTCCAGCACCTATACCGAGCGTATACCCATGCCCGAGTCTTCAGCTACAGCCCTGATCAACGCCATGACTCAGGGAGTCCAGACCATTTACACCAATCTTGAAACCGACCTGAGAGCCGCAGGCCTGAAGTAATAATGGGAAAGAAAAACAAAATATATCGCCCCGAGGAATTCGACGAAGCCTATGAAGGTCCGAGCCGTACCCAATTGAAAAAAGATATGAGGGAGTTGCAGCAACTCGGTATAGACCTCGCCGCTCTTGGCGATGCCACTATCAAAGAAGCCAACCTCCCTCCTGAAGTGGAAGAAGCTCTGCTGCTCATCAAAAAAATCCCCAAACATGAAGCCACACGTCGCCACATGCAGTACGTGGGCAAACTCATGCGCACCTTTGATACCAGCCATGTACAAGAGATTGTCGAAGCAGCGAAAAATGGGCATTCGATTAAAACAGCAGGATTCCATCGACTTGAAATAATAAGAGAACGATTGATAGACGGCAATGACGATCTCCTGCAGGAACTTTTCGACACCTACCCCGAGAACGGACAGAGACTCCGTCAGCTTACACTGGGCGCACGGAGAGAAAAGGCTAAAGGAAAACCACCCAAAGACTCTCGAGCACTCTTCAAATTACTGCGCACTTTGCCTTTAGATAGAGAAAATTAACGTCTTCCCTCTTGACGTGGGCCAATCAGGTTTTATCTATTGCCGACAGAACATGATCGGCGGCAGATTCCGTCGTACTGCAAGGAGATAACCATGGTCATTCACGAATATGCCGGAATAGTCACCGAGTTGCCTGACAGAGATTGTCCGCATTGCGGCAAAACGATGGAAGCGTGGCTCGCACCGCCCGAAACCGGGTGGAATGTCATTCTGATTTGCAACAACAACAACTGTCCGCATTACCTCGGTTCCGAAGAGGACATCCTTCATAAACGCGAGGATTCCCACTTGGGATGCCGGTACGCTGAAGATCCGGGCAATGGATTTAAGCCGGTCAACGTCCTTGCCGTCTGCCCTCACTAAAAGTTTTTTCATAGAACACCGTGAAAAGGGTTTCGCTATGCGAAACCCTTTTCACGTTTCATGGACCAAATCCTGTTTCCATCCCATATGATCAATGGTAAATCAAAATACAGTTTGTAAAAGAGGTTCCCATATTGCGCAAGATATCAGGTAAAACCCAGGCATTTCTAGCTCTCGGCATAGCTGTCCTGCTCTGGTCCAGTTCCTTCATCGTTCTCAAATTCGCTTTCCAGCGATTCGACCCGATGGTGGTCATATTTGGGCGTATGCTTATTGCCAGCCTCTGTTTTCTTCTTGTTTTCAAGAAACTGAAAAACATCAATTATCAAGCTGGCGACTGGAAACTCCTCATATTCATGGGCGTCTGTGAACCAGGATTCTATTTCGTCTTTGAAGCAATGGCCCTGACATATACAGACGCATCACAGGCAGGAATGATCTGCGCTCTGCTTCCACTCATGGCGGCAGTGGTTGCCCGATTCACCCTTGGTGAAAAGCTCACCCGCCGCATGACTATCAGCTTTGGACTCGCCATTATCGGGGCCGTTATACTGTCTGCCGCAGCTGAATCCACCGAAACAGCCTCCAATCCGATCCTTGGTAACTTCTTGGAGTTCATGGCCATGATCTGTGCAGTCGGGTACATGATCTCTCTTAAAAAACTTACACCTCGTTACAATCCGTGGTTTCTAACTATGGTGCAAGCATTCATCGGAGCCATATTCTACTTTCCCCTTATCTTCCTGCCATCAACCACCCTGCCAACATCATTTGACCTTTTCGGCATCTCCACTATTTTTTATCTCGGCATCATGGTCACTATCCTGGCCTACGGTCTCTATAACTACGGCATGTCAAAAATCCCGGTTGGCCAAGCCTCATCCTTTATCAATCTGATCCCGGTCATCACGCTTATCTTGGGAATGTTATTCCTCAACGAACGACTCAATTGGATACAATACGCAGCGTCTGCGCTGGTAATTGTCGGGGTATTCGTCAGCCAAGGCGGTAAAAAAACGGACGAGAACGCATCATAAGCTTCTCGTCCGTCATGGAATTTATTCAGGTGGAAATCCTACACTGAAATAAAAACATCTTCACGAGTACACCCCGCCTCCTTCAGCAATCTGGACACAGCCTCCACGCCGCCGTCTCCTACATCCAAACTATACTCTGTCACAAAAGTATCGATATGTGTCGCAATAACCTCATCGTCCATTTCCTGTGCATGCAACTTGATATATTCCCGTCCGATTTCGGGATGCTCTCTTGCTGCAATCAAACTTTGCCGAATGGCTTCGTTCATTTGAACGGCCACCTCAGGACCAAGTGAACGCTTAATAGCTATGGCACCCAACGGGATAGGCAGCCCCGTGTACTTCTCCCACCATGCTCCAAGATCAAGGACTCGCGTCAACCCTTGATCAGCGAAAGTGAAACGGCCTTCATGAATAACAACCCCGGCAGCGACTTCTCCAGCCACAACCGCAGGCATGACTTCGTCAAAAACCATTTCAACCAACTCAACATGTATACCAGCCTCACGACAACACAATCCAAATAACAGATTGGCCGTAGTATTTCGTCCCGGAATAGCTATTTTCCTGCCGTCCAAAGCGGCAAGGTCACACGCTTCTCCTGCTACCAAAATAGGACCGACGCCATACCCCATGGCTCCACCAGCCCGAAGCAGCACGTATTCATCCAGAATCCCAGCAGCGGCGGCAACAGACACCTTCACGACATCAAGTAAACCGGACGCAGCCTGACCATTCAATTCCTCAACATCAGCCAAAGTTATATCAAGACCTCCCGGCCAGTTGACCGTCCCTAATGCAAGCGCTTGAAAAATATACGTATCATTTGGGCAAGGTGAATATCCGAGCGTTAATGTCCTCTTCATGAAAGCCTCCTGGCATATAAAATAGCTTCACTCCTATTGACAGGCGAGACCGCCCCTTATAAGGATAGTGACCACCTGGTCACCACTAATCGAACCACGCGGTGAAATCAAGAGTAACCATATGACACAGAACCCAAAAACTTTTGAAAATCTGCCCGACGAAAAACGAGAGCGCGTATTAAACGAAGCCACGTCCGAATTCGCCGAGCATGGATATCATCAAGCCAGCATCAACCGGATCGTCAAACGACTCGGTATTGCCAAAGGCTCGTTATTCAAATATTTCGGCAACAAGCAGGGACTTTTTGAATACTTATTCGGCCATGCAATCAATCAATTCAAACAGCCTCTCAAACATATCCGAGAGACCACCTCGGACAAAGACTTTTTCGAGCGCATAGAAAAAAGCCTGTTGGCCGGCGTGGACTTCATACAAGCACACCCGCACATCTATCGAATTTACCTGAAAATGCTCTTTCAAGAAAATTTCCCCATGCGCGACAAATTTCTCAGTGAAGTACGCCGGGGATCAACAAAATATCTCCGACCATTGGTCACTGCGGCCATGAAATCAGGCGAACTTCGCAATGATCTTGATCCGGATATGGTAGTTTTTCATCTGGATTCCATCATGGATCGTTTTTTTCAGGCACACACCGTTCCATATCTGGACGGCCCCATAACCCTGTACGACACAGACAAACAAACAACGGAAAACAAAGCCCGCGCCATAACGGATTTTCTCCGGCGTGGACTGGGTAATCCATCCTGAATACGGGAGAAGCAATGCGTCTATTCAACAGTGATTATTATGCGAACATGGGCCTTGCCGACATTAGAGACAAGGTCGAGGTCGGCGAACGGCTGAGTTTCGAAGACGGCATCAAACTTTTTGAATGTCCTGAACCACTGGCTGTAGGAGCGCTCGCCCATATGGTCCGTACCCGACTGCACGGCGACAAGGCATTCTACGTGGTTAACCAACACGTCAACTACACCAACGTATGTGTCAATGGCTGCGTATTCTGTGCCTATCAACGTGAAGAGGGACAGGAAGGCGGCTTCGTACTGAGCAAAGAAGATGTCATTGCAAAAATAGACAGTGCCGCACTGACTCCACGTGAAATACACATTGTCGGTGGCTGTCATCCAAAACTCAAACTGGATTATTTTGAAGATATTCTCAATGCCATCAAGGAACGACTGCCTGAGGTTGTCCTCAAATGTTTCACAGCTGTTGAAATCGCGCACTTCGCACAACTTGAAAATATTTCAACACACGAAGTACTTACTCGACTCAAAACCGCTGGGCTTGATATGTTACCTGGCGGCGGTGCCGAAATATTCGCCCCCGAAACACGGGAACAGATTTGTCCCCGCAAATCCACGGCCAAAGAATGGCTGGCTGTCCACGAAGAAGCTCACGCACTGGGATTAAAAACGAACTGCACCATGCTTTTCGGTCACATCGAATCCATTGAAGATCGCATAGATCATTTAATTCAATTACGTGAATCCCAAGATCGTGGCGGCGGTTACACCTGTTTTATTCCCCTGCCCTTCCTGACTGAAAACAGCCAGTTAACCATTGAAAATCCTCTGACAGGATTGGATGAATTACGCGCCATAGCCATCAGTCGCTTGATGCTTGATAACATTCCACACATCAAGGCCTATTGGGTGATGCTCGGAGTAAAGCAAGCGCAGGCTGCCCTCAAATTCGGTGCAGACGACTTCGACGGCACTGTGGTCGAAGAGAAAATAGGTCACGAAGCCGGAGCCACTTCCGAACAGGGAATGACACGATCTGAACTGACCGAGATGATCAAGGGATGCGGTTGCACTCCCGTAGAACGCGACGGTTTTTTTAACGAAATTTAATACCTTCAGCCCCTGTCCTTCTCTTTCCCAATTTTGTGGGCCGCATTTGCGCAGGAGAAGAAAAAATGACGTATTATCCATGTGAGTAAAAATATGTGCAGACTTGAAGATATTTTTGAGAAAGTTCTGAGTGGTAAACGTATTGATTTTTACGAAGCCCAGTGTCTTTATGAAAAAGCTGATTTCCATGACCTCGGGCGGTTGGCCCACCATGTCAGATTAACAAAGCATCCTGATCCGATCGTTACTTATGTGGTAGACCGCAACATCAACTATTCCAACGTATGCGTGTGTTGCTGCAAATTCTGCGCTTTTTATCGCGAACCAGGCGAAGACGGCGGTTATGTGCTGACGTATGAAGAAATCGGGGACAAAATCCAGGAGACACTTGATCTCGGAGGCACACAAATTCTCATGCAGGGAGGCCACCACCCTGATCTGCCGCTGACATGGTACGAGGACATGCTTCGATATATTAAAAAGAATTACAAAGTCCACATCCACGCTTTTTCACCGCCAGAAATTGTATTCTGGAGTGAAATGGAAGATATCCCAATTGCCAAAGTTATTGATCGCCTGCATAAAGCTGGGCTGGACTCAATCCCTGGTGGGGGCGCAGAAATTCTCGTGGACGAAGTCAGATCAAAAGTCGCACCGAACAAATGTCCCGCAACTCAATGGCTCAATGTCATGGAAGAAGCACATAATCAGGGATTAAAAACCACCGCAACCATGATGTTCGGTCACGAAGAAACTCCGGTGCAACGGTTGCAGCATCTCTTCGCCGTGCGCGAGACACAGGACCGTACAGGTGGCTTCACAGCATTTATTCCGTGGACTTTTCAACCGGATCACACCGAACTTCCCCACTGCCGAAAACTGACAAGTATCGAATACTTACGACTTCTGGCAGTTTCCCGTATTGTGCTCGACAACGTGGATAACATCCAGGTTTCATGGGTAACAATGGGGCCAAAGATCGCCCAGCTTGCCCTATATTTTGGTGGTAATGACTTCGGGTCAACCATGCTCGAAGAAAATGTTGTTAAAGCAGCCGGCATTTCATTTCGGCTTTCACGTGAAGAAATCAATCGTCTCGTCACGGCTGCCGGGTTCTTACCAAAACAACGGTCCATGGATTACACCGTTCTGGAGAATTGTTAATGTCCATTCAGCTTGGAAAAATCGGCTATCTCAACGTTCTGCCTATTTATCATCCATTGGAATCAGGCCTGATTACCAACGACTTTCAGATACAATCAGGACCACCGGCTGCATTAAATAACCTCATGGACGACGGCAAACTGGATATTTCAGCGGCCTCTTCCATTGAATATGCTCGCCACCCAGAAAAATATTATCTCGTACCCAATATTGCTATCGGAAGTCGCGGCCCTGTCCAAAGCGTTCTCCTTTTAAGTCGGTATCCAGTAGAAGAACTTCAGGAAAAAACAATTTTGGTGAGTTCACAAACGCATACTTCGGCAGCCTTACTCTCTGTATTGCAAAACGAACTCTGGAAAATTGAAACCGGCTACACCACAGGTAATGCAACGGCAACTCTCGAAAAAGGAGAACGGCCAGACGCCATATTGGCCATTGGAGACGAAGCATTAAACCTGCGATTCCACCCTGATTATCCGCACAGAATTGATCTAGGCGAGGCTTGGCGGGAGCTCACAGGATTGCCTTTTATTTTCGGAGTTTGGATTGTTCAACGAGAAAGCTGGGAAGCATCAAAAAAAACGCTCATGGATGCTGTTAGCAAACTGATCGAAGCCAAAGATTGGGGTGTAAAAAACATCCAGCAAATGTGCACACTGGCAGCAAATGAAAGTTGCTTATCCGATAAAGAAATGTGTTCGTACTTTAACGGGCTAGTCTATGATCTTGCCAAAGATGAAATTGATGGTCTCACTCTTTTCTACTCACATCTCAAAAAAAATGGCCTGATCAACGCTATACCTGAATTGCATTTCATCCCGTAGTGGATGAACTACTTGGTATTGAAGTCAACAAATGCTTTCAGGGCAGGAAACATATGACGGCCACGGTGATACACGAGGTAAAACTGTCTTGTCCCTGAAAGCTCTTGTATATCTAAAGCAGTCAACACTCCGCGTGAAATCATATCTTCCGCGACCAACCTTGATGTAAAGCAGATACCTACACCATGGGCTGCATGGGCAAGACTCTCCGACGTTCCTTCAACCTGACAGCGTACAAGAAGGTCCTGAACATTTTTCCCAACGCCCTCTAAAGCCTTTTCCAAGACTCGCCGGGTAGCAGAACCCCGTTCTCGCATAATCCAAGGCAGAGAAGCAGCTTGAGCAAGTGAAACAGGTCCCTTACCTGGCAGCCATGATGCTCCCTGTGCTGCTACGACCATTATCTCATCGTCCGCAATATGATGCGCAACAAGTTCGGCCTCTTCTGGTTTTTGACCAACAATACCTATAGGCCATTCTCCAGAAAGCACCCGCTTGAGAACCTCGGAAGAATCATGTGTATGTACAGAAAAACTCACTTCAGGATATTTCCGGGAAAAACCAGCCAATAACTCCGGCAAAAGAGTCAGGGAAGGAATCGTACTACAACCGATGCCAAGATCCCCTACAACTCTGTCTCGCAACATCTCAATCGATGCCTTGGCACGATCCAGATTCGCAAAAATTTTTGTCGCACTCCCATAGAGAACATCTCCGGCTTGGGTAGGCATAACCTTGCGCCCCAGCCTGTCGAAAAACTTAACGCCAAGCTCTTCTTCGAGATTTGCTACATGGGAACTAATGGTTGGCTGAGACAAAAACATGGCTTCGCCTGCCTTGGAGAAACTCTGCAATTCATACACCCTGCAAAATGCTTCAAGCTTACGAACGTCCATTTCCATCTATCCTTATGATTGAAATCATCTATAGATAAAACCAAAAAAAGGGCAGGTCATTGACCTGCCCTTTTTAATATTACTTATCTTCGGTTTCTTCAGAAGCAGCTTCTTCAGCAGGCTTCTCTTCAACCTTTTCTTCTTTCTTGGCAGCAGCCTTCTTAGGAGCAGCCTTCTTCTTCGGAGCAGCCTTCTTCTCTTCTTTGGCAGGCTTTTCTTCTTTCTCAGCCGGAGCTTCTACGGCCAACTTGGTCAATTCAATGATGACCATAGGCGCGCAGTCACCCTTACGGGGCTGGGAGAGTTTAATAATACGAGTGTAACCACCCGTACCACCTTCAAAGCGAGGACCGATCTCGTCAAAGAGACGCTGGACCATCTGATGGCTACCGAGGACCTTGTAAGCCTGACGACGTGCATGCAAGTCGTTACGCAGAGCCAAAGTGATAAGCTTATCAACAATGCTCCGGAGTTCCTTGGCCTTAGGTTCAGTCGTGCGAATCTGCTCGTAAGTCAGCAGTGCGCGGGCCATGTTTTTAAACATGGCGGCACGATGAGTATTGGTCCGATTCAGTTTACGGCCTGACTTTCTATGCCTCATTTTTCTCTTTCCTCTTCAACCATTCCTGGTATTTCTTGTCAAAATCCTCAACCGTCATACCGAACTTCAAAGTCATGGCATCCAGAACGCGACGGATCTCGTCCAAGGATTTACGACCAAAGTTCTTGGTCTTCAACATGGCCTGTTCGGTACGTTGAACCAGTTCACCAACCAACTGAATGTTAGCGGCCTTCAAGCAGTTGGTGGCACGAACTGAAAGTTCGAGTTCATCAATGGACTTGAAGAGGTTCGGGTTCAGATCAATTGCATCATCTTCTTCTTCCTGAGTCTCTGATGAGAGTTCATCGAAGTTAATGAAGACAGACAATTGCTCTTTCAGGATCTTGGCACTGTATGCACAGGCATCCTCGGGGGAAACCGAACCATCGGTCCAGACCTCGAGAATGAGCTTGTCGTAGTTGGTCATCTGGCCGACACGCGCCTGTTCGACGGCGTACGCGACCTTCTTGACTGGGGAGTAACTGGCGTCGAGGATCATGGAGCCGATTTCGTCGGTCAGTCCTTCGTGCATATCAGCAGGGACATAGCCCTTGCCCATGCGGACTTCCAACTCCATCTTGAAGCTACGGTTCTCGGTCAGGGTAGCAATGAGCTGATCCTTGTTCAAAACAGTGACGTTCTGATTTTCCTGAATCATGCCAGCCGTAACCTGGCCCTTCTTGTTAGCTTCAAGTGTCAAGCGCTGAGGCTCGTCCGTGGTCATTGCCATACGAACAAGTTTCATGTTCAGCACGACCTCGGTCATGTCCTCAAGAACACCAGGTACGGTGGTGAACTCATGCTGCACTCCCTCAATGGAGGCGGACACAATGGCACACCCCTGCATGGAGGAAAGAAGAACCCGGCGCATGGCGTTACCAATAGTGGTAGCATAACCACGCTCCAAAGGTTCACAGATGAATTTACCGTACATCTCAGAGGACTTGAGATCGCGCACCAATTTCTCGGGCTTGACCAGTTCGCTCCAATTGCGGGTGTTGATGAGTTTGTCGCCGTTCTCAATAAGCATGAAGTCCCCTATTTACTTGGAGTACAATTCGACAATAAGCTGCTCGTTGATCGGGAACTGTATATCTTCCCGGCTCGGCATGGCCTTAACCGTGCCCTTGAAGTTGGCACCGTCAGATTCCAACCACTCAGGGCAACCGCGGCGGGCAATGACTTCCTGAGCTTCATTGATCACGGGGATCTTGCGGGCTTCTTCACGGACTTCAATGACGTCCTCAGACTGAACCTGCATGGACGGAATGTTCACACGTCGGCCATTGAGCTTGAAGATACCATGACGAACCAACTGACGAGCCTGATCACGTGAATTGGCATAGCCAAGACGATAGATCACGTTGTCAAGACGGCGTTCGAGGAGCATCAACAGATTATGACCGGTGACGCCCTTCATGCCGTCGGCACGATGGTAGTACATACGGAACTGGCCTTCCAGAACGCCGTACATGCGACGAACCTTCTGCTTTTCGCGCAACTGGATGGCGTAATCGCTCATCTTGTGACGCATGCGGCCGGAATGTCCCGGTGGGTATGGACGCTTTTCGTAAGCGCACTTATCGGTGTAGCAGCGATCGCCCTTGAGGAAGAGCTTTTCTCCCTCGCGACGGCACAGCTTGCATTTTGCTTGAGTATATCTTGCCACGATACTTCTCCTTAATTAGACCCTGCGGCGTTTAGGCGGACGGCAACCATTGTGGGGAATCGGAGTGATATCCCGAATGAAGGTAACCTTGAAGCCTGCGTTGTTGATGGCGCGCATAGCGGCCTCACGTCCAGAGCCGGGGCCCTTGACGTAGATGCCGACGGTACGCATACCGGAATCCTGAGCGCGCTTGGCGGCGGATTCAGCTGCCATCTGTGCCGCGAAAGGAGTGGACTTGCGGGAGCCCTTGAAATGAGCGCCTGCGGAAGCCCAACTGACGACATTACCCTTGACGTCTGTGAAAGTCACGATCGTGTTATTGAACGTGGCTTTGACGTGGGCAATCCCGACGGGAATGTTCTTCTTCTCTTTCTTCTTCCCAGATCGACGGGGTTTAGCCATTGCCTTAATCTCCGTTGAATAAATGTCTATTTAACGCTCACTGTCTCAGACAGTAAACGATATTTCGCGATGTCGCGTACTTATTTCTTCTTGCGGCCCATGACAGAACGACGGGGGCCCTTACGGGTACGAGCGTTGGTCTTGGATTTCTGACCGCGAACGGGCAGACCGCGACGATGGCGCAGACCGCGGTAGCAGCCGATGTCCATCAAACGTTTGATGTTGGTAGTGATCTCACGACGAAGATCACCTTCAACTTTGTAGTTGTTTTCAATCTCGAGACGAATCTGGCTGACTTCATCAGCAGTGAGATTATCACTGTTGGTCTTCCAGTCCACTTTCGTGGTATCGAGAATCTGCAGGGCCATGGTCCGGCCGATGCCGTAAATGTACGTCAGCGCAACATCAATGCGCTTGTTCTTCGGCAGATCAACACCAGCAATACGTGCCATAGTTATTTCCCTCTATCCTTGACGCTGCTTATGCCGTGGGTTCTCACAGATCACCCGCAGGACACCGTTGCGCCTGATTACTTTGCACTTGGAACACATTTTCTTAACAGAAGGTCTTACTTTCATGACCATCTCCATTGTCTGAATACAATAATGCCTATGCCCCCAATTCGGGGGTGGCCTTTTAAACGAAGCTGTGTTTTCTACAGCGTTTTACGACAATAAGCAAGTCTAAATTTGCCCATCTCCATGGGAGCTAATCCGACAAACTCAATATCATCGGTCCATCGGAGGTAATGGCAATGGTGTGCTCAAAGTGAGCAGACAGTTTCCTATCCTTTGTCACCGCTGTCCATTTATCCTCTAGAACTTCAACTTCGTGGCTCCCAACCGTGACCATCGGCTCAATGGCAAGCACCATACCGGCTTTAAGAGGAACGCCGGGCATGCCCTTGGGAACGAAATTGGGGATCTCAGGCTTCTCATGAAGATGACTTCCGATCCCGTGTCCTACAAAACGACGAACTATACCAAAACCGAACCCTTCAACGTATGACTGTATTGCCGCGGAGATATCATACAAGTTGTTTCCAGGAACGGCTTTCTCAATACCCTTATAAAGAGACTCTCGGGTTACGTCCATAAGCTTTTTCGCTTCGTCAGAAACCGCTCCTACCGCAAAGGTCCGAGCAGAATCACCGTAAAACCCTTCGTACACAACGCCCATGTCAACACTGACAATGTCGCCTTCATTCAGAATGCGTTCCTTGGAAGGAAAGCCGTGCACAATCTCTTCATTCACTGAACAACATAGGGCAAAAGGAAAACCTTGGTACCCTAAAAATGCCGGACGTACGCCATATTGGTCGCACATGGATCGACATATATCCTCAAAAAGCATGGTGGAAACGCCAGGTTTGACGTTCTCTGCCAACTCATCAAGAATGGTGGAAACAATGCGATTGGCCTCACGCATGAGGCCAATCTCTTTATCATTTTTGAGGAAGACACCCCTGAACTTTTTCAAGGCTAGTGCCTGCCCTTCAATTTGCCTGCTTTGCCCATCAGTCCCTCGTATTGACGAGAGATCAGATAAGACTCGATTTGCCCCATGAAGTCCATGGCCACGCCGACCACGATCAGCAGCGAAGTTCCGCCGAAATAAAACGGCACGCTAAACTTGCTGATCAAAAACATGGGAAGCACACACACCGCAGATACATAGAAGGCTCCCCACAAAGTAATGCGGGCTAACACTCTATCAATGTATTCACGGGTGCGATTACCTGGGCGAATACCCGGGATGAAGCCGCCCTGCTTTTGAATATTCTCTGCAATTCCTTTGGGATCAAACATGATCGCCGTATAGAAGTAGCAAAAGAATATGATAATTCCAATGAACAACAAGTTGTACACAATGGAAGTCGGACTCATGATGGCTGCAAAATCCTGCAAGAACTCATTGTTCGAAAACTGAGCGAGTGTTGCAGGGAACATCAGAATGGAAGATGCAAAGATCGGCGGGATAACACCAGCGGTGTTAATCTTCAAAGGCAGATGCGTAGTCTGCCCACCGAACATGCGACGTCCTTGCTGACGCTTGGCATAGTGAATCGGAATTCTGCGCTGTCCTCTTTCCATGAAAACAATGAAGGCCAAAGTGGCAACCATCACAATCATGAGAAAGAGGAGGATGAACAGTGTGATTTCACCCACAGTCATCAACTGGATGGTATTGATCACTGCAGCCGGAAGGCCCGCAATAATACCAGCGTAGATGATCAGGGAGATACCATTTCCGATCCCCTTTTCAGTCATTTGCTCACCCAACCACATCAGGAACACGGTACCAGCAGTCAGGGTCAAGATGGTCATCATCTTGAACCCTATGCCGGAAAACAGCACCATAGGCGCGCCCGTAGGGCTGCTCATGGACTCAAGACCAGTGGCAATGGCAAAGCCCTGCACAATGGTAATAAGAACTGTCCCGTACCTAGTGTACTGGGTAATTTTTTTCCTTCCGGCCTCACCTTCCTCCTTCTGGAGGCGCTTCAGCTCAGGCGACACGACGGTCAAGAGCTGAAGAATAATGGAAGCCGAAATGTAGGGCATGATGCCCAGTGCGAAGATGGACATGTTGGACAGTCCACCGCCCGAGAACATATCGAAGATCCCGAAGAGGGTGTTTTGCGCCTGAGCGAAAAACTCCGTCAGAGCCGCACTGTCGACGCCGGGAATAGGTATATGAATGCCCATCCGGTAGACAGCAAGCAGTGCGAACGTCCAGAGCAGCTTGTTACGCAGCTCTGGCAATCGGGCAATATTATCAACTCCTGACATCGTATCAATACCCTTCGAGTATAGAGTTAAGCTTCAATGGCCTTGGCGGTACCGCCGGCCTTGGCAATCTTCTCGGCTGCAGACGCACTGAAACGATGAGCTTCAATGGTCACGGCCTTTGCGACATCACCGGTTCCAAGAACCTTGACCGGGGCATTGTCTTTGACAACACCACGTTCATACATATCGGTCAGGGTGATCTCGTCCTTGCCTTCGAACATGGCCAAAAGGCGACCAACGTTCACAGCTTGGTACTCTTCGCGGAAGGGATTCTTGAATCCGCGCTTGGGCAGACGGCGAGCCAGAGGCATCTGGCCACCCTCAAAGCCGGGACGAACACCACCGCCGGAGCGGGCGTTCTGACCCTTGTGGCCTTTACCGGAGGTTTTACCCCAACCGGATCCGGAACCACGACCAATACGCTTACGATTCTTATATTCTTCCGGGAAGGCGTAGAGTTCATGCAGTTTCATTATTCTACTACCTCCACCAGGTGTCTGACCTTATAGATCATACCACGAATAACCGGGGTATCTTCGTGTTCTTTGACCTGGCTGATACGACGTAAGCCCAATGCTTCCAGGGTTTTAACCTGGTCAGGCTTACACGCGATCTTGCTTTTGATCTGTTTTACTTTAATCACGGCGATCTCCTTTACTTTCTCGGCGTAGACACCGGGACTCCGCGCAGGGCGGTCATTTCCTCGGCACTCCGCAGGGATTCCAGACCAGCCATGGTGGCACGCAGCACGTTGTGCGGATTATTAGTGCCAATAGCTTTGGTCAGGATATCATGGACGCCAACGGCTTCCATGATCGCACGAACGGGACCACCAGCAATAATACCAGTACCACGACTGGCAGGCTTCAGCATAACGCGGCCTGCACCGTAGCGTCCCAAGACCTCATACGGCAGGGTGCCATCCAGCAGAGGAACATTAATCATGTTCTTCTTGGCGCGTTCAGACGCCTTGCGAATAGCTTCAGGTACTTCGTTAGCCTTACCCAGACCATATCCGACTCCACCTTCACCGTCTCCGACGACCACCAGGCAGCTGAAGCTGAAACGGCGGCCACCCTTGACAACCTTGGCGACGCGATTGAGGTAGACGATTTTTTCAATCAATCCACTATCATTCTGTTCCATTGTTCTTTCCTAGCTACCTAGAATTTAAGCCCGGCTTCACGGGCGCCGTCGGCAAGAGCTTTTACCTTGCCGTGATAGATGTAACCACTCCGGTCGAAGACACAGGAATCAATTTTCTTGGCCAAAGCGGCTTCGGCTATTGCCTTACCAACTTTGGTTGCAGAATCCTTATTTGCCTTGAGAGTCTCGCCGTCCTTATTCAGCACCTGAGTGCTTGCGGAGGCCAGAGTCACGCCGTTCACGTCATCGACCAACTGAGCATAAACATGCTGGTTGGAACGATAGACGACCAAACGAGGCCGAACTTCTGTACCGGATATTTTCTTTCTGATGCGGGGCTTCCGAAGAAGCCTCTGTGCATTTTTGCTTTTACTCATGACTTATACCCCTACTTAGCGCCGGACTTACCAGCCTTGCGGCGGATGTATTCGTCAGCGTACTTGATGCCCTTACCCTTGTAGGGTTCCGGCGGACGCACACGGCGGATTTGTGCCGCGACTTCTCCAACAAGTTGCTTATCGAGGCCTTCGATGGTCAGCTTGGAGCCTTCCGCCTTAGCTTCGAGACCGGCAGGAAGATCGAACTCGACCGGATGAGAATATCCGACGTTAAGAACGATTTTTTTGCCCTGCACGGACACCTTGTAACCTACACCGATAACTTCCAAGGTCTTTGCAAAACCCTTGGTCACGCCATCAACGCAGTTGGCAAGCAAGGTCCTACGAAGACCATGCTGACCACGCGCCTGACGGGAATCATCAATGCGGGAGACATACACCTTGCCATCCTCGATCTTATACTCAACGGTCGGGTGGACCGGAGTCTGCAAGGTCCCCTTAGGGCCCTTAACCTGGATCTCGGAGGCTCCAACAGATACCTCAACACCCGAAGGGATGTCGATGGGATTCTTTCCTATACGAGACATAGTGGAACCTCTTTACCAGATTTCGCAGAGAAGCTCGCCGCCAACATTGGCCTCTTTGGCCTTGGCGCCTTCGAGCAAACCTTTGGATGTAGACACGATACAAATACCGATGCCGTTCTGGACTCGGGGGATATCAGAAGCACCAACGTACACGCGACGACCGGGCTTACTGACCTTTTTCAGGCCAGTAACCAACGGTTTTCCGTCAACGTATTTGAGGGTAATACTGATGTCCCTGTCCTCGACAGCGTAGTCGGTGATATAACCTTCTTCCTTCAAAATACCCGCGATAGAAGACTTCATCTTGGAAGTCGGGATGGCGACATCATTATGATAAGCGCCATACGCATTCCGGATGCGGGTCAACATGTCGGCTACAGGATCAACAACAGCCATTTCATTTCTCCTTAATTACCAGCTCGCCTTGCGGACGCCGGGAAGTTCACCAGCGAGAGCCTTGTTACGGAAGCAAATACGGCAGATGCCGTAGTGCCTCAGAAAAGCCCGAGGACGGCCACAAATCGGACAACGATTGTATGCGCGGACCTTGAACTTGGGTTTGCGGCGTGCCTTAACACGTAAGCTTGTTTTGGCCACTTTCCGTCCTCCTACTTTTTAAAGGGCATACCGAGCAGATCAAGAAGGGACTTGCCTTCTTTATCTGTCTTAGCGGTCGTGCACACTGTCACGTTCATGCCCTTCACCATCTCAACTCTATCGATGTCAAGCTCAGGGAAGATGGTGTGTTCCTTGATGCCCATTGTGAAGTTACCACGACCGTCAAAACCACGATCGGGGATACCGCGAAAGTCGCGGACACGGGGCAGAGCAAAGCTCACGAGCTTGTCATAAAAATCCCACATTGCATCGCCGCGTAAAGTCACGCGAGTGCCGACCGGCATACCTTCGCGCAGCTTGAACTGTGCGATGGATTTCTTTGCCAGGGTGACAACGGCCTTTTGGCCTGCGATTGCGGTCAATTCCTCGGCAGCGGGTTCGATGAGCTTGCTATTCTGGCTAGCTTCACCAAGTCCGATGTTCAAGGAGATCTTCGTCATACGAGGAATCTCCATGGAAGAGGAATAACCGTACTCCTTCTGGAGCTCGGGGACGACCTTTTCATTATATACTGTCTCGAGACGTGTCATACTGATACCTACTTGAAGGTTTCGTTGCACTTCTTACAGAAGCGAACCTTCTTTCCATCTTCAGTCTTCTTGTACCCGACCCGCGTGGGCTTGGTGCATGCATCGCAAACAATAGCCACATTGGATACATGGATCGGGGCTTCCTTCTCGATGATACCGCCGGGTTGTTGGGCATAAGGGTTGGCTTTGGTGTGGCGCTGAACCATATTCACCTTCTCAACCAGGACTTTGTCCTGCTTCTTGAGAATCTTCAACACCTTGCCAATCTTACCCTTGTCCTTTCCGGCGATGACCATGACTTTGTCGTCTTTGCGAATTTTAGTCTTCATCATCATATCCTTACAGGACCTCGGGGGCGAGGGAAACGATCTTCATGAAACCGGCTGCACGCAATTCACGAGCCACGGGTCCGAAAATACGGGTACCGACGGGGTCCATGTTAGCGTTGAGCAGCACAGCGGAATTGTTGTCGAACTTAATGTAGGAACCGTCGGGACGACCGAGTTCCTTCTTAGTACGAACGACAACCGCCTTCATAACCGAGCCCTTCTTCACTTTGGAATGGGGCATGGCTTCTTTGACGGACACTACAATAATATCACCGACGCTGGCGTAACGGCGCTTGGAACCACCAAGAACCTTGATGCACAGGACCTGTTTGGCCCCGGAATTGTCAGCAACGTCGAGTCTGGATTCAACTTGTATCATGTTTCCTCCTAACCCTAGACGGCCTTTTCGAGAATTTGCACCAAATGCCAGCGCTTGCGGCGGGACATGGGCCTCGATTCGACAATCTGCACCTTGTCGCCAACACCACAATCATTAGCCGGATCATGGGCCATGAATTTCTTGCGGCGACGAATGTACTTCTTAAGCAGCGGATGCTTCACCAGTGTCTCGACGCGGACGACAATAGTTTTGTCAGCCTTGTCGGAGATCACCAGACCGGTGAGCACACGCTTGTTGCCTTGGTATTTAAACTCAGCCATTTCTCTACGCTCCCTGTCGTTCCCGCTGAATAGTCAGGATACGGGCGATAGTCTTTTTGACGCCGGAGAGAGTCTGCGTGTTCTCGAGCTGAGCTGTTGCATGCTTGAAACGCATGGCAAACAGATCTTTTCGGGATTCAGTCAGTTTCTCAGTCAGTTTGGCGTCATCCAGTTCACGAAGTTCCTTGGAAGTCAGCATTTACATACCCTCCTTCACAACGATAGCGGTCTTGATCGGCAGCTTGTAGGAAGCACGCTTGAGCGCTTCCTTAGCCAATTCGATGTCAACACCTTTAACTTCGTACATAATACGACCCGGTTTCACCGGTGCAACCCAACCATCGGGTGCGCCTTTACCCTTACCCATACGGACTTCCGCGGGCTTGGAGGTGACGGGGAAATCAGGGAAGATGCGGATCCAGACTTTACCGCCGCGCTTGATGTGACGCATGATAGCGACACGAGCGGATTCGATTTGCTGGGCTGTGATCTTTCCGTGCTCCAATGCCTTCAGGCCGATATCGCCGAAGGACACACTGTTACCCCGTTGGGCCTTGCCTCTGAGGCGGCCTTTCTGCCGCTTTCTGAATTTTACTCTTTTTGGAGCAAGCATTACTGTTCTACCTCTTTGTCCAGAATCTCACCCTTGAAAATCCAGACCTTGACTCCGATAACACCGTAAGTAGTAGCTGCTTCGGCGAAACCATAGTCGATGTCGGCACGGAGTGTGTGCAAAGGCACACGCCCATCACGGTACCACTCGCCGCGTGCGATTTCGGCGCCAGCCAGGCGACCTGCACACGCAACTTTAATACCCTCGGCGCCGAATTTCCTGGCAAGGCCCACCGTACGCTTCATGGCACGGCGGAAGGCAATTCGACGTTCAAGCTGCTGGGCAATGTTCTCAGCTACGAGCTGAGCTTCAACCTCCGGTCGACGAATCTCGTTGACCTCAATGGTGAATTCAGTTTGAAACTTGTTACGCAATTCTTCACGCAACTTTTCTATCTCTACACCCTTGCGACCGATAACAATACCGGGACGCGCGGTGTGGATGATCAGGCGAATCTTGCCGCCGGCCCGCTCGATTTCGATGCGGGACACGCCAGCTTGAAACAATTTTTTCTTAACGAACTTGCGGACCTGGTCGTCCTGAAGAACGAACGCAGGATAGTCCTTTTTGCTGTACCAGCGGGACAGCCAGTTCTTGTTATACCCCAGACGAAAACCGTAAGGATGTACTTTCTGTCCCATATTACTGTTCCTTCACTACGATTGTAATGTGGCTGGTACGCTTCCTGATGCGGTAAGCGCGGCCCATGGCACGCGGCTGAATACGCTTCCAGGTAGGACCTTCGTTAACCATGACCGTATCAACGATCAGGGAATCAACATCAACTCCGGGCATCTGTTCCGCGTTGGAAACAGCGGAAAAGAGGACCTTGCTGAGGATCTTCGCGGCCTTCTTCGGAGTGAACCGAAGAATGTTAAGAGCGTCTTCGACGCCCTTGCCTTTAATGTTCTCGGCAACAAGACGAGTCTTGCGCGGAGACACGCGAATGAACTTAGAGACTGCTTTAGCTTCCATGATGTCCTCCTACCCTACTTTTTCTTATCGGCAACGTGGCCGAAGTAGGTACGGGTGGGGGAAAATTCACCCAGTTTGTGTCCGACCATGTTTTCGGTAACGAACACAGGGATGAACTTACGACCATTATGGACAGCGAAAGTCATACCGACCATCTCGGGGACGATCGTGGAACGACGGGACCAAGTCTTGATCACGCGACGATCCTGATTTTCTCCAGCCACTTGGATTTTCTTGATCAGGTGACCGTCAAGGAACGGGCCCTTTTTAAGAGATCTAGGCATTAGTTATACTCCTACTTCTGGCCGCGGCGTTTGACGATGAGCTTCGAGGAAGCCTTCTTCTTGTTCCGGGTCTTATAACCCTTAGCCGGGGTACCCCATGGGGACACCGGATGGCGACCACCGGAACTACGACCTTCACCACCACCCAACGGGTGATCGATCGGGTTCATTGCCACACCACGGACCTTCGGGCGACGACCGAGCCAGCGGTTACGGCCAGCCTTACCGATCTTGATGTTCTCGTGATGAATGTTACCAACCTGACCGACAGTGGCGCAGCAAGTGGCCAGGACCTTACGGACCTCACCAGAAGGCATGCGCAGGAGGGCGTATTTGCCTTCCTTGGCGATCAACTGTGCATATGTACCGGCTGCGCGGCAGAACTGTCCACCCTTTCCAGGATGCAATTCAATGTTATGCACGATGGTACCAGTCGGGATCTTTGCCAGATCCATGGCGTTGCCGGGCTTGATGTCAATACCTTCGCCAGCGACGATAGAATCGCCCTGATTCAGGCCGACAGGAGCCAGGATATAGCGCTTCTCACCATCTGCGTAATGCAGAAGAGCGATACGGGCGCTGCGGTTCGGATCATATTCGATCTCGGCAACCTTGGCGGGTACGCCAAGCTTATTGCGCTTGAAATCGATGACGCGGTACAGCGTCTTGTGTCCTCCGCCGCGACGGCGCATGGTGACACGACCATTATTATTACGGCCAGACTTCTTGGTCAGACCTTTGGTCAGCGACTTCTCGGGAGTGGTCCTGGTGATCTCAGCAAAATCAGAGATCGTCTGGAACCGGCGGCCCGGAGAAGTAGGCTTCAACTTACGGGTTGCCATGGTTACACTCCTTCGAATATTTCGATTTTGTCACCGGCAGCAAGCTTGACGTATGCCTTTTTGTAACCGGCGATGCGACCACCGGTGGCACGACCGAACTTCATACGCGGCATTGCTTTCTTCCGGACAATATTCACAGACTCGACTTTAACGTCAAAGGCTGCCTCAACGGCCTTCTTTACCTCGACCTTATTAGAATCGGGGTGGACGTAAAAAGAGACGTGATTGGAATGCTCTTTGGCTTCGTTGGCCTTTTCAGAAACAACGGGCTTGAGCAGTACTTGTGAATAATCCATTACTTCAACCTCTCTTGAACGTCTTGAGCAGCGGTCTCGAGCATTACCAGCTCGGGGTACAGCAGCACATCGTAAACATTCAGCTTGTCGGCTTCGATGACCTTGATATGGGGCATGTTCCGTGCGGAAAGCTCCAGATTCTTGTCAACGCCCTTTGCGACGATGAGGGTCTTGGTCATGCCGAGCTTCTCAGCGACATCAGCAAAAGCCTTGGTTTTGATCTCTGCGAGATCAATGGACTTGACCACTGTGATCTTCTCTTCAGAAGCACGGGAGGACAAAGCCATTTTCAAAGCCAGCTTGCGGACTTTCTTGTTCACTTTGAAGGAGTAATCGCGAGGCTGCGGGCCGAAGGTGGTAGCACCACCACGCCACAGAGGCGAACGGACGGAGCCAGCACGAGCACGACCGGTGCCTTTCTGGCGCCAGGGCTTGCGGCCACCGCCGGTCTTCAAAGCACGGTTCTTAGTAGCGTGGGTTCCCTGACGTGCAGATGCGCGCTGGGCACGGACAACGTGGTTGAGAATTTCGGGCATAATTTCTACCTCGAAAACCTCAGGAGCCAACTCGAAGTCGCCCACTTTCTTATTATTCTGATCTACAACTTGTATTTTAGCCATGACGTATACCTCTTAGCCGTTCTTGCGGATCATCACGAGGCCGTTGTTGGGACCGGGCACTTGGCCCTTGACCAACAGGACATTGTCCTCGGGCCTGACATCGACGATTTCCACGTTGCTCAAGGTCACACGTGCATTACCCATCTGGCCGGGCATTTTCTTGCCCTTCCAAACGCGGCCTGGGAAAGTAGCGTTACCGACTGAACCGGGAACGCGGTGAACTTTCTCAGCACCATGGGAGGCGCGGGAGCCAGCGAAGTTGTGACGCTTCATGACACCCTGGAAACCTTTACCCTTGGAGGTACCGGTAACCTTGACCTTTTCACCGGCGGCAAAAATGTCGACGGTAATTTCTTGGCCCAGTTCGTACTCTTCTACTACTTCAAGAGGAAATTCCTTGAGTGTGCGATAGAGGTCCTTACCGGCCTTGGCCATATGGCCTTTCATGGGCTTGTTCACTTTGCGTTCGGCGATGGAATCATAACCGAGCTGCAAAGCGTTGTAGCCTTCCTTATCTGTGGTCTTAATCTGCATAACCGAACAAGGACCAGCCTCAATAACGGTTACAGGACAGATTTTACCATCGTCAGTGAAAATGCGTGTCATGCCCAGCTTCTTGCCAAGCAATCCGAGAGTCTTAGCCATAACTATACTCCTAGAGCTTGATCTCGACGTCCACGCCGGCAGGCAAGGAAAGCTTGCCAAGAGCGTCAACAGTCTGCTGAGTTGGTTCAAGAATATCCAGAAGACGCTTGTGAATACGCATTTCAAACTGCTCACGAGACTTTTTGTCAACGTGAACAGACTTCTGAACAGTAGTACGATGAATGTCGGTGGGCAGCGGCACGGGGCCGGCAATTGCCGCACCCGTATTCCGGGCGGTGTCAACGATCTCGGTGACAGCCTTGTCCAAAATACGGTAATCGTATGATCTCAATTTAATTCTGATGCGATCGCTCGCCATCGAAGCAGCCATAGTGCTTTCTCCTCAAAGGATTTATCTTTGCTCGTGCCAAAATTGATAATGGCACGGTTCATTGCAGCGGTCGGGTTGATTACACCCGACTCGCCGCAGTGTCAAGCAAAGGGAAAATCCTCGGCTCTACGTTAATCTTTTCCGTTCATCAATTCTTCAGCCAAGCTGTTCGGTAACTTTTCGTAGTGATCGAACTGCATGGTGAACGTCGCGCGGCCCTGTGTCTTCGAACGAAGATCAGTGGCATATCCGAACATCTCGGAAAGCGGGACGAAAGACCGAACAACCTGGACACCGGTGCGGGCTTCCATTTCACCCACGCGTCCACGACGGCCGTTCAAGTCACCCATGACATCACCGAGGTAATCCTCGGGGGTCACAACTTCAACCGACATAATCGGCTCAAGCAAGACCGGCTTGGCGCCTCTGCAAGCTTCCTTGATTGCCTGAGAACCGGCAATATAGAAGGCCTGTTCGCTGGAGTCGACTTCATGATAGGAGCCGTAAACAAGCTTGACCTTCACATCGACAACCGGGAAACCGGCGACGATACCGTTTTTCATGGCATCCTGAATGCCCTTATCAACAGCGGGGATGTATTCCTTGGGAATAACGCCGCCCTTGATAGCATCCTCAAATTCGTACCCTTTCTCAGGATTGGGTTCGATTTCCAGGATAACGTGGCCATACTGACCACGACCACCAGACTGTTTGGCGTGTTTGACATCGACCTTTTTCGGTGCGGAGATGGTCTCTCTGTACGCAACGCGGGGTGCACCCACGTTTGCATTCACGTTGAACTCCCTGAGGAGACGATCAACAATGATTTCGAGATGCAACTCGCCCATTCCGGCGATCAGGGTCTGTCCGGTCTCTTCGTCACCCTTGACGCGGAAAGATGGATCTTCCTTGGCAAGCTTGACGAGAGCAGCGGACAATGTGTCACGGTCTGCCTTGGTCTTGGGTTCAATAGCCACTTCAATAACTGAATCGGGGATATCAAGAGATTCAAGAACGACAGCGTTCTTGAGATCCGACATGGTATCACCAGTGGCTACGTATTTGAGGCCGACGGCAGCGACGATGTCGCCAGCGTATGCCTCTTTTATTTCTTCACGCTTGTTAGCGTGCATTTTCAAAAGGCGACCAATGCGCTCTTTCTTGCCGGTGGCAGCGTTCATGACAGTGTCACCGCTGACGATCTTACCGGAGTAGATACGCAGGAAGGTCAGATGGCCGACAAAGGGGTCAGTCATGAGTTTGAAAGCGAGAGCTGCGAGCGGCCTGTCGTCGTCGCAGGGGCATTCGATTTCTTCCTCGGTATGAGGATCGATACCCTTCATGGTTTCGATATCGAGAGGAGACGGCATGTAATCGACAACAGCGTCAAGCAGAGGCTGAACGCCTTTGTTGCGGAATGCGGTGCCGCACAGAACGGGGCAGATGGTCAGGCTGTTAGTAGCCTTACGCACACCTTCGCGCAGTTCATCAGCGGTCAGTTCCTCTTCAGTCATGTACCTTTCGAGAAGGACTTCGTCTTCCTCGGCAATGGCTTCGATCATCTCGGAACGCATCAACTCATATTGGTCCTGAAGCTCTTCAGGCACATCAACGGTGGAGAAGCTGGCACCATGATCTTTATGATCATAGATGTAAGCCTTTCCTTCGATGAGATCGACAACACCTTCAAACTCGTCCTCTGCACCGATGGGCAGCTGAACGGGAACGGCCTTGGCGCCGAGGCGTGTCTTCATCATATCAACACAACGGAAGAAATCCGCGCCAACACGGTCCATCTTGTTGACAAACGCCATACGAGGAACGCGGTAGCGATCCGCCTGACGCCAGACAGTCTCAGACTGAGGCTCGACTCCGGCCACGGAGTCAAAAACGGCTATAGCGCCATCCAGCACGCGCAGAGCGCGCTCAACTTCCATGGTGAAGTCAACGTGACCAGGTGTATCAATGATATTGACACGATGGTCGCGCCACATGCAGGTGGTTGCAGCAGAAGTAATGGTAATACCACGTTCCTGCTCCTGAACCATCCAGTCCATGGTAGCTTCGCCGTCGTGAACTTCACCGATCTTGTGGGAAACGCCGGTGTAAAACAGAATGCGCTCTGTCGTAGTAGTTTTGCCCGCATCGATGTGGGCCATAATACCGATATTGCGCTGTTTGTCTCTGGGTACTTTTCTCGCCACTGTAATACTCCGTGACTACCAGCGGTAGTGAGCAAAAGCTTTGTTAGCTTCAGCCATCTTGTGGGTATCTTCACGCTTCTTGACAGCGCCGCCACGGTTATTGAAGGAGTCCAGCAGTTCACCAGACAGACGGGCAACCATGCCCTTCTCTCCGCGACCACGTGCATAACCGATCAGCCAACGAATGGCGAGAGCGGTCTGACGGTCCGGGCGAACTTCGAGAGGTACCTGATAGGTGGCACCACCGACGCGACGGGATTTGACTTCCAAAGAAGGACGAATGTTGTCCAAGCACTTTTCGAAAGCTCTCAAAGGCTCTTCGTTAGTCTTATTAGCCAGGGTTTCAATAGCCTGGTAGAAAATTCTTTCTGCAGTACTCTTCTTACCATCCAGCATAAGCCGGTTGATGAAGCGAGTGATGAGTTTGCTGCCGTATACTGGATCCGGCAGGATCTGTCTCTTTTGGACAGGACCTTTACGAGGCATTTTTTTCTCCTTGAAGTTCCGCCGGGGGGACATTATTTGGGGCAGCCTCCGCCCTACTTTGTCATCCCTCCCCGGGCATTTAGAAAAAGGCTAACCTATTTAGGACGCTTGGTGCCGTACTTGGAACGACCACGACGACGATCATCAACACCGGAGGTATCGAGAGTACCGCGGACAACATGGTAACGAACACCTGGCAAATCCTTTACACGACCGCCACGAATAAGAACCACGGAGTGTTCCTGCAGGTTATGGCCTTCACCACCAATATAGGCAGTTACTTCCATGCCGTTGGTCAGGCGAACACGAGCAACCTTACGAAGCGCGGAGTTCGGCTTCTTAGGGGTTGTTGTGTAAACCCTAGTGCAAACACCACGACGCTGAGGGCATTCCATCAGAGCCGGGGTTTTCTTCCGCTTGGGCTGCGCTTTGCGGCCTCTACGGATGAGTTGGTTAATGGTGGGCATTCATCCTCCAATCAATAGTTAATAGATTACCCACGCGCAAAGATTGCGCAAAGAGGACCGCAAGTAATCTAAAAACTCCGGGCTTGTCAAGTGATTCGCCCCGAACTTCTCGGATACTTTTCGGTTCTCTTACCAAAAAGATTTGGAGAGGTCGGACCTCTCCAATCTTTTCAATCAATTAGACACGGTTGATACCGTGTTATTTTCTTTTCGTTCCTAGGCCTGCGGGACGTCAACCAGTAACGGGCTCTCTTCAAGTTCCTCAAGGAACTTATCCGGGCGCTCCGTCTGTTCCGGCACTGCAATGCCTGCTTCGGTGTACTTGCGGAAGCCGGTACCAGCGGGCACCAAACGACCAACAATGACGTTTTCTTTCAAGCCGCGCAGATGATCACACTTACCTTTCAAAGAAGCCTCGGTCAAAACCTTGGTTGTTTCCTGGAAGGAAGCTGCAGAGATGAAGGAATCCGTGGACAAAGATGCCTGGGTAATACCCAGAACCAAAGTCTCGGCTATAGCGGGAGTGCCACCTTCATCTGAGACCTTATTGTTCTCTAACATAAACCTGATCTTATCCACCTGCTCTCCGATAAGGAAGGAGGTAGAACCAGGTTCGAGGATGGAAACCTTTTTAAGCATCTGACGCACTATTATTTCAATATGCTTATCGTTAATGTTAACACCCTGGAAACGATACACATCCTGAATTTCTTCAACAAGGTAACCAGCCAGGAACTTTTCACCCTTAATGCGCAAGATATCATGCAGTTCCGGGTTGCCTTCTGTCAGCAGGTCACCTGCTTCCACGAAGTCAGCTTCCTGAACCGTGATATGCTTACCCTTGGGAATAAGGAATTCCTGAACGTCACCGGTTTCCGGCGTGACAACAACTTTGCGCTTACCTTTGGTTTCAGCACCAAAGGTGACAATGCCGTCAATGGAGGTGACAACACCCATATCCTTGGGTTTGCGTACCTCGAACAGCTCTGCGACGCGCGGGAGACCACCAACGATATCTTTCGTCTTGGAAGACTCACGTGGTTTACGTGCGATAACGTCACCGGCCTTGACCATATCACCGTCCTTAACCATCAGAATGGCGCCCACAGGCATAGCGAAGTTGGCATCGATTTCGGTGCCGGGACGCTGCACGGGGGTTCCGTCTTCACCCAACAGACCGACCGAGGGACGGAAGTTGGTAGTACGGTATTCCATAATGGTGAAGGATGCCTTGGAAGTACGATCTTCCTGCACGGTCTTGCCTTCAATGATATCCTTGAATTTGATAGCACCGGAAACGTCAACAATGAACGGCTCCATGTACGGATCCCACTCAGCCAGAGGGGTTCCCTTCTTGATATCCTGCCCTTCGTCCACCAACAAACGAGAACCGGATGGAAGCGTGTATTTTTCACGCTCACGGCCCTGCTCGTCAATAATTCCAACCTGACAACTCTTACCGAGCACCATTTTGTGGCCTTCGGAGTTGACGACAGTACGCATACGAGAAGTCACGGTGCGACCATTGTGCTGGGATTCGATGTTCGAAGATTCAATTTCCTTGGATGCGGTACCACCAATATGGAAGGTACGCATAGTCAGCTGGGTTCCAGGCTCACCGATGGACTGAGCGGCGATAATACCGACCGTCTCACCGACGTTGACCAGATGGCCGCGTGCAAGGTCTCGACCATAACACATGGCGCATATGCCCTGCTTGGACTTACAGGTTAAACCGGAACGAATGAGAATGGAGTTCACACCCGACTTATCGAGTTTCTGGGCATAAGCTTCATCAATGATGGAATTGGCCGGAATGACCAATTCACCAGTATCTTCGTCAAAAGTGTCAAACATGGTCACACGACCTTGGACACGTTCGGCCAGACGCTGTTTGATTTCACCACCCTTCATAAGGTGACCAATTTCAAGACCATCCACGGTACCGCAATCAATTTCAGACACTGTCACATCTTGGACAACATCCACGAGGCGACGGGTCAAGTAACCAGAGTTTGCAGTCTTGAGCGCGGTATCAGCCAAGCCCTTTCGTGCACCGTGAGTGGAGTTAAAGTACTGGAGAACAGACAGGCCTTCGCGGAAGGAAGCCGTAATTGGGGTCTCGATAATTTCACCAGAAGGCTTTGCCATCAAACCACGCATACCAGCCAACTGACGCATCTGGTCCTGGTTGCCTCGAGCTCCAGAGGTCGCCATCATATAGATTGGGTTGAAGCTGGAGTTTACTTCGGTTTTGCCGGTCTTGGGATCGGTCAAAATGTCCGTAGATATCTCCTGCATCATTTCGTTGGAAATGTCGTTTGTAACCTTGGTCCAAACGTCAACAATCTTATTATATTTCTCTGTACGGGTGATGATACCGTCCTGGAACTGATTCTCGATTTCGTCAACCTCTACATTGGCGGTAGCGAGCATCTTAGGCTTGGCATCAGGAATCTTGAGATCCTTGACACCAATGGTCACACCAGCACGGGTTGCGAATTCGTAACCCAGATCCTTGATTCTATCACACAGAATAACCGTGGATTTGGTACCGGCCAGACGGTAAGCACCAGTAACCAGAGCTGCAATATTTTTCTTATTGAGAACACAGTTAACCAAAGCAAAAGGAACATTCTTTGGCAACAGCTCGGCAACAATAATACGACCAGTAGTCGTTTCAATAATCTCGCCGTCAATGCGAACCTTGATCCTGGCATGAATACCAACAACACCAAAATCGTAAGCGGAGATGACTTCTGCCGAATCGGAGAAAGTCATTCCCTCGCCCTTTTCAAAGGAACGCGGAGTTGTCAGATAATACAGTCCAAGAACAATATCCTGCGACGGGTTGATGATCGGAGTTCCGTTTGACGGACTCAAGATATTGTTGGTGCTCATCATCAAAACGCGGCATTCGATCTGCGCTTCCACTGAAAGCGGAACGTGGACGGCCATCTGGTCACCATCGAAATCCGCGTTGTATGCGGAACAGACGAGCGGATGCAACTGAATGGCCTTACCCTCGATGAGCAGAGGCTCAAAAGCCTGAATACCCAATCGATGCAAGGTCGGTGCGCGGTTAAGCATGATCGGATACTCGCGGACCACGTCTTCCAGGATATCCCAGACGACCAGATCTTCGCGCTCGACCATTTTCTTTGCAGATTTGATGGTAGTGGCCAACTCACGTTTTTCAAGCTCGGAATAAATGAACGGCTTGAAAAGTTCGAGAGCCATCTTCTTGGGCAAGCCGCACTGATGCAACTTGAGCTTGGGACCAACAACAATAACGGAACGACCAGAATAATCAACACGCTTACCCAGAAGGTTCTGACGGAAGCGACCTTGTTTACCCTTGATCATGTCGGACAGGGATTTCAACGGACGACCATTTGTGCCCGTAATGGCACGGCCGCGTCGACCGTTGTCGAACAATGCGTCAACGGCTTCCTGCAACATACGTTTTTCGTTGCGGATAATAATCTCAGGAGCGCCCAGTTCCAACAGTCTTTTCAGACGGTTGTTACGGTTGATAACGCGCCGATACAGATCATTGAGATCGGAAGTGGCAAAACGACCACCATCCAAAGGAACCAACGGACGAAGTTCGGGCGGAATGATGGGAATCACTTCCATGATCATCCACTCCGGCTTGTTGCCAGACTCGAGGAAAGCCTCGACGATCTTCAGTCGCTTGGTAATTTTCTTTTTCTTGGTCTGGGACCGTGTGGTCTGAGACTCTTCACGCAATTCAGCACGAAGGGTCGGCAGATCAAGCGCCTGCAACATGGTGCGGACAGTTTCTGCCCCCATACCAACGGTCAATGCGTCTTCACCGAAGTGGTCGATAACCTGAAAATACTGATCTTCAGACACGACCTGATGCGTCTTGAGCGGGGTTTCGCCCGGATCAAGAACGATGAAGGAATCAAAGTACAAGACCTTTTCCAGATCGGCCATGGTGATGTCGAGCAGGGTACCGATCTTGGAAGGGAGAGTCTTCAGAAACCATATGTGTGCAACAGGAGCAGCAAGTTCGATGTGGCCCATGCGCTCACGGCGAACCTTGGAGGCAATGACCTCAACGCCGCACTTTTCGCAGACGATGCCGCGGTGCTTCATGCGCTTGTACTTACCGCAGTTGCATTCGTAGTCTTTCACAGGACCGAAGATTTTGGCACAGAAAAGGCCATCCCGCTCCGGCTTGAAGGTACGGTAATTGATGGTTTCCGGTTTTTTAACCTCGCCAAAAGACCATTCACGAATAGTCTCAGGCGCAGCAATGGATATCTGGATAGCCTTCAGGTTACGCCCTTGGGCAGCAGCATTCGGCGCTCCACGCAATGTGAACAGATCGTCCAACGTCATGGATATCCCCTATCGTAAGAAGTTATTTCATGCCCGGCCAGTCTTTCGACTGACCGGGCCTATTACCTTTTAACAGTCCGGCCTTAGTCCACCAGCGGCTTCATGGCTGCGGGAGCAGCAGGAGCAACGGGACGCTTACGGTCTTCGTAGTGCAAAGTCACATCCAGACCCAGCGACATGAGTTCCTTGACCAGAACGTTGAAGGATTCCGGCAAGCCGGCTTCCAGGAAGTTATCACCTTTGACAATCTTTTCGTACATCTTCACACGGCCCTGCACATCATCAGATTTGACGGTGAGGAACTCCTGCAGAAGATAGGCGGCGCCGTAGGCCTCAAGAGCCCAGACTTCCATCTCACCCAGACGCTGGCCACCAAATTGAGCTTTACCGCCCAAAGGCTGCTGCGTAACGAGCGAGTAAGGACCGGTAGACCGGGCATGAATCTTCTCGTCAACAAGGTGATGCAGTTTCAGAATGTACATGATGCCAACAGTGACACGGCTGTGGAACGGTTCGCCAGTACGGCCATCAAACAAGATGAACTTACCGTCAGAGGCGAGCCCGGCTTTCTCAAGCCAGCCCCAGATGCCGTCTTCATTCGCGCCGTCGAACACAGGTGTCTTGGCAACAATACCGTTCTTCAACTGCTTGAGCGCTGTCACAAACTCTTCATCACTCATGGAGTCGATGAGTTCGTACATGTCAGGTGTATCAAGGATGGATTTGACGTCCTCACGGATGTCCTTGAGCGCGTTGCCGCTCTCTTCCATCATCTTTGTAACCTGCTGACCGAGCTTGCGACCGGCCATGCCCAAATGGGTTTCCATGATCTGCCCGATATTCATACGGGAGGGAACGCCCAGCGGGTTCAAAACGATATCCATGGGAGTACCGTCATCAAAGAACGGCATATCTTCCTCAGGAAGAATGCAGGATACGACACCCTTGTTACCGTGACGGCCAGCCATCTTATCGCCCACGCTCAATTTACGCTTAACGGCGACATAGACCTTGACCATCTTGATGACGCCCGGAGGCAGATCGTCACCTTCGGTGACTTTATCGCGCTTGACGTCATAGATGTTCTTTATAAAAGCGACCTGCTGCTCATAATCGGCAGCGATCAGCTTGATTTGATCATTGATATCCTTATCGAATATACCGATCATCTTTTTAATAGGAAGTGCATCCAGCGCTTCTCGCTCGATAACCTCGCCGACTGCGCCAAGCTTGGTCTTCTTGGGTCCAATCAGCTCTTTCTTGAGCTTTCCACCTTCGCAGGCTGCCCATACTTTGTCACGAGTCGAAGCGGTCAAGGAAGCGATATGCTTCATTTCCTTGACATCAAAGGCTGCGAGATCCGCATCTTCGATCGATTTGGTGCGGTCATCCTTATCGCCGGAACGACGGTTGAAGACCTTGACGTCAACGATGGTACCGGAAATTCCCGGCGGCACCTTCAAAGAGGTGTTTTTCACATCGCGAGCCTTATCACCAAAGATAGCACGGAGGAGTTTCTCTTCCGGAGTCAGCTGTGTCTCGCCCTTGGGCGTGATTTTACCGACCATAATGTCATCCGGTTTGATGCGAGCACCAATACAAATGATACCGCACTCATCCAAGTTCCGAAGCATTTCTTCAGAAACGTTGGAAATATCACGGGTCACTTCTTCGGGTCCAAGCTTTGTGTCACGGGCGACCAATTCAAATTCCTCAATGTGAATCGAGGTAAACACGTCTTCCTTGACCATACGCTCGGAAATGAGAATGGAGTCCTCGTAGTTGAAACCACACCAAGGCATGAACGCAACAAGCAAGTTCTTACCCAGGGCGAGTTCACCATGATCAATGCCGGGGCCATCAGCCAGAACTGCACCCTTTTTGACACGCTGCCCCACCTGTACGCGGGGAGTTTGTCCAAAGCAGGAGTTCTGGTTGGACTTGTGCCATTTCTGCAATTCGTAATGCTTGGCACCGCCGGTATTCGGGGAAATCCCATTATCATAGTTGATAATAACACGTTCAGCATCCACAAAGTGGATGATACCGTCTTCTTCGGCCAGCACACAAGCTCCTGAGTCGCGAGCGACCGGACCTTCCATATTGGTACCGACCAGGGGTTCCTCAGCCTGAAGCAGAGGAACAGCCTGACGCATCATGTTGGAACCCATGAGCGCACGGTTGGCGTCATCATGTTCCAAGAAGGGAATCAGCGCAGCCGAGATGGAAACCGTCTGGCTCGGGCTGATATCCATGCAGGTGACTTCTTCTGCTGCGACTTGTTGAATATCGCCGGCAATACGTGCATTGATACGTGAATCAACAAAAACACCCTTATCATCCAGAGGAGCATTGGCCTGAGCCACAATCTCCTTGGCTTCCTTGGAGGCGTCAATGTAGGATATATCAGTGGTGGTCTGCTTGTTCACAACCTTACGATACGGTGTTTCAATAAAACCATAATCGTTGACCTTGGCGTACGTCGTCAAAGAAACGATCAGACCAATATTCGGTCCTTCAGGCGTTTCAATAGGACAAATACGACCATAGTGAGAGGTATGCACATCGCGGACCTCAAAACCAGCACGCTCACGAGTCAAGCCACCGGGTCCAAGAGCGGACAGACGACGCTTGTGAGTAACTTCGGAAAGCGGGTTGGTCTGATCCATGAACTGGCTGAGCTGTGAAGTTCCAAAGAACTCCTTCAGCACTGCAGCAACCGGTTTGGGGTTGATCAGATCATGGGGCATCAGCGTAGCGACTTCCTGCAAAGACATGCGCTCTTTAATAGCGCGTTCCATGCGGACGAGGCCGATGCGGTACTGGTTTTCTACCAGTTCTCCCACCGGACGAACACGACGGTTGCCCAAATGGTCAATATCATCAGCTGGACCATGGGTGTCCATGAGTCGCATAAGTTCCTTGACTGCGAGAAGAATATCCTCGTTGGTCAAAGTGCGAGTGGACAAATCCACGTCCTGATTCAGACGAGAGTTAAGTTTGTAACGACCCACGCTGGACAGATCGTAGTAGTCGGAAGAGCGGAACAAATTCTCAAAAAAGTTCGACGCAATTTCAGGCGTGGGAGGTGAACTGGGACGAAGCCTGCGATAAATCTCGATCTGTGCGGTCTCGAGATCCGTAGTCTTGTCCAGAAGAAGCGTATCACGCAAGGCAGAGGAAACGTCCAGGCCGCGAGTATGCAGCACGTCCAGATCCTTAATCTTGGCATCACGGAGCTTCTCAAGGAGTTCAACGGTAACTTCTTCGGCAGCCTCAGCCAAAACTTCGCCATTTTTATCGACGATGTCCTTTGCCAAGTACAATCCGAGCAAAGAAACCGGATCAACCTCGATATTCTTAACCTCGTTCTTGACGAGCTTCTTCCAAGCACCCTTTGTGAAGCTATGGCCCTTCTTGACCACAACCTTATCACCGATTTTAATGTCGGCAAAAGCTTCTTCCTTACGGAATTGCTCTTCTACGACCTTGCGCTGTACTTTGGTTTTAAGCAAAGAATAAGATTCAATTTCGTAGAAATAATCAAGGATATCAGTACGAGAAAGTCCCATCGCTTTAAGCAGGATGGTGACTGGCATCTTCCGGCGACGGTCAATGCGGACGTACAAAATGTCCTTGTGGTCGAAGTCGAAATCCAGCCAAGAGCCGCGCATGGGTATGATGCGACTTGAATAAAGCACCTTGCGGCTGGAATGTGATTTACCAGAATCATGTTCGAAAATGATACCGGGAGAACGCTGAAGCTGGTTAACAATAACACGTTCAGTACCATTTATTACATAGGTACCCTTTACTGTCATCAACGGAAGCGTTCCGAAGTAAATGTCCTGTTCCTTGATATCGCGAATCGTGCGGTTGTCAGTCTCTTCATCCACGTCAAAAACTACGAGACGGACAGTGATACGGATGGGCGTCTCGTAGGTCAGGCCTTTCGAGATGCACTCATCGACGTCGTATTTTGGTTCGCCGATTTCATAAGAAACGAAATCAAGGCTTGCGGTCTTGTTGAAATCTTCAATGGGAAACACGGAACGGAATACACCCTCAAGCCCAAAGTCTCCACGGCTAGCCGGCGGTGTGCCTTCCTGCAGGAAACGATTGTACGAATCTACCTGGAGTTCCAGGAGATGCGGAATGGGGAGCGTGTTGACGATTTTGCCGAATTTTTTTCTCAGTTGACCCATTGTACCCTCATGCATGAGCGGTTGATGGTTGGGGCGCGGGGTTATGGGAGACCCTTGCCCTCTGTCAGGCGCACCGCACATCGAAATGATGATATTGGCGCGGGAAAACGGGTAGATAAGCTGTAGCTGGAACCAAAACCCCAGCACACCGACGAGGAGCAGACTTTATGTCTTACAGCGTGTGAACCCAAAAATAAAAAGGCTATTAAACCAGTATATATACATACAGAGCAAAGAGCGCAACACCCTTCATGCAAGGGCGAGCGCTCTTTGCTATATTAGCTTAAATAGTCGAAGTTACTTAACTTCAACGTCGGCGCCAGCTTCTTCAAGCTGCTTGGCTGCTTCGTCAGCCTCATCCTTTGCAACGCCTTCTTTCAGAGCCTTAGGAGCTTCGTCAACCAGAGCCTTGGCCTCTTTCAGACCCAGACCGGTGATAGCGCGGACAGCCTTGATGACTGCAATCTTGTTGCCGCCAGCACCCTTCAGGATGACATCGAATTCAGTCTGCTCTTCAGCTTCAGCAGCACCACCGGCAGCAGGAGCAGCCATGATAGCAGCAGCAGGAGCAGCAGCTTCGACGCCGAAGACGTCTTCAAGTTCTTTGATGAATTCGGACAGTTCCAGGACGGTCATGTTGCCGATGAACTCGACAACCTGTTCTTTGGTGATATCAGCCATAATAAATTCTCCTTAAAAATTGATTCGCTTTGAACCTTGTTTACGCAGCTTCTTTCTGCTCTTTGATCGCTGTCAAAGCATACAGGAACTTGCGTTCGATGTTTGCGAACAGACACACGAAATTGCGGGGTACTGCCTGCATTGTGCCAAGTACAGAACTCAAAAGCTCAGGCTTGCTGGGCATCTTGGAAAGTTCTGTTACGCCGTCGCTGTCAAGAAACTGGCCTTCCAGAGTACCGAAACGCATGGAGAACTTCTTGTTCTCCTTGCCAAAATCGGCCAACGCTTTAGCAAGGGCGACAGGATCGTCATACCCGAGTGCTACAGCGCAGTTCTCTTTCATGTGTTCACTCAATTCACCGTGTTCGGTATCCTTGAGAGCCAACCGGGCCAGGGTATTCTTAACGACTTGGTAGTCGACGCCAACTTCAAAGCACTTAGCGCGCAAAATGGTCATTTCTTCAACAGAAAGACCTTTGAAGTCAGTGACGACGGCGATGCTGGCGCGCGAAGCTTTTTCGTGCAGCTGCTCGATGATCTGGGCTTTTTCTTGCCTTTTCATCTACCACTCCTCGTCGTTCGGCCCGGAAAGCAGGTCAAAGCGTTGTCTAAGCAGGATATTAAGTGGGTAACAACCCTCACCTGCCGTCTCTGACTCAACCTTCCGTGCGATTATCTACAGGACTCCCGAATTAACGGGAGTCCGGCATTCAATTATTTTTGCTAAACGTCCAAGAATTTCCGGACAGTCAGCGGGTCAATTTTGACACTCGGTCCCATGGTGGAGGAGACAGCCAGCGCTTTCATGTACGTACCCTTTGCAGAGGACGGCTTCATGCGCACGACGATATCCAACAGAGCCCTGAGATTCTCAAGAAGCTTTTCTGCTCCAAAAGAAATCTTTCCAATGGGGGCATGCAGGACGCCAGCTTTATCAACCTTGAACTCGACCTTACCGGCCTTGAGTTCGGTGACAGCTTTGGCAACATCCATAGTGACTGTGCCAGTCTTTGCATTAGGCATGAGACCACGGGGACCAAGCACACGGCCGATCTTACCGACCACGGCCATCATGTCTGGAGTAGCGACAGCTTTGTCGAACCCGAGCCAGCCACCCTGAATCTTTTCGACCAATTCGTCGGAACCGAAGAAATCAGCACCGGCTTCCTTGGCCTCATTTTCCTTTTCTCCCTTACAGAAAACGGCAACGCGAATATCTTTGCCGAGTCCGTTGGGCAGGCTAACTGCACCACGGATCATCTGATCAGAGTACTTGGGATCCACGCCGAGGTTGATAGCGACATCAACAGTCTCGTCGAATTTTGCAAATGCACCTTCGACTGTGACCTTGACGCCTTCCTCGACACCGACTCGCGCGGCGGTGTCACGTTCACCGACGGCGTTACGGTATTTTTTTCCATGCTTAGGCATTGTGTATTTCCTCTATTAACCCTTGACTTCGATACCCATGCTGCGGGCTGTGCCCTCGATCTGAAGCATGGCGTTCTCAATGTCATTGGCGTTCAAATCGACCATTTTCAGTTCGGCGATCTCCTGGACCTGAGCCTTGGTGACCTTGCCGACCTTTTCTTTGTTGGGTTCACCGGAACCCTTCTCCAGCTTAGCGGCTTTAAGCAACAGCACTGCTGCAGGAGGAGTTTTGGTGATAAAATCGAAGGAACGGTCCTGATACACGGTAATAACTACCGGGATGATCAGGCCTTTCTGGTCCTGTGTCTTGGCGTTAAACGCCTTACAGAATTCCATGATGTTGACACCATGCTGACCCAAAGCCGGACCGACCGGCGGGGAGGGGTTGGCACTGCCAGCGGGAATCTGCAGTTTGATCTTTCCTAATTCTTTCTTGGCCATTGTATTCCTCGATGAGAAATTCGCTGTTAGCGATTATATCCGGGCTATCCCTTGTCCACTTGGACGAAGTCGAGCTCCACAGGAGTCTGACGCCCGAAAATAGAGACGGAGACTTTGAGCTTACCCTTGTCGTAATTGACTTCTTCCACAACACCGTTGAAGCCGCTGAACGGGCCATCAATAACCCGAACCTCATCTCCACGCTCAAAGTTGAACTTGGGACGGGGTTTCTCCTGGCGGCTTTCCATCATGTTGAGGATGTTTTCCGCCTCACTGTCGCGCATAGGGGTGGGCCGATTCTTACCGCCCACAAAACCCGTAACACGCGGAATGGACTGAATCAGATGCCAGGAGTCGTCAGTCAGGATCATCTTGATCATGATGTAGCCGGGATAGAACTTTCGGGTAGACGTCTTGCGCTCACCCTTGACCATCTCGACGATCTTTTCGGTGGGCATGACGACCTCTTCGATGAGGCCCTTGTCCTGTCCGGTCCGCATCATCTCGCGGACAGTCAGCTCGACACGTTGTTCAAACCCTGAATAGGTATGAACTATGTACCAACGACCGCGAGGAGAAGCGTTTTCCATTGTGGCATCCATATTTTATTCCAGCCTTTGCAAGTAGCTTTGGTTCTAGGACAGGACGACTTCGACGATCTTGGAGAACGCCAAGTCCACCACACCCAGATAAATAGCAATGACCACGGAAACGACCAACACTGCGATGCAGGTGGTGATTGTCTCCTTGCGAGAAGGCCAGACTACCTTTTTGATCTCGACCTTTGACTCTTCAAAAAACTGCATCAGTTCTTTGATTTTGCCCATCGGACCGGTTGCCTGAGCCTGTGCGGCCTGCTTTTCAGAGACCTTTTTGCTTTTTTTCCTGGCCATATCACTTTCCCAAATTATTGAGCGGGTTGCGGGGCCTTGTCATATTTCAAACAAGACCCCGCGCCGCTATCAAAGACTAAGTTGGCAGGGGTAGAGGGATTCGAACCCCCAACATCCGGTTTTGGAGACCGGCGTTCTAGCCGTTGGAACTATACCCCTGCGCTATCGAAACTACTTGGACTCTTTGTGGACCGTGTGTTTCTTGTCCCAAGGACAATACTTTTTCACTTCCAAACGTCCGGTAGTATTCTTCTTGTTCTTCTGCGTTGCGTAATTTTTACGCTTGCACTCGGTGCACTGCAGCTGAATATTGACGCGCATGATTACTCCACGATCTCGGTGACGACACCGGCACCGACAGTACGGCCACCTTCGCGGATAGCGAAGCGCAGACCAACTTCCATGGCGACAGGTGCAATCATCTCGACATTAAAAGTGGCGTTATCGCCGGGCATGACCATCTCGACACCGTCGTCCAGAGTGACGACACCAGTGATATCAGTTGTACGGAAGTAGAACTGCGGGCGGTAGCCGGTGAAGAACGGAGTGTGACGTCCACCTTCGTCTTTGGAGAGGACGTAGACCTCAGCCTTAAACTTGGTGTGCGGATTGATGGAACCGGGCTTGGCAGCAACCTGGCCACGTTCCACTTCTTCACGCTTCACACCGCGGATCAGGAGACCGACGTTGTCACCGGCCTGACCTTGGTCGAGCAACTTACGGAACATCTCGACACCGGTACAGGTGGTCTTGATGGTGTCCTTGATGCCGACGATTTCGACTTCTTCACCAACGGTGACGACACCGCGCTCAACACGACCGGTGATAACAGTACCACGGCCGGAGATGGAGAAGACATCCTCAACGGGCATGAGAAACGGCATATCAATGTCGCGCTCCGGCTCGGGGATGTAGGAGTCACAGGCTGCGAGCAGTTCAAAGATGGGCTTTGCAGCTTCATCATCAACAGAATCGCATTCCAGAGCCTTCAGAGCGGAACCCTGAATGACCGGGATATCGTCGCCGGGGAATTCGTATTTGTCAAGCAATTCACGAATTTCCATTTCGACAAGCTCAATAAGCTCTTCGTCGTCGACCATATCGCATTTGTTCATGAAAACGACCATGGCGGGAACACCAACCTGACGAGCGAGCAGGATGTGCTCACGAGTCTGAGGCATGGGACCGTCAGTGGCTGCGCAGACCAGGATAGCGCCATCCATCTGGGCAGCACCTGTGATCATGTTCTTAATGTAGTCGGCGTGACCGGGGCAATCTACGTGTGCGTAGTGGCGGTTCTCGGTCTCGTACTCGACGTGAGCGGTAGCAATGGTGATGCCGCGCTCTTTTTCTTCAGGAGCCTTATCGATTTCATCGAAAGCGATGTATTCGCCATTACCGGCCATAGCAGCCAGTTTGGTGATAGCTGCAGTCAAAGTGGTTTTACCATGGTCAATATGGCCAATGGTACCAATGTTGACGTGAGGCTTGCTCCGTTCAAATTTAGCTTTACCCATTACAGTAACCCCCTAATCATAAAGTTGTGTAGGTTTTATTCTCTAAATACTTTCTAACAATTCAATAACCAACAAAAACATCCAAACCGAAGTTCACATCTCGTCTTGTACAGAGGATTTCATCCTTAATCAAGGATGGCTCTGCCAACTGAGCTTCGCGAACTAAAGCACACTGTATATAATGTAGATGGATGAGAGATGGCTAAAATGGAGCGGGAAACGGGACTCGAACCCGCAACCCTCAGCTTGGAAGGCTGATGCTCTAGCCAATTGAGCTATTCCCGCTCACTCTCTGTAGTCCATCAGCGGCTTTTAACCGGCCTCCTACAGTGTGATTCGAAAAAGAAATTTGGTGGTGGGGGGAGGATTTGAACCTCCGAAGGCGAACGCCGACAGATTTACAGTCTGTTCCCTTTGGCCACTCGGGAACCCCACCATTCTATTTGGAGCTGGCGATGGGACTTGAACCCGCAACCTGCTGATTACAAATCAGCTGCTCTACCAATTGAGCTACGCCAGCTCACGGGGAACGAAGTCTATATACGCCACTATTTCAAAAATCAAGAGTTTTTCGAAACCTTTTTGCAATTCGTTTGAATCGGTTTCTTCCGCTCAAGGACGGGCCGGTTTAATTATAATTCTCCGTGTTTGTCAACCCTGTTCCCTTATTTTTTTAAATTTATTTGCAAATCCACTCACAGCCAAACATCACACAGATAACGCTCTATTACCAGCTTTCCCTGTTATACCGCTATTATCAAGCAATTCAGCCCTCCCAAAACGCTTCTAATGAATTTGAAGACACTTTAAAGGCCTTTACAAAAAGCCCTCTGATTTGGCTTGATTTTTTCTTAACTCAGATCGTTTTCTCTTCTCCTTTTTTTTATAATTACTATCATTTTTCACTTCTTGAGCACCAAATCCATCGACTCCTCCCCTGTATTTATTCTCATTAAACTGCTCCCACACAACAAAAAGGCTTTGCAAACTTCATCATGATCACCCTCTTTACCACTACTTTATATAAGAAGCCCCCTCTCACCAACAAAATGCCTCGCGAATATCTCCCGCATAAAACTGGTCACCCAATGAAAAAACTCCTCTCAAAATGCATCACATGAGTATTTTTCTTTGACTCTCGGCGTATCAAGTCTTATCTGCCTTCTCTATGAATATGTTCACCATCACCCCCGACTCACCATGGCTCGCACCGCTGGCCGGATATTCCGACCTCCCCTTCCGCCTGCTCTCCAAGCAGTATGGTTGTGGCGTAGGGTGCTCGGAAATGGTCTCTGTCAAAGGCCTGGCCTTCAAAAATGCAGGCACACGCCGCCTGCTTGCCACTTGCCCGGAAGATGACCCTATGGTTCTTCAACTCTTTGGAGCAGAGGCTGAATATTTCGAACCGGTCATGGAAAAATTAGTCGGCATGGGGTACCGCAATTTCGACCTCAATGCCGGATGCCCTGTCCGCAAAGTTCTCAAATCCGGTTCAGGCGTCCAGCTCATGGAAGATCTCGACAAACTGGTAAACTTGGCTGACATCATGGTCAAAAAAGCAACCGAACATCCAGAAGGTGGTCGTGTTGGCATCAAATTCCGCCTCGGCTTCAACAAAGACGAAGAAGTATTCATCGACCTCGCCAAACGCCTAGAAGACGTCGGAGTGGACTGGGTGACCATGCATCCGCGCTACGGCAAACAAATGTTCGCCGGCTCGGCCAATTGGTCCAAACTTGCAGAACTCAAGAAATCCGTTTCCATACCCGTCGTTGGTTCTGGAGACCTGTTCACAGCAGAGGACGGTATACGCTGCATAGAAGAAACTGGCATCGATGCCATCATGTTCGCTCGTGGTGCACTCTATGACCCATCCATATTCGCCCGGTACGTCGCCCTGCGACAGGGCAAGGAACTTCCTGTACGCGACGGTGAATTCCTGGCCGCAATTGTCCGCGAGCATATTCGGCTCACTCGCCAATATGAAGGCGATGGCCGTTCCTTTCGTAAAATTCGATCCATCATCCCTCGGTACGCGAAAAGCCTTAGAGGTATTCGCGTTCTGCGAGCTTCCCTGCTCGAATGCGAAAACTGGGAAGATCTCGAGAATGCGGCCAGCGTCATCGCAAATATGGAACCGGCTAGCAATATCTCAGATAAACCGGAAGTTGACGAAATTTGCCAATAGGGTTTACACAATCTCCACTGCCCTGAATAATTTCATACTTTTGACAAGGAAGCGGTATCTCCATGGCCACTGAGTCGACCGACATTCTGCTAGAGGCCGGAACCAATGAACTCGAAATTGTGGAATTCTACCTTGAGGAAGAACCCAAGGAAGACGATCAAGCCGAGTTAAATCAAGAAGATCTGGAGCACGATAAAGGACGGATACCCAGCCGCAAAGGGTATTACGGCGTCAATGTCGCCAAAGTCCTTGAAATCATCCGAAAGCCAGAAGTCACCGAGATGCCTGAGACTTCCCATGATTCAGTGCTCGGCGCATTCAACCTCCGCTCCCGAATCATCCCGTTGCTCGACCTCTGTATCTGGCTCAAGAAAAAACGTGTCGAAAACGAACCGCCCAAGATCATTGTCACTGAATTCAATCAGGTCACGTCTGCCTTCATGGTTTCCGGCGTCACCCGCATTCACCGCATTTCCTGGGAAGACGTCGAAGCCCCAAACAAATACGTCTCAGCCTTGTCCTCCGACTCCATTACCGGCGTGGTCAAATTCGATGACCGTATAGTCTTTATTCTCGATCTCGAACGCATCGTTTCCGAACTCAACCCGGACATGCGGCTACGATTTGACGACAACGTCGAATTCGACGACGCCGCCGGATACAAAGCGCTCATCGCCGACGACTCCCCGCTCATTCGAGAAATGATTCGCGACATGCTTGGTCAGGCCGGTTTCCGCGTCGAAAAAACCAACAACGGTCGGGAATGTTGGGAACAACTCAAGGAATACAAGCGGCTGGCCGCCTTGGATAACCGTCCTATCACAGACTACGTTCAGGTCATTGTCTCAGATATCGAGATGCCCATGATGGACGGTCATCATCTTACAAAAAAAATCAAGGAAGACCCGATCCTCCAAGACTTACCGGTCATCCTCTTCTCCTCGCTCATTACCGAGAAACTCAGACACCGAGGCGAAACCGTCGGCGCAGACGATCAAGTATCCAAGCCCGAAATCACCTATCTTGCACAAAAAGCAGCCTCACTCATACAGGATCGCCAAAGAGCCTTACGCTAGCGACTGGTATACCTCCGGCGGATTAAGAACCCTCAACTTACCAAACAAAAAAGGCCCCCGGTTTCCCGGAGGCCTTTTTTTACATTCATTAATTCGCTGTTCAACTAGCAAATTCTCGGCAACTGCTCGCCTTCGAGCATACCCAGCAGGCGCTTACCGCCGAGCTGTGTGACGAGCACGACCTTACCAGGGTTGGCGTCGGTCATGGTGCCGATACGACAGGCATCCTGACCGAGCGGATCAGCGCGCATGATCTCAAGGGCCTTTTCGGCATGCTCCTCGGGCAAAATGCAAATGAACTTGCCTTCGTTGGCAAGATACAACGGATCGAGACCAAGAATGGAACAACCGCCCTTGACCTCAGGCCGAACCGGGATGTCGTTCTCCTGCAATTCGCAACAGACGTTGGAACTGATGGTAATCTCGTTCAACGTCGTTGCCAGACCGCCACGAGTAGGATCACGCATGACGTGTACTTCGGGCAGTTCCTGTACCATTTTTACGAGCAAATGGTTGAGGGCTGCGGAATCGGACTGAACATCGGCCTCAAATTCAAGGCCTTCACGAGTACCGAGAATGGTCAGACCGTGATCACCGATGGTACCTGAAATGAGCACAGCGTCACCGGACCGGGCAGCGTCACCGCTGGGAGCCGGGTCCACGATAATGTCACCAACCCCTGTGGTATTGATAAAAATCTTGTCTACCGCCCCCTTGGGGACAACCTTGGTATCGCCGGAAACGATGGACACGCCGGCATGTCGTACAGCTTCACCCATGGCTTCGACGATCTTTTCAAGATCATCCATGGGCAAGCCTTCTTCGATAATATACCCGCAGGTCATGTATCGGGGAATGGCACCCATCATGGCGACGTCGTTGACCGTACCGTGTACAGCCAAGGAACCAATATTCCCACCGGGGAAGAAAATGGGGTCCACGGTAAAGGAATCGGTGGACATGGCCAGCCGACCGGACATGGACAATTCCGCAGCATCATTGAGGCGGTTCAGTTCATCGTTGCCGAAATGGCCCAGAAAGAGCTGGGAAATGAGGCGCTGTGAAGCGCGTCCTCCACTGCCGTAATCGAGAAGTACTTTATCAGACATGGCTAATCCAGTTTGTATTTGTAATATGCAGCACAACTGCCCTCGGTGGAAACCATACAGGGACCGACCGGGTTGGCCGGAGTACACGGTTTGCCGAAGAGCGGACATTCGTCGGGCTGCTTGATACCTTTAAGTATGTCACCGCATTTGCATCCCTTGAGAGGGGCACAATCTTCAATGGTGATACCGAATTCTTTCTTGGCGTCGAATTCTTCCCACTCAGCCCTAATTTCCAGACCAGAACCGGGAATAAGCCCTATTCCGCGCCATAAGGCGTCGATGGGTTCGAAAACCTCATACATGATCTCAACGGCCTTGGTGTTACCGTTTTCACCCACGATGCGGGTATAGTTATTGACCACATGAGCCTCACCCTTTTTGCGCCAATCAATCATCTGATTCAGAGACTGGAGGATATCCAACGGTTCAAACCCTGTGACCACAGCGGATTTATTATATTTCTCCGCAATGAACTCGTAAGGCTTTGTCCCAATAATGGCAGAGACGTGACCGGGCAAAATAAAACCGTCCACATTGATGGCTTCGTCAGACAACAATGCATCCAGAGCCAGGGGCACGGTTTTGTGAAAACAAAGAATACGCAGGTTTTTGATGCCCTGCTGACGCGCCATTTTCATGGTGGCGGCGATGGTCGGGGCTGTCGTTTCGAAACCAACGCCGATGAACACCACAAGATCGTCGGGGTTCTCTTTTGCCAGCTTCAAGGTATCGAAGGGAGAATAAACCACCTTCACCCGAGCACCGTCAGCCACGGCTTTCTTCAAGTTGCGTCCATTGTCGCCGGGAACGCGCATGAGATCGCCGAATGTCGCCATAATGACGCGTTCGTTAGCCGCGAGATCCAGAAAGGCATTCACCTCGGACTCGTGGGTCACGCAAACTGGGCAGCCAGGGCCGCTCAGATGCACGATTTTCTTGGGGAGGAGCGAACGCAGTCCGCTCTGAAAAATAGCCACTGTATGCGTGCCGCAAACTTCCATGAAACGAAGGTCGCTCTCAAGCTCGGCCTCCATTCTGTCCAGCATTTTCCTGCACAGTTCAGGGTCGCGGAATTTTTCCAAGAATTCGAAGCTCAAATCATGATCCTTTATGGTATTGGTGGGTCAATTTCATAGAGATTAGCGACAGTCATATACCTTCTCAAAGATGGGGGCAAATGAAAAACCAACTCTATCGGAAGAACGCCGGAGCGGGTATTCATACATTAAAATTATTTAATGCTCATTCTTCCCTTTCGCTGGAAAAATAAATCTCGTGCCGAAGTATAAAAAGCTGTGCCGTCATTGCAGCAAGAAGAATGGGAATCATTAATGACATAAGTATCTTTGCACTCATACCAGATAAAAAATAGGCGTCCGGCTCTGGGAACAAGAGGATGTGGACAGTTCGCAATCCATTAATGAAAGCAAATGCGCTGTAATATATACCGGCCGCGGTGACAGCTCTCTGCCCCACTCTAAAAGCAAAAAAGGTCTGGGAAATGGCGAGGGATATCAACAGCAGCAATACACATCCCATAGCAAGACGCAGCTGATACGCAGGGTTAATAAGCCAATACCAAAAAAAGACGATACAAAGAATAATTAGAAAACAATCAAAAGCGATAAAACACCATCTCCCCAACTTCCGGCCAAAAAACAGCTGTGTCCCCATCCAAATGGCACCGAAACCGCCGACCAAAAGGACATGGGCGATCACAGCCCTTGCCCACTCGCCGACATATTCACTGATTGCAGACAACAAAGTAGTCAAGGCAATGGCCCCACTTCCGTAAGCCCACCAATTGACACCCGGCAGCCGATGCCGTTTATATATACGCCACATCACCCAGGCAATGCCCGCGATGCACACACTTGTAAGGGCGAAAACAATTTGTAAATATACCATAACAACCAACTTATGGTTTTCTGTACTTTTTACATAGCATACCATGAGAGACATTACGATAGAAGGGAGATATCTCTGGCCTCCCTATTCAATGATCCCTTTTTTTTATTCTATGCATCAGCTTTATTTTTTCTCAACGTACTGGTAGGTAATTTAAAGAGGTTGCACTGACGCAGCCCCCCAACTGAAACAATTTTCACGCCGCCGAATCATGAGCGAAAAAGACACTTCCGATATCGCCGCAGAACAATACGGCTCGCCACTCACACCACCTCCGGGCATGGTGTTTGACCCAACACTCGCCGTCCCGAACGATGCGCGTTGCGCAGAGTACTGGGCTCGATACGACATGCTGGAAAACGTGGCAGAACACAGCACGAAGGTTGCCAACATCGCGACCTTCATGGCTCATCACGCCAAAGGAGTCGGTCTGCCCGTGGATGTTGCCACCGTCCGTGCGTCGGCCCTGCTGCATGATATCGCCAAGACCTACTGCATCCTTCACGGCGGCAACCATAGCCAGCTCGGTGGAGCCTGGGCCATGGAACTGACCAACAACCCGACCATTGCTTCGGGGGTCACACACCATGTCTACTGGCCGTTCGAACTGGATCTTGAAAAATACTTCACCCCACTGGCCGTGATTTATGCAGACAAACGCGTTAACCATACCGAACTTGTCTCCATCGAAGAACGGTTCAAGGACCTTATCAAACGGTACGGCATCCCCCTGAACCTCATGGACAGGATCAAAGCCACCGAAGAACAGGCCCTCACTCTGGAAAAACTTTTATGCGATACGCTCAAGGTGGACTTGAATGCATGTGATTTTGATAGCTGGCGGCTGGTCTGACGAACGGGAAGTTTCCCTGTCCGGCGCTGCCAAGATTCGAATGGCCCTGGACGAACTCGGTCACAACGTTTCCTTCTTCGACCCTGCTGATGATTTCAAAAAACTATTGGCAACAGCCAAACAGGCGGACTTTGCGTTCATCAACCTGCACGGCACTCCAGGTGAAGACGGGTTAGTACAAGCGGTGCTCGACAAGGCAGGCTGCCCATATCAAGGAGCCGGTCCCGCCGCGTCATACCTAGCCCTGAACAAAGCTGCGTCCAAAGAAGTCTTCGAAGATAAGGGCATTAAAACACCAGACTGGCAGATCGTCACTCCCACTCAAGGCCGAGAAGCACAGCTTAAACTGAACCTCCCGGTTTTCGTGAAACCAAACAAGGGCGGTTCCAGCCTCGGCATGTCGCTGGTCAAACGCATTGAAGATTTCCCGGCAGCACTTGATAAGGTCTTTTCCATGTGTCAGTCCGCTTTAGTGGAATCATTCATTCCCGGTGTGGAACTGACATGCGGTATGCTCGGCGACCGTCCGCTTCCACTGATAATGATCAAGCCCAAAAGTGACGCCGATTTCTTTGACTACGAAAACAAATACGCGGCTGATGGAGCAGAGGAAATCTGTCCGGCACCCGTTGACGACACTCTCACCAAATCCATTCAACAACAGATGGTAACGGCACACGCCGCGCTAGGTCTCACAGGATACAGTCGAGGTGATTTCATGGTCACGAAAAAAGGCGAAGCTTTTCTGCTGGAGGTCAATACCTTGCCCGGCATGACCCCAACGAGCCTGCTGCCTCGTGCCGCGGCCAACATCGGCCTTTCTTTCACTGACCTTATAGCCGAACTCATCCGACTGGGCATGGAAACGAGGACACACTAATATGGTTCAGACATCCGTGAGCATGGCCCTGAAGGCATACAGCCTGGGATGGAAGTGCGCGACACCGCTCCTGAAGCTGAACTCTCGCCTCCGGGATGGGTGGGAACAACGCACGCTGTCCGGCGGCCTCCCCGCCCCGGCCCACATCTGGATGCAGGCAGCCAGTGGCGGAGAAGCATATTTGGCGTGGGAAGTGCTCAAAAACCTCAAATCACCCTTTTCTGAAAGTCTGCGTGTGCTGGTCACCACCAACACCCTGCAAGGATATGAGACTTTATTTCGGGCCGCAGATGACATCAACGGACGCAAAACCGGACTCGCTATTCAGCCATGGTATTTCCCTTTTGATGATCCCGATTTGATGGATCGCGTAGTCGATCATGTACGTCCCAAGCTGGCCCTGATCCTTGAAACGGAACTCTGGCCCGGCTTCTTGAGTGCATGCAAGAAATCCGAGGTGAACATTCTGCTCGCCAACGGGCGGATGTCTACCAAAAGCCTAGCTGGATATCTGACATGGCCCGATCTATTTCGTGCAGTGTCACCAAACACGATCATGGCCGTATCCGAAGCTGACGGCAGGCGGTTCGGCACGCTATTCGGTCGTGAAAAAGTCTGGGTCATGCCCAACATCAAATTCGACCGCATGGCGGATGCCGCTCCCATGGCCCGAAAAAACAACCCGCTCAAAAAACTTATTTCACCTAAAAGTACATTCACCGTTTTCGGTTCAGTGCGCCGACAGGAAGAACTGGAAGTAACCAAGTTGGCCGCTGGCCTCATGCGCGAACGCCCCACAACAATTCTCGGTCTATTCCCGCGACACATGCACCACATGAAAATATGGGAAACGGCAATGAACTCAGCAGGGTTGAACTGGATACACAGATCTCGTCTCAATGGCCCCGCCCTGCCCGGCACTGTCATTCTCTGGGATGCCTTCGGAGAATTGGTCCCGGCTTATGGATTGGCTCAAGCAGCCTTTGTCGGCGGCAGCCTTGCTCCTCTCGGCGGACAGAACTTCCTTGAACCGCTAACCTGTGGCGTGACCCCGGTTACCGGTCCCCATTGGAAAAATTTCGCATGGGTAGGCAAAGACATCTTTGACTCGGGTCTGACTGTGGAGGCCAAAGATTGGCAGGCAGCGCAAAACGCCTTGATTTCCATTCTGGATAAAACTCCTGCTCGACGCAATGTCGCCAAACTGGCAAAAGAATATATCGCGGACCACAAGGGCGGCGCAAAAGCCGTCTGCAAACAGGTTGCTGATTTTCTCAATAAAGACTAAGAACGCACCACGGAACGAGATGAGCGAATTTCCCGAATGTCACGGCATAATCCCGGCGAGGTATGAATCCTCCCGCTTTCCCGGCAAACCTCTGGTTGAAATCAAAGGCATGCCCATGTTCTGGCACGTCTACTCCCGGGCCGCACAATGTCCTCAAATGACAAGCGTTACCCTAGCAACTGACGATGCTCGCATATTCGAGGCAGCCGAAAAATTAAACGTGCCGGTCGTCATGACCCGGACCGACCATTCCAGCGGAACGGATCGGGTATTGGAAGCCGCACGGAAGCTCAACATCGACTCCGAGGCCGTGGTGGTCAATATTCAGGGCGATGAACCGTGCCTGGAACCGATTATGCTGACCGAACTTGTAACTCCTTTCACTGACTGCACCGTCCGAGTGACCACTCTGGCGACAGCAATAGGTGAAGACGAAGCCCTCTCCCCCGATCGGGTGAAGGTTGTTCGAGCAAAAAATGGACGAGCACTCTACTTTTCTCGCTCCCTCGTCCCCCATGATCGCGATGAAAAAATGCACGGATTCCTTCTCCACATTGGGCTGTACGCATTCCGCATGGAGGCTCTGGAGCGGTTCGGCAGTCTCGAACCAAGCCCATTGGAACAACGTGAAAAGCTGGAGCAACTCCGTCTGCTTGAAGACGGTATCGATATTTATGTGACTGAGACAAGGCACACCTGCCACGGCGTGGACAGGCCCAACGATCTCGCAACTGTGAAGAACATTCTGGAGAACGATTGATGAAAGCGATACTTGCCCTCGAAGACGGCACCATTTTCAAGGGGACGAGTTTCACCGGACAGGGCGAAGCCAGCGGCGAAGTCATCTTCAACACCGGCATGACCGGCTATCAGGAGATTCTGACCGATCCCTCCTACACCGGACAGATGGTCACCATGACCTATCCGCTTATTGGTAACTACGGCGTGAACCCCGAGGACGTGGAATCCCACAAGGTCCAAGTCGGTGGCTTCATCGTCAAGGAATGCTGCAAACGTCCGAGCAACTGGCGATCCACCATGTCTCTGCCCGACTATCTGACCGAAGTCGGTGTTATGGGTATCGAAGGCATCGACACCCGCGCCCTGACACGCCATTTGCGTTTGCATGGCGCACAGCGTGGATACATTGCCACCGGTGACGTCAACCCCGAAGAACTCGTCAAAAAAGCCCAATCCATTGAAAACATGGAAGGTTTGAATCTGGCCGACCGCGTGTCCTGTGACCGCCCTTACACATGGGACGGCACCAAGCCGATTTACATTGACGACATGAAGAATTTCGCATGGGCGGGCAAAGGCCCCAAGCTGGCCGTGTTCGATTTCGGCATCAAATGGAACATCCTACGCCTCATGGCTGCCGAAGGCTTCGACATGATCGTCCTGCCCTCGCACTACACTGCGGCAGAGGTACGAGAACTCGGACCGGATGCAATCTTCCTATCCAACGGCCCCGGCGATCCGGCTGCCGTTGCAACCGCAGTCCAAGCCACCAAGGAACTGTCCAACGAATACCCGATCGCAGGCATTTGCCTCGGCCACCAAATTCTCGGTCTGGCCATGGGCGGCAAAACTTTCAAACTCAAGTTCGGCCATCACGGCTGTAACCATCCGGTCATTGATCTGCACACTGAGAAGATTGAGATTTCTTCACAGAACCACGGTTTCTGCGTTGACATCGAAGGGTTGGACTTCCTGGAACCCACCCACAAGAATCTCAATGACGACACTCTGGAAGGTTTCCGGCACAAGGAAAAACCGCTTTTGGCTATCCAACATCACCCCGAAGCAGGTCCCGGACCGCACGACAGCCGCTATTTCTTTGCTCGTTTTCGTGATATGGTTCGGAAAAGTACCGGAATTTAGACCCCAAACAGGATCACAGTATGTCCACGGATCTGATTAAATCACGCAAGAAGATGAATTCCGTCCCTACTCTTCTGAAAAAGGGCAAATACATGCCCGCTGTTCAAGCTATTCATGACGGCCTGATTCTTTTTCTCAAGAATCAAGTCCTGAAAAACGAACGGGAAGAATTCGAAGATATCTTGCGCAAGGTCACCTATGCGCTCAACTCGGATGGCGAACTCCGTAAGATATATCCTTTAGTCATAAGCTATGAACCAGGGCAGGAACGTGCCCTGCTAGATGCCATGCGTGAACTATTGCAAGAACTGCAAAAGGCTCTCAATGAATCGGTCCAAGATGACATGGAGGCCATTCTAGCGCAGAAAAAAGCTGCCCTTGAAGAAGGCCAGAAACATCTGGATGGTCAGGATTGGAATAAAGCCACATCGACCTTCAATCAGCTTGTCACCGACTTTGGAGGGGATACCGACCTCAAGGCAGACATCGCTGACCGCTATCTCAATGCCGGACGATACAAGGAAGCGTATGAAATGTTGGACGACGCCCTCAAGGACGACCCCAACGCCATCCACTTGTACAATCGCATCGGCATGGTTCTGCGCAAAATGAAGGACTTTGAAACCGCTGAAAAGTACTATCTCAAGGCCCTGACACTGACCAGCGAAGACGAGTATCTCCACTACAACATGGGCCGTCTCTACTTCGACTGGAAGAAATGGCCTAAAATGGCGCAATCCGCACAAGTGGCGGTGGATCTCAACCCGGAATTCGCCGAAGCCGTCAAAATGCTCAAATTTGCCCAAAAGAAAACGACGCAATAAATTCGTCTGTATAAATCAAATCACTCAAAAAAAAGGCTCCCGAAACGGAGCCTTTTTTTGGTCTCAGACGGCCCTAGCGAGAGTCGCTTTCAGCGGAACCAGAGAGGAGAACCTCTTTCAAGAGATTCCCCCCTCTGGTCGCCGAAGGCTTCTTAATTCTTTTCGAAAGATTGGATAATATCGGCAGCAGCCTGCAAATCATCGACAACATGGTCAGCCGAGTTCTGACATAACTCCTCATGCTCAGCGCCTTTGCCGGTTCGCACAAGAATAGTCGTCGCACCAGTTGCTTGCCCCACTCCCATGTCTGCCTGCTTGTCCCCGATCATGTAACTCTCAGCCGGATCAAACCCTAAAGCTTGAACAGCTTGCTCCATGAGACCTGGATTCGGTTTTCGACAATCACATCCATCTTCAGGCGTGTGAGGACAAAAGAAAACACCATTGAGAATAACACCATGCCGCGCAAGTAGTTCGGCCATACGATCGTTACAGGCACGAACGGACGTCTCGTTGTAATACCCGCGCCCAACACCGCTCTGATTGGTTAACACGGCCAGAGAATATCCCATCTCCTGCATCCGCAAAAGCCCTTGCGCGGCTCCAGGCAGCAATTCCACACCGTCGGGATCGTGCAGATAATGCTTATCAAAAATAATAGTCCCGTCGCGATCCAAAAGAATACATCGTTGTGCCATGATTTACCCCTTTGCCTCAACAAGCCGCTGTACCATATCCAAAGCAGCCCGAAAACTCTGTATGGATGCCTCACCAGTGCCCACGATATCATATCCTGTACCATGGTCCGGCGAAGTACGAGGGTACGGTAACCCAAGAGTCACATTCACCGCCTGACTGAAATGCAACAGCTTGAGCGGGGCCAAACCCTGATCGTGATACATGGCAAGCACAGCCGAATACTCACCTTTGGCCGCAAAGTAAAAAATGGTATCACCCGGAATAGGACCAACGACATCAAGCCCTTCACGACGCGCCGTTTCAAGGGCGGGAATAATAGTCTTGATTTCCTCATCCCCTATTCGACCAGACTCACCGGCATGAGGATTGAGGCCACACACACCTACAGGGCCTTCAAGCCCCAACGTATGCACAAAGTCAGTGGTCAGATGCAAACAACGCAACAGCCGTTCCTCGGTCACAAGCGCCGGAACATCACTGAGACGCGGGTGGGTAGTCGCCAGACTCACACGCAACTTGGGCCTATCATCATCTGGATCATGACCACACAGATGCATACAAACCTGATCCGCACCCACACCAAGTTTTTCAGCCAAAAATTCCGTATGTCCCGGGAAATCAAATCCAGCAGACTGAAGCATGGCCTTATTCAATGGACAAGTAAGTAAACCATCAGCCAGACCGGATTTGAGTACCTCGACCGCCATATCCAAACTGACTCCGGCGGCCCTGCCTCCATTGGTGCAGGCCTGTCCAAGAGGATACTCCAACCCGAAAAGTGTCGCAGGCTCAAAAAGATAAACTCCCGCATTTTTTTCGCTGATCTGTGCCGGATCATCCAGTACCTCGAAGAAACGGATCTCACCGACTCTTTCAAGCTCCCTATCCATTGCCGAAAGCGATCCAAGCAACAAGAATCGATCAGTGACCGAAGGAGCATCAACAAAATGCCGGACAACAAGCTCAGGGCCGAGACCGCACGGGTCGCCAAGAGTGATACACAATGTGCGCATGATACTATCTATTCAACTCGTTTAAAATGGTTATGAAACATCCGCGTGAGAACTACGCCTGAGTCGGAAAGCCGTCAACACACCCTTCTCCACCGTTCTCAGAAACATACGTCATGAAGTCGCCCAAGATCTTATTATGATCAAAGGTCAACTCAGGCCATTCACCCAATGGAAAAACTTCTGCCTTAGCGGCATCATCACCTGCAGCCAATGCCGATGGGTCTTTGGGTACGCCGATGTACACCACACTCATGGTATGTTGCCGCTTGTCGCGCTCCGGATCAGAATAAACTCCAAGCAACCCCATCAACTCCACATCCAGCCCAGTTTCTTCCTTCATCTCACGGATAGCCGCATCCTCACAAGACTCACCATAATCCACAAACCCACCAGGTAATGCCCAACCAAGCGGAGGATTCTTACGCTCAACGAGAACCACGCCATCTCCTTCGGCAGACGACATGAGAATCACAACATCCACGGTGGGCGTGGGATTTCGATAGACTTCAATTTCTTCACCGCAATGGGGACACGGTCGAATTTTTACCATGACAGACTCCAGATCACAGGTTCACTTTAGTAAAGTCTCCATAAACCGGACAACCAAGTCAAACAGTGAATCAAAATTCAATTTTTTTAACCGCCCCGTTTACGAAGAAACAGCCAGCGACTCACATCAAGGCCCATACACAAGGACGGAATCAAAACATCTTAAAAACTTTTAAATATCTAATTTTATTCAATAAATAAATTTTACTCACACCACGCGAGAAAGGCTTCATCGGACCGTCCGGTGAAGCCTTTTATTTCTCGTGTGCAAAATAAAGAAGGAAGATACTTTTAATATAGCAACCCTCGTGCCAAACGAATAAAAAAAGTATAAAATTTAGATAAATACTATTATATCAGTTGCTTAAAAAAACATTTTAAATTTCATACTCCGACTTTGTTTGCCAAAACAGTACAATTTTTTTTACCCGCTTCGGGAAAAACGCCATTTATCGTGTGTTCGAGTACAAATTTTTACCCCTAGATACAAAAGACATGCAAAACGGTTTCAACTCTTTCATCTCCATCAAAAAAAAGCTTCCCTCCATAATGGAGAGAAGCCGATCTAAAACAATAATAAACTCAAAATCACGATGTCTTCACGGAAACGGAATATCCTTTGTCGCAAAGCATTTTGACGGTCACCGCACCTTCTCTGAGAACTTCCAACTGAGAAGCACCAACCAGCCGGACAACCGTTGAAGGCTTGTTACCACGGGGCCACGGCGGATCAAGGTAGGCCTTATCAACCAGTTCAAGCAATTCCGAATCAATGCTTTCGGGAAGAGCCACCGAGGGCTTGTCAGAGATATTTGCACTGGTGGCAACAAGTGGCCTCTTCATACGACGGGACAACTCTGCGGCGAATGGATGTCCGCTATATCGAACTGAAGTATATCCCTCATCATCAGACAACAGTTCCGGCAATTCTGGCAACGCCTTGACCAAAATGGACAAAGGACCAGGCCAAAAAAGTTCGGCCAAATGAATCAAATGAGAGGACTTCTCCTCGGTAACCAGTTCGAGCATATCCATGCCACCGATAATCAACGGAAGTGGTTTATCTTCTGCACGACCTTTGATGGTCGCCACTTTTTCACACGCTTCCTGACTTGTTGCGTCACATCCTACGGCATACAACGTCTCAGTAGGGTAGAGAACGACGCCGCCGGAGTTCATGACCTTCAGTAAATCATGCATAATTATACTCCTATCGCGTATACCATTCAGCTTTCAGCGTTTCGAGTTCATCTTCGGAAAACGAAGAGGTTTCATACATACCGGCTCGATCCCGCTGTGTTGAGGCTTCGTACAAAATAATAGCCGCAGCCACAGAAACATTAAAGCTCTGTACCATACCGTGCATGGGGATGTATATCTCATCTTGAATTAACTCGGCCAGTTCAGGAGAAGTTCCCCGATGCTCATTACTCAAGATTATTGCCGTAGGACGGGTAAAATCAAAAGCGGTAACAGGCTTTGCCGTTTCGGAAAATCCAGTCCTGAGAATCTGCATTCCCTGGCCGCGTAAGTCGTCCACCATACTCGCCGCATCAATATGACGGGTACGCTGAATCCACTTTTTTGCGGATGCCGAACTTTTCTTGGCCAAGTCCGGCCACTCCGATGTGGTATAGTACAAATGGACTCCGAACACGCCAAAAGCGTCACAACTTCTCAGCACAGCCGAAACATTGTGCGGATCCCAGATGTTGTCCATAACCATAGTCAGATCCTTCTGCCGTCTGGCTAGAACCTGATCGATCCGTTGTTTTCTTTTCTCTGTTATTTCGCGAGACATGCGGGTTGGTAACGATTCTCACGCAGATTTGCAAGTGTGAACAACTCATGAGAGGGTGTCCAAAAGACAAAAAAACACGTATGTCATACGTATGATAATTTTTTATCATCATATTGACTTTTTTCTATTTTAAGGTCGAGAAGAGAGTAACAAGCCCTTTTCCATCAGGTTATAACCGGAGAAAATGATGCGCGCACTTATTGTTGAAGATGAATTTCTCAGCCGAAAGGTCCTCCGTTCATTTTTGATGACCCTTTTTGAAGTGGACATTGTTGTCAATGGAAGAGAAGCAGTAGAGGCATTCAAAATCAGTCATGCAGAAAAACAGCCCTATGATCTCATTCTCATGGATATCATGATGCCCGAAGTTGATGGGATTGAAGCGCTGCAAAAAATTCGATCCATTGAAACGGACAGAGGCTATAAACCAAAGGTCAAGGTCATAATGACCACGGCCCTCGACGACCCTCAAACGGTCATAAAAACTTTTTACGACGGTGAAGCTTCAGCTTACATCGTCAAGCCGATTGCTAAAGAAAGATTGTATGATGAGTTGGAAAAACTCGGACTCTTGAACAAGTAGCCAAGGATAGCTCATGAGCGAAGATCCTATGATCGAAGAGTTCTTCTCCGAGGTCAACGACAAATATTACCCCCAAGTCATGGAAGGGCTTGAGATGCTTGAAGGTGCCGACCTCGGCGAAGGCATCGAGATACTCGCACGCCCGTTGCATACGATTAAGGGCGTGACCGGATTCATGGCGGGTTTTGAAGAAGCATCTCACTTCACCCACAAAATCGAGGACTTCCTGAAAAAGGTCCAGTCTGGTGAAGTGGAATCCTCTTCGGAGAACGTCACCCTGCTTTCGCGGGGTGTGAACATGATCTTTCAGGTTCTTGAGCAACTCCGTGACGACAACCTCGACGTAGAAGAACAGGAAGAAGTCCTCTCCCTCATAACCGAAGCTTCAAGCAGCGGTATAGCCGAGGCCGAAGTCCTTGGTGCAGGCGTCGAAGTGGAAATACGCGACACTGTGACCATCATCCGCGTCAAAGACATCCGCGTCCATCAAGACATACACTTCAAACCGATCATTTCTGCAATTCTGGGAGTCGAACCGGGCGATTCCATTCTGCTCGACCTCTCCGAAGTGCTGACTTTCGGCTCCGGAGCCTGGGGTGCTGTGGCCAGTATGGGGACGACATTCAAGATTGCCGCTTGCAATCTCACACCAGATGCCAAAGTAACATTGTATTCCTGGGGATTCGACCAGACCATTGCCGTCTACCCGGACGAAGACACCTATTTCACGACTCAATAAGGGGAAATTCATGCAGGACAGCATTATTCAGTGCATTGAGGACATAGAAAAACAGATCCTCGAAGTAGACGCCACCGGCCAGGGAGCCGGAGAGGTTGTCGATGCACTCGGCCTGTCGCATATGCGCCTCTCCTCTGTCGGAGTCATCGCCATTCTCGACATGCTTTCGGACGGGATTGCTCCTGTCAACGCAGACATCACCACCGCAATGCTCGGTATCTGTGAAGCACAAAAAAAATTCTTCTTCGCTCTGGGGGGCTTGCTCGACAACAGTGCCGACGCTCTGGCCAAGATCGAAACCAAATCCAAACCTGTTGTCCAAGAATCTGAAGCCGAAGCGGCCATGGCATTTGAAGAACCAGCCACGACAACAGCCGAAGTCGAACAGGAAAAAGAGGCTGATGCACCCAAAGAAAAAGAAAAAACCGAGTCTAAAAAGGCCAAACCGGAAGCCAAGCCTTCCGCACAGGCAATCTCATCCATCCGCGTCAGTACAGACAGACTGGACCGAGTGATCGAACTGGTGGGTAAACTCATGGTCACTTACGCAGTCATCGCCCAAGGTGGCGCAAGCAACATGAATCAGGTGGCCTCTTCCCTGCGCGAGCTCGACAATGTCATCAGCAGACTCCAGCAAGAAGTAAACGCCATCCGTTTGGTACCACTCAAACAAATTTTTATGCCCATGCACCGTCTGGTCAAAAGTCTGAGCCAAAAGATCGGCAAAAAACTCGACTTCGTTGTCGAAGGTGATGAACTCGCTCTGGACAAGACCATCGTTGAGAGCCTCAATGAACCATTGGTCCACCTGCTGAGAAACGCTGTGGATCACGGACTGGAAGACCCTGAAGGTCGTAAAAACGCCGGCAAGAAAGAAGCCGGTGTCGTCACTCTGGCTGCATGGCGTAAAGGTGATAACGCCTATATTCAAGTCAAGGATGATGGTCGTGGACTTGATCCAGACAGGATTCTCGCCAAGGCCCTTGAAAAAGGACTGGCTGACCCCGAAACTGAATACGAACAAAAAGAAATCCTCCAGTTCGTCCTCCAGAGCGGCTTTTCCACAGCTGAACAGGTCACGGATGTATCAGGCCGCGGTGTCGGGATGGACGCGGTGGTCAACGCCATCAAAGTAACACTGGACGGCGATGTTGAAATCGAAAGTACACTGGGCAAAGGGGCAGCCTTTACCATTGAAATCCCTCTCGATCGCTCAGCCAACGAAGGCATCGTCGAAGCCCTGGTCTGCAAAGTTGGTGGAGATACCTTTATCGTTCCCAGCAGGGATGTGATGGAGATTTACATGCCACGCCTCAACGACGTGGTCGCGCTGCCCGATGGACGTGAAACCGTGGACGTCCGTGGAGAAGTTCATTCACTACTTAGACTGGCAGACCTTCTGGACCTGATTCCAGAACAAAACAATATAGAAATGGCTCAGGCCATTGTCGTCCGCGTAGGTGATTACAAAGCAGCCGTTTTGGTCGATGAAGTGCTCAAACAACAGCAAGTAGTCATCACGGGCTTCACAGTCCCGGTGGAAGAAATCTTCCATATCCCTATCCTCGGTTACGGCATGATGGGTGAGTCCGACGCATTGGTTATCGACACTGAAAAAATGATCCAGCATTTTCAAGAACGTATGGAACAGGGAGCTACAGCCAGCTTGACACGATCAGCTCTACAAGCATAGTAGACCCCTTCTAGGTGTCCGAAAGGACTTCATAGGGAATCCCGTGTAAATCGGGAGCGGACCCGCCGCCGTGACGCCCCGCCAGACTGCTTTCATTCATGCCACTGAGGACTCTCCTTGGGAAGGCGAAAGTAGAAGGGGCCAGCCGGAAGACCTGCCTAGAAAGCCATAGGTTTTGCCTCGGTGGTACGAGGGCTTACCACTACAGGTACGAAGGGATAAAACGGTTTCCCTTCCTCGAAAATCGTCGAGGAAGGGTTTTCTCATTTCCCCCAATCAGCCTCTCTTGGAGTTGTCATGTCTATCCACAGACTCAATGTCGTACTTTTCTCCTGTCTTCTCACGGTCCTCATGGTGGCCCCGGCGCAGGCCGGACATCATGAAAAAGGCCCGGTCAAAGACGCTATCGTCCTGGCCGCATTCGGAACATCGTATCCCGAAGCACTCAAATCCATCCTGAACATTCGCAACAAAGTTGAAAAGGCCTACCCCGATACTCCGGTCAAACTCGCTTTCACCTCAAGCATCATCCGTGACATTTGGCATGAACGCCAAAACGACACGGCATGGCAGAAAAAAAATGCCGGTGTGCCTGCTGACATCCTCAGCGTCAAAGGTCCTTTGGCAACCATCGCCGACCTTCAGGACGAAGGCTACAAGGCTATTGCGGTGCAGTCCCTTCATGTTTTTGCCGGTGAAGAATTCTCCGACTTGACCCAAACGATGATCGGCTTGCGCTCCATTCGCGCCCTCAAGGCCAAATCCGTTCCCTTCAAAAGCTTGCGCCTTGGCCGTCCGGCTCTGGGCATGCCCGGAGATGTGTATCCGTACACTGACGACATCGCCGATGCCACCAAAGCTCTCAAAGCTGACGTCGATGCCGCCAAAAAAATGAATGCTGCTCTTGTCTACATGGGACACGGCAACGATTTTTTCTCCACCGGCATTTACGCCCAGTTCCAAAGTGAAATGCAGAAAACATACGGTCACCCAATCTTTGTGGCCTGCGTTGAAGGCTATCCTGCTTTCGATGACATGCTGGTAAACCTCAAAGCTTCAGGGTCAAAGAAAATCCTGCTCAAGCCCTTCATGATCGTTGCAGGCGACCACGCTTCCAACGATATGGCCGGTGACGAAGACGATGCATGGAAAGTCATGCTGACCAAGGCGGGTTTTGACGTAACCATCGACCTGAGCGGTCTCGGTTCTGTCGACACATGGGCTGACATTTACGTACGCCACTTGAAAGACGCCATGGCTCAAACGCACATGCTTCCCTAAAAAGATATAATGACCGTCGCTTCTCGTATATCCATCAGCAAAGGGGCAACCCTCACTCTGCTCGCAGTCTCACTGGCCGCGTTGGTGATCGTTGCTACCGGTCTTGGCTTCATTCCGGTCTCACCGGGTGAAGTCATGACAGCGCTGACGGATGCTCTGCGAGGGGCGACGGACTCCATAGACCCGCTCAAAACAAGCGTTATTTTCGAAGTACGTCTTCCCCGTATTCTCACTGCCACAGCTGTGGGCTTTGGCCTTGCAGTGGCCGGCACAGTGTTTCAAGGGTTACTCCTCAACCCACTGGCCGATCCTTTCACGCTGGGCGTCTCTTCCGGCGCAGCATTCGGAGCGGCCTTGAGCCTTTTGCTTGGCCTGTCATTCTTCGGGCAGGCAACACTGTTGCTCATGGCTTTTGCCGGAGCAACGACCACGCTTTTCGCGGTCATCGCCATGTCAGGACGCGACGGAGAATTGTCGCCCACTAACTTGATCCTGGCAGGCGTCATTGTTTCCGCCATTCTGTCCGCCGGACTGAGCTGCATCAAATATCTGGCCGACGAAAAAGTATCAGTGATCGTGTTCTGGCTTATGGGCAGCTTCGTAGCCCGCACCTGGACTGACGTCATCCTGACCGCCGGAACCGGTATATTCGGCTTTGCGGTCTGCCTATTTTTCGCCCGAGACCTCAACATCATGAGTCTGGGGTCTCGCTCTGCCAAAAGTCTGGGCGTGGATACGGGCAAAGTTCGTCTCATACTTTTGGTCACGGCATCCCTGATCAGCGCGGTCTGCGTTTCCGTCTCCGGGGTTATCGGCTTCGTGGGATTAATTATTCCTCATCTCATGCGCATGATTATCGGGCCGGACAACCGCTGGCTTCTTCCAGCCTCAGGCTTGAACGGAGCTATACTATTACTCGCAGCCGACACCCTGACCCGCACAGGTTTGCCCCATGAAGTTCCCATTGGCGTTCTCACCGCGCTCATCGGTGGCCCGATCTTTTGTTGGATATTCACCCGCTCCAAAAGGCGCCGGGGGTAACCCATGCACACCGCCACCTTCACACTCAATACTGTTTCCTTCGCTTACACCGACACCCCGGTGCTGCGCGACATCAACCTTGCCTTTGAGCCAGGCCACTTATACGGCATTGTCGGCCCCAACGGCAGTGGTAAATCCACCTTGCTTGACCTGTTGGCCGGACATAGCTCTCCAACAAACGGAACCGTTGAACTCAACACAACTCCGGTGACATCCATCACCCCAAAGACACTTGCTCAGCAGTGCGCTCTGGTCCCTCAGGAACTCGACTTCAATTTTCCATTCACGGCTTTCGAGACCGTGCTCATGGGGCGTCATCCACATATCCAACGGTTCGCCCGTCCATCAAAAAACGACCTCTCTATCGTCGAAAGCTCGCTGAAATCCATGGACCTCGGCGACTTGAAAAATCGATATATGGCCGACTTGTCCGGTGGAGAAAAGCAACGTACTGTCGTGGCACGAGGACTGGCACAAAACACACCGGCTCTGCTCCTTGACGAACCAACTTCATCCATGGATATTCGTCACGCACTGACCACCATGACCGAACTCAAACGGCTGGCATCCGAAGGAAACCGGACCATTGTGGCCGTACTACACGACCTTAATCTGGCGGCAGCCTTCTGCGACACTCTCGTTATCCTGAATAAAGGCCGAGTCCACGCGCATGGAAGCGTCGAAACAACCCTGACCCCTGAAACCATCAACGCTGTTTTCCGCATTCAGGCTCATGTCCTGAACACGGACAAAGGCCTGCACATCTCTTACGCTTTAAAGGAACTCTCTTGATTCGTATTCTCTTCTCTTTCATCTGCATACTCATGCTCTGCACACCCGCTCTGGCGCGAACCATCACCGACGACTCCGGGCAAACTGTCAATTTTGATAAACCGTTTACACGCATCATATCGCTGTACGCCGCTCATTCCGAGAACCTCTTTGGCCTCGGTCTGAAAGATGAAATAATAGGCGTCAGTCGAACCGAAGACTACCCGGCCCTTGCCTTGCAAAAAACCGCTTTTAATGCACGAGACGGCGTAGAAAAATTTCTTGCAGCCAAGCCGGATCTGATTCTTATCCGCCCCATGTTAAAGCGTGGTTATCCTGCATTATGGAACACCCTTAAACGACATGGCATCACGGTCGTTTCTCTCCAACCAAACACCGTCAGCGATATGTACAACTACTGGCGTACCCTCGGCCATCTGACCGGTCGAGAAATGCAAGCTGAATATATGATCGAAGATTTCAAGGACGGCTTGGTAGAAGCTGACAAACGACTGGATGAATTCCCACTCAACGAACGCCCCACGGTATTCTTTGAATCCATTCATTCCAAACTTTCCACGTTCTCCCCCGGCTCCATGCCCCTGTTCGTTCTCAAAAGAGCGGGCGGAATTAACGTCGCCACCGACGCCAGACCGAGACGTGGCACAAACATCGCCTCGTATGGACTGGAACGACTGCTGGCAAAATCGAGCAAAATTGATGTCTATCTGGCCCAGATAGGTCCCATGAATCAGGTATCAATCAACACCATCAAAAACGGTCCGGCCGCATCCCGCATCATGGCCGTCTTGAACAACGGTGTTTTTCTGGTAGATGAACATCTTGTATCGCGCCCCACCATGCGACTTTTGCAAGGCATCGAAACAGTCCATGAACTCTTGCACCGGGTAGATCACAACTAACATTGGTACACAGCAGAGCACGAGTAATAGTGCTCTGCCAAAAGGAAATATCGTAATGAATAAAGGCATTCTCTACGGCATAGGCGTCGGCCCTGGCGACCCGGAACTTCTCACCCTCAAGGCTGTGCGCGCGCTTGGCGAGGTCGATGTCATCTTTGCCGCCGCATCTACCAAAAACGACTACTCCACGGCATACGCCATTGCCAAACCGCACCTCAGGGAAGGTGTACGAGTCATTCAGCTTGGGTTCCCCATGACCAAGGACAAGGACGAGTTGGAAAAGGCATGGACGGCCAACGCCGACATTGTGGCAGAAGTTCTGGATAACGGCCAAAACGCGGCCTTCCTGACGCTGGGCGATCCACTGACATACTCCACTTATGGATATTTACAACGCACTTTGCTCATCAAAGACCCGTCGATCAAACTTCAGGCCATCCCCGGGATCACCTCTTTTCACGCCGCGGCATCCAAAATAGGACTGGTCCTGTGCGAATCCAAAGAATCCCTGCTCATCACTTCCGGCGTCACAGACCCTGAAAAACTGGAAGCACAGCTTGACGTGGCGGACAATGCCGTTATTCTCAAGGCGTACAAAAACTTTGAAGAAATACGGGAGACCCTGACCCGGCTCCGCCTGGATGACAAGACCGTACTGGTCTCCCGGTTGGGCATGGATGACGAATCCATTCTCATGGACATCAAGGATGCACCGAAAACGCCACACTATTTTTCGCTGGCATTGGTAAAAAAGAACAAAAAATGATGAAAACAGCCATTGTCCTCGCCGCATTCGGCTCACGCAACAAAAACGCCATGGCCTCTCTCGATCACATCATCGAACGGGTCAATGAAGCATATCCCGATGTGCCAGTGCGCGTAGCCTACACTTCCAGCATCATCCGTGGTCATATGGAAAAAGCAGGCGAGGCAGTGGATTCCGTCCCCATGGCACTTGAAGGGCTCCTTGAAGACGGTGTGACCCATGTGGCCATTCAGTCACTCCACCTCATCCCCGGCACCGAGTTTCATGAACTCCTCAGTCTGGCCAATGACCAAATGCTCAAGGAAGACGGCTTCAACCGCGTAGAGGTGGGCTTCCCCTTGGTGGCAGGAGAGACAGGTCTTGAGCAGGTAGCCGACATCATCATGTCTATCGCAGAAGAAGGTAAAGGCGAAAACGACGCAGTGCTCTTCATGGGACATGGCACCCGGCATGACGGCAGCATCTACTATGAGGCCATGCATCGCGCCTTCCAGAAACGGGACAAGACCGTACACATGGGAGTCATGGAACATCAGAAAGAAGCGGGCATCGATGTCGTTATCGAACGATTCAAAGCGGACGATGTCAAAAAGGCGTACCTTGTTCCCTTCCTGTTCGGAGCGGGCTGGCACGTTGCACGCGACATGATCGGCGACTCCGAGACAAGCTGGAAATCCCGCCTTGAAACAGCAGGTATCAAATGTGAGCCGCTGTTAAAAGGAGCCGGAGAATACGACCGGCTGGTGGATATTTGGCTCAAGCATCTGGATGACGCGCTCAAACGCATGAACCGCTGCTAATCAAACCTGTATCGAATCTTTTTCCGCTCTTCCGCCTGTTCTTTCTGCTCTTCAAGCACCAGAGCGTGCAAGGCATCCATCTGCCGTCTGTCAGGATTGACGAAAACCAGACCGGTAAACATTTGCTTGGCCCGAACAACCTTGGCATGAAGATCAGTGGCCACCCGCTTTCCTTTTAGATACAAACTCAAGACAAAAACATCCCCCTCGCGCATACCCGTGGAACCGGACAATCCAAGCCCCGTAGGACTCAAATCCGAAGCCGAATACACGGAAGGCCGCCCGACAACCTTGACGTGCAAACCACTGATCTTGGCGCGATAAGCGATACGCTTACCAGAAGATTGTTTGACCGATACTTTAAATGGATTTTTGAACACGTTTTCCCCTTACGGGTACAATGATAACAGGCCAGTCCCCCCACTGCCAAGAGCGTCTAACAACATTTACATGGCTCGGCCCATAAGATAGTCTCCCGACACTAACGGAGAACATGGTGAGTATACGCATTCATACACATACCGGCGAACATATCGCCCTTGAGCCGAACTCCGGCGACACCTTGGCCCGCACCATTTTTTTGGGTGGCCTGTGGTATGGCGTGCCACTTTGCTCAGGACTGGGCAAATGTGGGCTGTGCCGGGTGCGCTATGTTAATGATACTCCGATGCATACTGCCGACGAAATAAAAAAACTCGGCGATGAAGCAGTTGCTCAAGGCTGGCGACTCGCCTGTCTGCACCCGTCAAAATCATGTGACATTGAACTGCCGGAACCTATACGTTCAAAACCGACCAAGCACACCCTTGCAGACACAACCGGAAACTTTTCTCTGGCCGTCGATCTCGGCACCACATCCATTCACTGGACTGCCCTTGTTGATGACGTCCCCGTGGCATCGGGACAGGAACTCAACCCGCAGACAGGTCTCGGTTCCGAGGTCATGTCTCGATTGGCGGTCGCGGCCACCCCGGAAGGGCGGACCGTGTTACGCGCTCTCATTCTTGATCGACTCACAGAGTTGGTACAGACAACGGCTGCCATGCTCGTCGGCTCATGTACCTCGCTCGTTATTTCCGGCAACTCGGTAATGACATACATCCTGCTCGGCATGAAACCGGACGACCTCGCCACCGCGCCGTACACACTGTCTTACACTGGTGGAGACGAACAACACCTGACAACCGAGCTACCGGCTGTATACATTCCGCCCCTACTCGCACCGTTTGTAGGCGCAGATCTTTCCGCCGGATTAACTGCGCTGGAATACGGACAAACGACCGATTACCCATTTCTATTGGCCGACCTCGGTACCAATGGAGAATTCATCCTCGCCCTGTCCCCGAACAAACGATTCTGTGCCAGTGTCCCCATGGGACCAGCTCTTGAGGGTGTTGGACTCTCCTTTGGACGCACCGCAAGCCCCGGAGCCATCACCGGATTCACCCTGACGCCTCGTGGTCTTGAAGCACTCTATTTCGACGACACAGCCTCCGAGCGAATCGGCATGACCGGTACAGGATATCTTTCGCTCGTCGCCATCCTGCGCAAGCATGGCGTGGTGAACGAATCAGGGCAATTCTGTACAGGCTCGACTCCGTTGGCAGCAAAATTGGCCAACAAGGTAACAACCATTCAAGGCGAACCGGCCTTTGTCATCAACAGCACGCTCCACCTTCCTGCTTCAGACATCGAAGAAATCCTCAAAGTAAAAGCAGCCTTCAATCTGGCCATGTCCGCTCTGCTTAACGCTGCCGACTTCGGTCCGGCAGGTCTGAAAAAAATTTACATTGCCGGAGCACTGGGCGAATATGTGAGCCTGGGTGATCTAGAAACTCTCGGATTCCTGCCCGCAGGTTGCAAAAACAAAGCAATTAAGGCAGGCAACTCCTCCCTGCGAGGAACTGAAATACTGACCACGAGCAAGCAGGCCCGGCAATTCGCCGAAGCCCTGCCCGACACCATGATCCAGCTAGACCTGACAAACGATGCGGGATTTGGTGATGAATTTATACAAAGGATGCGGTTTAGCTATGTCGATTGATGGACTCTTTCCCAATCTCACCCCGAAGAATGCGTCAGAGTTGGAACGTTTCGGTGCTCACCTGAAAAAGGTATGGCCCCTCAAAGGCAAACACCGCGACCACCTAAAATATGACATCAGGGACATGTCGCGAGGTCTTACCAATGAGCGCACCCAACGCCGCAAGGAATACATGACCGACGACAAATTCCTGTCGCCGTATCTCTACTATTTCCTGCCCTGGAACCTGTATCGCATGTCCCGGCTGTTTGCCGGTCTGGAACTGGATATCCCTGACGGTGGCGAAATAGCCGATCTCGGTTCTGGTCCATTGACTGCCGTGCTGGCTCTGTGGATGTCGCGCCCACATTTGCGCACCCGCAAGCTCAACTTCACCTGTATGGACCTCTCCCCCAAATCCATGCAGACAGGTCTCAAACTTTTTCACGCCATGGCAGGAAAAGATTCCCCGTGGCGCATCAAAACCGTCAAAGCCCGGTTCACGGATCGACTCCATAAAAAAGTCGACCTGCTCATGGTCGCCAACGCATTCAACGAACTGGACTGGTCAGGCCGAACCACGCGCACACAGGCTGAAATGCTGTCGAAACACATTGTGAGTTCGACAAAAGACACTGGCCGTATCCTGCTGATCGAGACAGGCGTACGTATGACCGGACGTATTATCTGTGAAATGCGTACACAAATGCTTGAGAAGGGCTTCAAGCCCATCGCCCCCTGCCCGCACTGTGAAGAATGTCCTATGCCTGCCATGGCCCAGAGTGCCCCGTGGTGTCACTTCAACTTCTCTGTGAAAGATGCTCCGAAATGGCTGGAAAAGATTTCAAAAGATGCAGAGCTTGAAAAGGACAACGTCACCCTTAACTTTCTCTATTTCTCCCAAAAGGGCAGTGACAGCTGGGGAGCAGTTCGGGCTATATCCGAACCATTCAAACTGCACGGCAACAGAGGCCAATACGCCTGTTCCGACCGCGGGTTGACTCTCATTGACATTCCCCCGAAGACCCGGTCACTCTTCCCGGGCCAAACGTTTATTCCGACATGGCCTGAAAAGCCGAAGACTGATCTCAAATCCAAGGCAATAATTCTCCCGTACACGCCAAAACCGACCAAAAAATAATGAAAATCATAGATCTCGGGCTGATCAGCTACAAAGAAGCCGAAGCCCTGCAACTCAAAACATTGGAAGCAGTCACAGCCGGTTCCGAAGACAATACCGTGTTCATCCTCGAACACCCCAAGGTTATTACGCTTGGCCGTCAGGGCGGAGCCGAAAACCTGCACATGGATGAGGCTTTACTGGCCGAACACGGTATCGAACTGGCCCAGACCACCCGTGGCGGAAACATCACCTGTCACTTTCCAGGCCAGCTCGTGGCTTACCCCATCTGGCGGGTCGAAAAACGCCCCGGCGGCATGAGAAAATTCTTCCACGACATGGAAGAGGCTGTCATGAACACTTGCGCGCATTTTGGCGTGCAGACCATCCGACGCCCCAAGCATCCCGGCGTATGGGTGGACGAATCACGAAAAATATGCTCAATGGGCATCGGCGTTCGCCGCTGGGTCACCTATCATGGTCTGGCTCTCAATATCGGCAGTGACGTCAGCCTGTTCAACGCCATCACACTGTGCGGCATACAGGGAGCGGTTCCCACTTCCCTCTCGGCAGAAGCCGGACAAGAAATAGATATGAAGGACGCTAAAAATGTCTTTGAAAAAGAATTCAGAAAAGCCTTTACGGATTCCGAAATGGTTACGCATCAAGCTGCCAAATAACGAAAACTTCACTAACACTTCTGGCCTGATAGCCGACCTGCACCTCAACACGGTCTGCCAGAGCGCCAAATGCCCGAACAAATGGGAGTGTTTTTCCAAGAACGTGGCAACGTTCCTGATTATGGGCTCGATCTGCACGCGCAACTGCGCCTTCTGCAACATCGTTTCTGGCGATCTCGAACAACTTGATCCGACGGAACCAGCCCGTGTGGCCGAGGCAGCCAAACGCCTCAAGCTCAAACACGTGGTCATCACATCCGTCACCCGCGATGACCTACCAGACGGCGGTTCCGCTCACTTTGCGGCCACCATCAAAGCCGTGCAAAAAATCATGCCCGATTGCACCATTGAAGTGCTCATCCCAGATTTCCAAGGCGATCAGGACGCTCTCAAAATCGTACTTGATGCTCGTCCCAACGTGCTCAACCACAACCTTGAGACCGTGGCGGTCCTCTATGACGACATCCGGCCACAGGCAAACTACCGTCAGTCTCTCGACGTGCTCGTCAACGCCAAACGCATGGCTCCGAACATTCCCACCAAGTCCGGCATCATGGTCGGTCTAGGTGAAAACGACGAACAGATCATGACGGTTCTCGACGATTTCGCAGCCGTGGACTGTAACATCGTCACCATCGGCCAGTACATGCAGCCCAGCCGCCAGCATCCCATGGTCAAACGCTATGTAGAGCCAAAAGTTTTCGACATGTACGCCGAGGAAGGCAAGAAACGCGGCATCAAGCACATGTTCAGCGCACCACTCGTCCGGTCAAGCTACAACGCGGCCGACTTCGTGTAGAGCCTCCGGCGGCTCTGGCCTGCCCTGGACCCGCCAGAGAACCTTTTGAAAAAGGTTCTCTGGGCTCTCCAAAACTTTAAGTGTCGCCTGCGGCGAAGGTTGCCTGTTGGCAGCTCACTTAAGGATCTCAATTCAAAACCAGAATGGCGCACCCTGCTTAATGCATGGTGCGCCATTCTGGTTTGAATTATTTTATTCTACTGCATCAATACAGCCAATCTCGGATACGTAGATCGATCTTCGGGATGCCACGAAAACGGTCGATCTTCGGGGTGAAGGCAAACCGCATGGTTCTGCCCTGAATCTCTTTCGGAAGGCTACCGCCCATGCGCCATGCCTTGCCAGGAAACTTGGCACCAGTCTCCTTATCCTGAAGTACGAGTTTGACGTGTTCACGTTCGCGACCAAAGGTTCGATGCTCAGCAACAGTAATAAGCTGGGTGGCAAACACCGGCTCGGGATTCCCCATGCCAAACGGCTGGAGAAGCTCCAATTCCTGAAGCAATGTATTGTTGATGTTGGAAAAGCCAAGTTCGTGGTCAAGCTTAAGCGTTGGCGTCAAAGGCTCTGGACCGAGCGTATCTATCACGTGCTGGTTGAATTGTTCGCGCAAGGCGGTCAAATTTTCAGCCTCAAGAGACATCCCCGCCGCCTGCTTGTGTCCACCAAACCCGACCAACACCCCACTGACTGCTTTCAAACCTTCATACAGATTAAATTCAGCAATGCTCCGGCCGGACCCCTTAAGCAATCCTTCGGAGGCCTCAGGCGAACACAAAATGAGCGTGGGACGATAAAATTTCTCAACAACACGAGAAGCCACAATGCCGATTATGCCGGGATGCCAATCTTCGCCGTACAAAACCAGACCGGCCATGTGACGCATGCTTTCCGCCTGTTCAAAAGCCTGATCCGAAATCTCCTGCTCCTGCCGGCGACGCTCCATGTTGATGGCATTCAGCTCCTCGGCAATGGGCATAGCCGTATCAAAGTCATCGGCGAGCAAAAGATTCAGCGCCTTGGTCGGGTCACCCATACGTCCGGCTGCATTGATACGCGGCGCGAGGTTGAATCCGATCTGACCGGCGCCGAGTTCCGCACCGCGTTCATAATCACTGACAACCTTGAGCGCGGCCATGCCGGGACGTTTGGCTTCCTTGATAAGAAGCAAACCATTCTTGACCAAAATACGATTCTGGCCGGTCAGCTTGACTATGTCAGCGATGGTACCAAGGGCGACAAGATCGAGCAACGGACGAACATCGACAGGATCACCGGGAAGCAATTTATTGAGGGCTACCATAAGCATAAAAGCCACACCCACTCCGGCAAGGTCATCACACGGGCCGCCATCTTCCAAACGCGGGTCGCAAATAGCATGGGCATCGGGCAACCCATCGCCCGGCAGATGGTGATCCGAAACAATCACGGTCATACCGAGTTCGCGAGCACGAGCCACAGGTTCCATATCGGAAATACCACAATCCACGGTAAGCAGCATGGTGGCACCCTGTTCGTGCAGGCGTTCTACACCGGGGACATTCATGCCGTAGCCTTCTTCCATACGATTGGGCAGATGGTGCATGATCTCCGTGTCATGCATGACGAAAAATTCTTTAATGACAGCCGTGGCCGTTATGCCATCCACATCATAGTCGCCCCAGACCGCAAGAGTTCGACCTTCAGCCAGCCCTTCAGCCAGAGTCTCGACAGCCTGTGTCAAACCGGGAATTTCGGCTGGATTCGCCATATGACGAAGCAACGGACTGAGAAACTTGTCCATCTCCTCCACGTCAGTCAAGCCACGATTCCACATGATTTCAACGATTAACGGAGACACAGACAATTCCTCTGCAATCGACGCGACAGAGGCTGGGGCGGTTTCTTCACCGCGTGGTTTCCAAATGCAAGGCAATGTATATTCCAGATAGGTTAGGAAAGTGTTTTCACAAATTGTTCGATATCGCCAGATTCAAACATTTCTTCGGCAGTCTCCATTATGTCATCCATATCAACTTCCACGTCCGAACAAAGCTGTTCGACCTTCTCGGCATAAAAGCTTTCGGAGTCTTCAACGGTACGGACCACGGCATCTGCCAGACAGATAATATTCGCTTCAAGGGAATGGTCCGGGGCCAGCGCCGGGGAATGATGCCAGTTGACCGGTTCTACCAGATCCGCAGGTAAATCCCAGGATTTGAGCACCAACGCGCCGACAACGGCGTGATCCAATCCCCAGTATTCCTCTTCAGCCGCCGAGTCGGTCAACTCATCGTCTTCAGCCAGTTCACGAATAGCCTGCCAATCATCAGGACGTTTCAAAGCCGTAATAAGTTTGCCAATATCATGCAGCAAACCAACGGTGAACATATTGTCGGGCTTTCCCACGTCAGTCATACGGGACAATTCTTTGGAGACCATACCGACAAGGAACTGATGCGCCCAGTACTCTCCAAGGTCAAAATCTTCTGGAATTGAATACGCCTTGGTCAGGCCAGAAACACCCAGCGCGATAACTATGTTACGAATTTCAGCCATGCCAAGAACAGCGGCTGCGCGGGTGACAGACTGAACCTCGGCTTGCAGACCGTAATAGGCAGAATTGGCGAGACTCAAAATACGCGTGGTTAATCCCTGATCGACGCTCAAGGTCTCGCCCACATCCTCAAGGGAAGCCACTGACCTATTCCCTGTCTGAACAAAAAGTTTTTGCAAAACCTCTGGAGAAAACGGTAAATCCTCACGCATTCCCGGAAGCTCTCGAAGGAAATCCTGAACTCTATCTTGATTCATGGAAACTCCTGCTCATCCGCCATACAGCGAATTCTAACCCCGTTAATCCAATTTCATGGAAAGAGGAGCACCGCCCGCCCCATTCGATTTCCCCGTATTTTCCCCACTCTGGGAAGAATCACGAGGCTGCACTTCGATAGATACGCCCGGCCCTTCGCCGTCTTTAACGTATCCTTGTGTTTGGAGATAGGTCCAAAATTGTTTGCTTGCTTCAAGGTCCGGATTAACTGCCAAACTCTTAATGAGGTAATTCTTGCATTCTTCCACATTGCCCTTTTCAAAATAACACCGGGCAATATTATGAAAAAGATGCTCGTCGTTCTTCACCAGTTCTTCAGCCCGCAGATAATATTGCAAGGCCTGATCATACATTTTGTTCTTACGCATATTGATGCCAAAATCGTTGAACAAATGCTTATGTTCGGCTTCAAACGCAGCTTCAAGCCCGACTAATCGTTCAAAAATATCGTTGGCCTTCACCTGGTCCCCACGATCAAGATACGTCAATCCCAAACCAAAATTGGCACGAACATTTTCTTCATCAATGGACATGGCCTGCTGATATTCAAACTCTGCGCTGTAGGCCGCCCCCCGTTCCCGGTGCTTCTCGCCACGTACAATGGCCCCGTCCATCTCCTTGATGGCAGGGTATACCGTACTCACGTAAAATTCGGGTTCAGGATTAAATTTGGTAAGAAAATCGTCGCGCTCTATCTGTCGCTTGGGGCCGGAGGGAACATAATTCCTATTTAAAGGCTGAACTGAAATCGTGGTTTCATCTAGCTCTTCGACATCCCAGTAAGTTTTCTGAATGGTCTTTCGTTGCGTAGTCCCAGTGCCAACCTTCGCCACGGTCTGAGTGGAAAAGATACCTTTTATCTTTTCCGCACCATCACGAACGATCTCCTGCTCGGTCCTTACTTTTGATTCCTGATCGGACATCAAACGCTCCTACTTGACCTGTTCCATCTCCTCGACAATAGCCAAAGCGGCTTCCCGTGGATCGGTTGCCTGTGTGATGGGCCGCCCCACCACAAGGTAATCAGAACCATTCTGAACGGCCTGCGCGGGAGTCACAACCCGTCGCTGGTCACCGGCATCCGCCGAAGCTGGCCGAATGCCCGGCGTCAGACAAATAAAATCATTCCCGCATGCGACCTTGATACGCTCGGCCTCAAGGCCGGAGCAAACCACTCCATTTAAGCCATATTGCTCGGCTTTCACAGCCAGGTCAAGGGCCATCTCCGAGGGATCGGGCGCGATGTCAAGAGGCAGATCACCCGCCCCCATGCTGGTCAGCATGGTCACAGCAAGCACCATAGGTGGTTTCTGTCCAGGATCAACGCCTTCAGCACATCCATCCATAGCGGCTTTGGCCATACGCTCACCGCCAAGGGCGTGAATGTTAACCATGTCTGCCCCGGAACGAACCGCCGAACGGACCGCACCCTGCACAGTATTGGGAATATCAAAAAATTTCAGGTCCAAAAAGACCTTAAAGCCCATCTCCTTGAGACCGGAAACGACCTTCGGCCCTTCGGCTACGAACAATTCCAAACCGACTTTCATCCACGGCGCAGCCCCCTTGAGAGACCGTGCCATGGCAAAAGCGGATTCAGCATCCTTGTAATCAAGAGCAACAACCAGATCAGCCATCGTCTTCCCACGTCTTTTGAATATTACCCAGAATACCAGGACGCAACGGAGGCTTGCACTTACCCGCCAGATATACAGCCTTCAACTCCTGATACGCCTCGTCCAAAAAGTCATTGACGACCCAGTAATCAAACCACTTGGCCTGAGAAAGCTCACCAATAGCATTATTCAATCGACGTTCGATGGAATCGGCGGAATCTGTGCCACGACCTTCAAGCCTGCGTACAAGCTCTTCGCGAGACGGGGGCAACAGAAAGACAAACGTTCCCTTGTAGAACGTCTTTTTGAGCTGCTTGGCGCCCTGTACGTCAATATCAAACAGCACATCCCGCCCGGAATCGAGCATCTTTTCCACTGGCTTGGTGGCCGTGCCATAAAAATTACCGTGGACTTCAGCCCATTCGCAAAAGTCTCCCCGACTACGCATGGCCACAAAGACTTCACGAGAAATGAAATTGTATTCACGCCCGTTCTGTTCCTCACCACGCGGAGCACGGGTGGTATAAGACACAGAAAACCCGAAATCAGGAAATTCTTCCCGAAGCATGGATATCAGCGTGGACTTGCCGGTGCCGCTGGGCGCACAAACCACAAGGACTTGTCCCAGCCTGAATTTATGATCTTCTTGCTTCACCTATTCTATTCCCCTTCATCAGCACTGAACCGCTGACCAATGGTTTCCGCCTGAATGGCTGACAGGACCACATGATTGGAATCAGTCACAATAATAGCCCTGGTTTTACGTCCTTGCGTAGCATCAATAAGCCGTCCATCAGCACGAGCATCTTCCCTCAAACGCCGCATGGGGGCACTGGAGGGATTGACGATAGAAATGACCCTATCAAGAACCACGAAATTACCGAAACCGACGTTGAGTAAGCCCTGTTTCTGCATAGCTTCCTTCCGCTTTTAAGAAAGTATCTATTCGATATTCTGGACCTGTTCGCGACACCGTTCCAACTCAGCCTTGAAATCAACGACCAATCGGCTGACCTCAGTATCCTGAGCCTTGTTGCCGCAAGTGTTAATCTCGCGGAAAGTTTCCTGCACCAAAAAGTCGAGCTTCTTACCCACATTACCCTTGGCGGCCATGACTTCGCTCAAACGGTCCAGATGAGCATCCAGCCGGGTCAACTCTTCGGAAACATCCAACTTATCAGTAAGGTATGCCACTTCCTGAAGCATCCGATCTTCGGAGAACTCCGCATTGGCCGAATCGAGCATGTCGATAATGCGCTGCCTGAGTGTAGATTTTTTGGCTTCAAGGATGTCAGGAATACGAATCGCCACTTTCTGAGCGAGGTCGCGCAAAGTGTCCAGACGAGTCGTGAGATCATCACCCATGGCCTCACCTTCCACGGAACGGGAATCAACCCAATCCTTCAGTGCGGCTTCAAGGCCGTTGGTCAGACTCTCGGACAAACCGGGATCAGGCTCGGAACCGTTGTCACGCCACAAAGAGGACATGGACAGCACTCGATTATAATCCGGCTCAAATTTTTCACCACGAGACTGGGCGAGCTTTTCCATCTGTTCAAACATGGCCTGAGCCATGGTCTCGTTGAAAGTCATACCGAGAATGCCGGAATCCAATACTTCAAGATTCAAGGACACGTCCACCCTTCCGCGTGAAGCGTAGGTACGAACGATCTTTTCCCAGCCGTTCTCGAGGGAACGAAGGTAACCAGGCATGCGCCATTTGACGTCCAGATACCGACCGTTCACACTCTTGATTTCCCAGACATGAGTCCAGGCATCTTCGTTAGTTTCAAACCGACCAAAACCGGTCATACTTACTGGCATAATTTACTTCCTTTATGGTTGGAAGCCGCGTGTTGTCGACACTTTTACGTTTGCGGCTTGCTCAGCGTGTTTTTATACGACTGACGCAACTTTGTCAGCCGAGATTTCATATCCTCTCCGGCATAATCAGGAAATGTCCATGGGAAGACAACCCATTGTTTTTTCTGCCAGATCAGAGTCAAGTCTGCCCATATTCCCTCTTTGAGGTAAATACGGTGCGAAAATTTCTTACCCGTTGCCAAAACAAGACTCTGCAATGTGATGAAGCCGGGATCAAGATTAAACACCCGATTATCACCATCAGCATACCGCTTTTCCAATACATTTGTGAACAGTTTGATATCCGCCAAATCATCGAGCGGATGCAACTTCTCAAAGGAGACAATACGGCGAGTGATGGGGGTACCCAATTCAGCATCGTAGTACCCGGTCTGATCAAACGCGAACGGCTCACAGATGTCATCCGCAGGGCCGAAACGTTCTTCCAGCGCCTTGAGCAGATCCGGCCAGAACGCATCCCAGTTCGCGCTCAATATGGATATGATCAACAGTCCCGGTTCAGGAATTTTCGGCGTGCTCATACGTTCTCCAACGGTTCAACCAGAATCACACTTTTCTCCAGCTTCACAGGTCGCGTCCGAACCAGAGAACGCGGTTTGACACCTGTTGGCAAAGTTGTCAAACGACAAGCCGCATAATACTCACTGACTCCGCGCCCCTTGTCATCCTGAACGAGCACATCAAGATGCGGTTGATCAAGCAAGGTGCTCAAAAAGGCCTTTTTCTTACCATTCACCAGTTCCCGCAATCGCGCAGCACGTGCCTTGCGTATAGGGACATCCACAGAATCAAGCATGTCGGCAGCCCGTGTTCCCGGCCTCTCGGAATACGGGAAAATATGCCCGTAAGTCATTGGCAAAGCACGGCACAGTTCCATGGTATTCTCAAATTGCGCGTCAGTTTCACCAGGAAATCCGGTAATAAAGTCCGCGCCAAGTCCTATGACAGGCCAATGCTCACCCAGTCGTTCCAAGAATGTCACTGCGGAAAAGGGGTCATAATGTCCGCGCCCCATGGCACGAAGCACGTCAGAATCTCCGCTTTGCAAAGAAAGATGCAATTGCGGACAAACCATGGAGGATCGGTTCAAAACGGCAAGAGCCTTATCCGTGAGTTGCCCCGGCTCCACAGATGAAATGCGGAACCGCGCCCGTCCAGCCCAATCCAGACCGAACTCGGCTTCAAGACGGGATATCAAATCCCAAAAATCAATTTCCTCATCCAACCCACGCCCAAAATGACGAAGGTTAATACCGCTCAAAATAAATTCACGGAAACCAGCGACAAGCAGACGGGAGACTTCATCCACAATTTCATGCACCGGACGGCTTATGGATTTGCCACGCGTGGTCGGGATGATACAATAGGTGCAGTTATGTGAACAGCCATCCTGAACTTTAACGACAGCACGAGCACGGCCATATCCTTTGATGGAAAACGGCGCGAACCCGGGCTTGTCCGAATTCAGCTCGCCCGTACCTTCCGGTCCGTTGAGCAGTTGCGGCTTATCTTCCTGAGACACCACGCGGACCACGCCGGGCAGTTTACCCAATTCTTCAGGTATAATCTGGGCCGCACAGCCAGTAATAATAATCTCAGCATTAGGGTTGTCACGATGAAAACGGCGGACTGACTGACGCAGGTCTGCCACGGCATTAGCGGTCACGGCGCAGGAATTGACCAAAATAAGATTGGCCTCCTGCGGGGTGTCCACTTCACGGGCATCTCCTCCGGCCCATGCTTCGCCGATGGACCGAGTTTCATATTGGTTGATCTTGCAACCCAGGGTAGCGGTATAAAAGGTAATCATGATATGCTCTGGCACTCGTTTGAATAATACATAAACTTTTTTGCCGGGATTAACCGATGAACAGACTCTTCCTTCTCATGACAATAGCCTTCACGATCATGGCCTGTGCTCCTTCACCAAAACACGCCGGTAACATGTCCATGACGGTCAAGAATTATCAGGATGCGGCAACTTATTATAAAGATGCCCTGAAACAAAACCCCGATTCCGTCATCCTGCTTACCAACCTTGGTCGTGCGTACTACAATCTGGCCGATTACGACAAGGCTCAGACGAACTTCACGGCAGCCACTCAGGTTGAACCGGGATACCCTCATGCCGTCTTCTATCTGGGACTGACCACCCTTGCACAGGGCGACCGTACGGCCGGGTTCGGCATACTGACCAACTTCCGCTATCCAGGCAAGCCCGAAGTGACCCGTTCTGTCACAAGTATGGCTCATCAACTCTCAGGAAACACCGATGCCACAACCGAATATCTGATCGACAAAATGGCTCAGGCCTGGACTGAAGGCATGGCCATGGATAAACAGGCTGACTTCAAATAGGGAGAAAACCATGCGTTATCTATTCTATATCGCACTGCTTGCCCTGCTTTGTTCTTGTAATACCAGCGTTGGCGTGGGGATGCATACCGGCACCTCTCGCATTGGTGTTGGTGCTGGCGGCGGAAGAACCGGAGTCGGCGTGGGAGCACAAACCGGTGCGGGAGTTTCTTTCACCTCATACAAAGACTTTCTGCCCAACGGCCCAAGCGACATTTATGCCAGCAATAAAAAGGCAGTCATCGCCATGAATGACGGCGACTATAACGCAGCGAGCCAAACCTTTGAAGCCAACTTGCAAACATATCCAAACCACCCGGACGCGACATATTATCTCGGCCTGACACGCATTTATCAGGGAAAACGGGAAGAAGGGTTCACCCTGCTCAAATCCTACCGCGACCCGGACAACTACCGAATGACAAGTGAAGTACAACGGTCTGCGGCATATCTGGAAGAAAAACCGGAACTCACAGCCCAAAAAATCCACGAAGTCATGAACAAAAATCGAAGCGACGGATACCAAAGGGAGATACGAGAACGCATGGATTTACGCCCGTCGCGTTGGTGATCAAAGCGACTTTTCTATGACACCACCGCCGAGCACAACGCCGTTTGCATCGTAAACAGCCGCCACTTGCCCCGGTGTAGGCCGTGTGTATGGCTCCAAAAACACAAAATGCAATTTGCCGTCCACCAAAGTCACACGACACGGCATGGCCTGCTGGCGATATCGCGTCTGGACTATAACAATTTCAGGCCACGTCTCAACAGGGGTCATAAGATTCACCTGACCAGCCACACCACCGTTGGACATCAATTCCGACTTGGGACCAACAACGAGCACATTACGAGCCACATTCTTGCCCAGCACATATAAAGCTTCCTGCCACGGAATACCCAGGCCACGCCGTTGGCCCTGTGTGTGTCGCCACAATCCCTTATGCTCACCGACCACAGTGCCATCCAGAAGTTCTGCAGAACCAGAACCGGGCATGGCACCACGGTCTGAAAGAAAGGCTTGATAATCATCATTGGGCACAAAACAGATTTCTTGACTTTCACCTGGAACAGGCGGTTTCAGGCCTTGATTTGCGAGAATGGCGAGAACATCCTTCTTCAAGGTTTCCGCCAATGGAAACAGAGAAAGACGCAACAACTCAATCGGAACAAGCGAAAGGAAATAACTCTGGTCCTTGGTCAGGTCCACACCGCGCACAAGCATACGCCCCAAATCGCCCCGTTTTTCCAGCTGCACATAATGTCCAGTTGCGAGTCTGTCCGCACCCAAAGAACGGACGGCATTGAAAAGTACCCCGAACTTCATACGCGAATTACACAGTGCGCACGGATTAGGCGTCAAGCCAGCCCGATAGTCTGCTTCAAATGGTGCTACCACCCGCCTCTCGAATTCTTCATGCAAATCAAGGGCATGAAAAGGGATATCAAGACTTTCACACACAGCGGTCAAGCCCTTCTCCACCTTTTCCCAAGCAGAGGTTGGCGGCAAGAAATGGCCGTGTACAGCCATAAGATCATGCCCCTGTTCCTTGAGCAGAACCATGGCAAGCAGACTGTCCATGCCTCCTGAGACGGCAACGGCTATTGTCATAAAGATATCTCCACTCTCACGCTTTTCCTTTAATTTTAAAGAAAGACACATTAAAAAATAAAATGAACCTTCAGGGTATTTTTATCACAGGTAATTCAAATGAAAAAGCCGGTTGTAAAGCAACGTTCACAACCGGTTATTTCAACAGTAATATATATTCTTACAACTCAGCCATGGGCATGGGGTCAATGTTCCGTTCGAGGCATTCTGTGACGGATAGCATGTCCGCTTCACAAAATGCCGGCCCCATAAACTGAAGTCCCACCGGCATGCCGGAGTCCTTGCCGAGTCCAACAGGCAGACTCATACCGGGCAGACCTGCCAAATTAGCGGAAATAGTGAAAATATCCATCAAATACATCTGCAACGGGTCGGCCTTTTCGCCAGCTTTGAAAGCCGTCGTCGGGCACACCGGACCGGCAATAAGATCGCACTGCTCAAACGCCTTGTCGAAATCCTCACGCAAGAGGCGACGAACCTTGGCTGCTTTGTTGTAATATGCGTCATAATACCCACTGGAAAGCACGTATGTTCCCATAATTATACGACGCTGAACCTCGTCACCAAACCCTTCGGTCCGGCTGGAGGTATACATATCGATAAGTTCCGAAGCATTCTTGTTACGGTGACCAAACCGCACGCCATCAAAACGCGACAGATTGCTTGAAGCCTCTGCCATGGCAATGATGTAATAGGTAGCAATGGCGTAATCTGTCAGCGACAACTTCACGGGCACAGTTTTGGCACCCAGTGCTTCCATCTTGGCGACAGCAGCCTTGCACGCTTCTTCAACTTCAGCGTCCAATCCTTCGCCCCAGTACTCCTCGGGCAAACCGATAGTCACGCCGTCAAGATTCTCACGCCCCAATGCAGCCAGATAATCAGGAACATCCACGTCCACGGAAGTGGAATCTTTGGGATCATGTCCGGCCATAACCTGCAACATGCGGGCAGCGTCTTCGACACTACGGGTCATGGGACCAATCTGGTCAAGCGAAGAACCGTACGCGATCAGACCGAACCGGGAAATGCGGCCATAGGTCGGTTTGAGTCCAACAATGCCACAAAAAGAGGCAGGCAAACGGATGGAGCCACCGGTATCCGTACCGAGCGCGGCATAACACTGGCCAGCGGCAACGGTCGCACCGGAACCACCAGACGATCCGCCGGGAACACGATCAGTATCCCACGGGTTGCCGGTCTGAAAAAATGCGGAATTTTCGGTGGAAGACCCCATAGCGAATTCATCCATGTTGGCCTTACCAATAATAATAGCTCCGGCCTCGCGTAACTTGGCGACAGCAGTAGCGTCATAAAACGGTACAAAATTATCGAGTATTTTAGAAGCGCAGGTGGTCCGAATTCCTTTGGTGGCAAGGAGATCCTTAAGCACGATGGGAACGCCCCACAACGGCTTACTCGCGTCCGGACCTTCACTGTCCATGGCTTCAGCCAATTGCAATGCCTCGTCACCGGTAACGGTTATAAGGGCCTTGACCTTGGGTTCGGTAGCCTCAATGCGATCAAGGCAATTCCTGACGGCCTCAACAGCCTTCAATTCCCCGGATTGCAGCTGTTCAGCCACTTCGGAGAGTGTCTTTGTATAGAGATCAGACATAATCGATCCTGAATATATCAAGTAGTTTATACGATTCGTGGGACAATGAAGAACTGTCCGTCCTGCTCCGGCGCATTGGAAAGCACTTCGTCACGGGTGAAGTCCTTTCGCACTTCGTCCTTACGCAGAACGGTAGTGTGCTTGACCGGGCTATACATGGGTTCCACGGCATCCGTGTCCAGCTCTCCGAGCTTATCCATGTAACTGAGAATATCTCCGAGCTGTCCGGCGAACAACTCAAGCTTGTCCTGAGGCAAGTCGAGGCGGGAAAGCCGCGCAACCTTGGCCACTTCTTCGGGACTGATTTTCATGTGTTTCTCCTTATATCCAAAAGCCCTATTGTTCGGGCGGCATATCCGGGGTCTTTTCTTCAATAGTAATCCACTGCCCGTCTTCGGACAGCTTGTAGCCCTGTTCTTTCATCCGCTTTTCGTAAGCGCCCATACGTTTTTCACGCCGAGCCGAAGCCTGACTGATTCGACTGGAAATCTTCTCGGCGTTGATAAGCCTTTTGCCATTTCGTACTGGACTGAACAGATACAAATCCTGACTGGCTACACCGGAATCATCCCAGGTTAACCGGGCTATACTGAAATCCATATCCTGAGCGGCATGAATACGAGAATTGACATCTCTGCCCGTCCAAGTGGAGGGTAAAGAACCCAACCGACCAGCAAACCGTATGAAATCATATCCGAGGGCAACCCAAAAATCAGCCTGTCCCAGACCTTCTTCGGTCAACGCAGTCTGAAGGGCACGTCCTCCATCGGATTGTTCCCACCATGCACCGGGACACACGGCAAGCCGATAATAATGCTCGTCAATACCCTTGGCTGTATCCAAGGCTCGACTCCACAGTCCAGGTCCGAGAAAGACGAGTTGGTCTCCCTCATAGAAAAAGAAATTGGGAAGCAAAGTTTGCGCCTGTCTCCAGCCGTCCGGGATGAACACAGCACCAAAATCGGGCATCTCGAGAGGCACATCCTTGTTCTCGCTAAAGTCGGCGGGCACATTCAGCAGCTTGCCGACGCGCTTGCTCCACTTCTTGAGGTTCTTCGGCGGATATGACTGCATCCCCTTAATGCGACCACCCAGCGGAGTTGCTTCACGATAAAAAGTTTCGGCCATAGTCCGACCAAATTTTTCTTCGGGATAAAAAACTGCCAAATCAGTAATGCCCAGTTCATCGACAGCCATGGATACGAGACTGCGAACTTCGTCATTTCGACTGGCAAAGAAACGCCAAGCGTCACGCCCTTCGGTCAACTCTCCAAGAGAAGACATGAAGGTAAAAACGGCCCGTTCCTTGAGCACACTCTGATCCGAGTTCTCACCTTCGTACAACTGTTTGAAGGCACTCACTCGCAAAGGACCACCCACAACCGAATAATGGCTGGGGAGTTCAGCAAGTCGAGTCTGCCAACCAGAAATTTCCGTATTGATAACCCGCACATCAACTTCGATACCGTTTTGCGCCAGACGCCACTGCGCCAACCCTGCTCCACGCAGAATTTTTACGCCAACCTTGGCGTACGGCCCGGTAATGGGCAGAGCCAACGCCAATCCAATACGCGGCACACCGTAACGAGCTTCCAAGTCAACCAACACGCTCTCCAGAGACATCGTATCAACCAAGGAACTCTTGGTCGTCAGATTACGCATGGTGCGCCAGGCTGAAGACCATGTGTCGGCATCAACGGCGATTCGCACTCCCTGTTCAAAAGAAACAAGGGCGTATGGAAACTGCCACTGATTCGTCGTATCCACAATCTTGGACAGAATTTCGATTTCACTTTCCGAAGACTCCGCAAGTTGTTGCCTGAATGCCTGTTCAAATCCGGCCTTGGCAGACGGTTCCGGTGCCTGTTGGTAATATTCGCTCAACACATCAAGAGAACGCTCTGGGTCGTCCATCTTTCTGAAATAATCACTGTACCACAACGCCACGACCTGCTTGGTCGTCCACGGCGTTTTCGTACTGTCCTGTAGCCACTTAAGATGATTGTGCAGCCGTTCAGTCTTGCCGAGTGCAGCCATAGTGTTAAGATAAATCGTCTCCCAAGACGCAAGCTCCAAAGCTGACGTATCCTGATTGGCCCACTTCTCCAAAGCGATACGCGCCTGATGGTAGTGTCCATTTCTGTAAGCGGATTCAGCAAGTCGACCGTAGACCAACGGCAACTCACTGCGCACAAGATCCTGCCGATCCAATGCGGCGGCATAATACAGCTCGGTACTTTCATACTGTTTTGCCTCCCATGCTGCATCAGCCTCCATAAGGAGATTGGGCGTAGAAAGCATGTCCACACTCTTGACTGACTGCTGCATGGGAGCACAGCCCCATGCGAAAACCGTCAACAGAATGAGAACGACAAAGAATCGCGGAATATCGGAAAAATATGTTCGGTGCATCGTATGTTCCATAAAAGCCGGATTAAGCAGCCTAATAAAAAAAACCCGGCCCGTGAATGACGGGCCGGGTAATCTATACTTTGCTTGAGCTTCTAAGGCAAGCTACTTGACTTCGGTGTAGTCGGCATCGACCACGTCGTCGTCATCCTTGGGAGCTGCACCGGCGTCACCACCAGCTGCACCGGCTGCACCGGCACCCATGTCGGGACCTGCGCCTTCGGTATTCTGCTGAGCGTACAACTGTTCGGCCAGCTTGTGAGAGCTTTGTGACAATTCATCGGCCTTGGCCTTGATCTCATCAGCATCATCGGTCTCAAGGGCCTTCTTCAGGGCCTCGACCTTGGATTCAATGTCAGCCTTCAACTCGGTATCAACCTTATCGCCAAGATCACGCATGGACTTCTCGGAAGTGTAAATCAGCGTATCGGCCTGATTGCGCACCTCAATGAGTTCCTGCTTTTTCTTATCTTCATCGGCATGAGACTCAGCATCCTTGACCATCTGATCAATTTCTTCATCGGACAGACCGGAAGAAGCAGTGATCTGGATGGACTGTTCACGTCCGGTACCCATGTCTTTGGCGTTGACATGCACGATGCCGTTGGCATCAATGTCAAAGGAAACTTCAATCTGGGGTACACCACGCGGTGCCGGCGGCAAACCGGACAACTCGAAGTTGCCAAGCAGCTTGTTATCCGCAGACATGGGACGTTCGCCCTGGAAAACTCGGATGGACACGGACGGCTGATTCTCAGCCGCGGTGGTAAACACCTGAGATTTCTTGGTCGGGATGGTGGTGTTACGCTCGATCAGGTGTGTCATCACGCCGCCCATGGTCTCAATGCCGAGGGACAACGGAGTCACGTCGAGAAGCAGTACGTCTTTGACGTCACCGGCCAAAATACCGCCCTGAATGGCAGCACCCATGGCAACGACTTCGTCCGGGTTCACAGAGCGGTTAGGCTCCTTGCCGAAGAAAGACTTCACCTTTTCCTGCACCAGAGGCATACGGGTCATACCACCGACGAGAATAACTTCGTCGATATCAGATGCGGACAGACCGGCATCTTTCAGTGCCTTCTTGCACGGTGCGACAGTCCTATCAACCAGATCCTCAACGAGCTTTTCCAGCTTGCTGCGGCTGATCTTGACCATCATATGCTTGGGACCATTCTGATCAGCGGTGATAAAGGGCAGATTGACCTCGGTTTCAATGGAAGAAGACAGCTCGTGCTTGGCTTTTTCCGAAGCTTCCTTGAGGCGCTGCAAGGCCATACGGTCCTGAGACAAATCAATGCCGTTTTCTTTCTTGAACTCGTCCACCAAGTATTCAATGATACGATGGTCGAAATCTTCACCGCCAAGAAAGGTGTCACCATTGGTGGCACGAACTTCCACGACGTTGTCGCCGACTTCCAGAATGGAAATATCAAAAGTACCACCACCGAGGTCAAAAACCGCGATTTTTTCGTTGGCTTTCTTGTCGAAACCATAAGCCAATGATGCGGCGGTAGGTTCGTTGATGATGCGCTTGACCTCAAGACCGGCAATCTTGCCTGCGTCTTTGGTCGCCTGACGCTGAGAGTCATTGAAATATGCGGGCACGGTGATGACCGCTTCAGTCACATCTTCGCCCAGATAGATTTCGGCATCCTTCTTCAGCTTCTGAAGGATAATAGCTGAAACTTCCGGCGGAGAATATTTCTTGCCGTCGATCTCAACCCAGGCATCGTTACCGTTACCGGCCACAATGTCGTACGGACAGTGTTTCTGCCATTTTTTAACTTCAGGAGCATTAGCCTGACGGCCCATCATGCGCTTGATGGCAAACACGGTCTTTTCAGGGTTGGTGACAGACTGACGTTTGGCGATGTCGCCCACCAGACGTTCTTTGTCAGTAAAAGCCACGACGGACGGCGTAGTACGCCCACCCTCGGGGTTGGTGACGCATTTTGGATCTTTACCTTCCATGACGTAAACGCAGGAGTTGGTAGTTCCAAGATCGATTCCTATGATCTTACCCATTATGTATGTCCTCCTCAAATCTTCTATTGAGATAGTCGTTATCGACGTTTGTTTTTCGTTACTCTGTTCAATAAGTACGCATTCGGCCTTGTAAAGAGCGTCAGCGTCAAAAAAATAGTGCTTATGCCTTGTTGACCATAACCTTGGCCGGACGAATAAGACGTCCTTTCAGCAGGTAACCACCCTGAATAATCTGGGCAATCTGGTTGTCGGCAAGCTCAGGTTCCTGCACAGTCCCCACAGCTTCATGAACTTCGGGGTCAAAATCATTACCGACAGCGACAGGCACTACGACCAGTCCATGCCCTTTCACTGCATCGAGAAACAGCTTGCGGGTCATGTCCACGCCGATGACAAAATTCTTGCAGGCGTCATCCAAGTTCCCGGTGTGAGCCAATGCGAGATCAAGGTTATCTAGAACAGGCAGCAGGTCAGCCAGAACAGACTCGCCTGCATACTTCTTCATTTCCTCATTTTCCCGAAATAAACGTTTTTTGACGTTTTCAGCATCTGCCAAGGCGCGAAGGCGAATTCCTTCAGCTTCCTTAAACACATCACATTCGGGACAAACGGATTCAAGACACAGTGCGTGCAGTTCTTCCTGACTCAGAGAGACTTCCGTAGCCTCTTCCTCGCCAACCTCATCGGTGGCATCAAGGTTTTCACCCTGTGCTTCGTTAAAAATCTTACCCTCATCATCATAAAGGCCAGTGATAGGGACTTCGTTGTTTTTATCTTTGGTCATGTATAATCCTTAAAAAGCGTGATCTATCATGAAAAGGCCCCGACAAAAGCGAGGCGTGATGGGAAAATAAGCATGTGGAAAAGGTTGTCAATGGTCTTTTATATAAGAATATGACAGAGCGCAGACTGAACGGGCAGACAAAAGGCTTATCCCTTAAAAACAGAAAGACCCATTCTCATAAATCAATGAAGACTCTCCGCCCTTAAGCCGTGCAGTGACACGTTTAGGCTGGGTATTCACCAAATCCCAGTGCATATCCGAAGAGTTGAAACCGAGCTCGTATTCCAGTTCCGGGGTAAGCATTTCAGGAGGACCTGTAAAACTTTCCAAAACAGAACCACCAAGGGCTATGTGACAATTCCCGTTGTCTCCACCATAATTTTCATCGAGCAAAGTATGCGCCATGAATCTATCCACACGGGAAAAACGCTTGTCAGTCAGGGAAAATTCTCCTACCCGACGAGCGCCAGAATCGGAATACATCTGATTTTGTAAAAACACCTGACCTCGTTCCGCTTCCACTCGGGCAGCGATACCATCCGAAAAGTCCAAAGATGCACCAAGCACCAAATGTCCATACCGCAACGATGGCTGATCAGCGTAATATGTGCCTTCCACCTTGCGGGCATCGGGCGCGAAATAAATTTCATACCCCGGAATATTGCCTCCGCTCACACCTACAAATCGCCGGTTATTGCCAACAGGCACTTTGAGATTGATATCTTCGGACTCTACGCGCAAAGAAGCTATATCCAAAGAATCGAGCCAGTCGCAAACTTCGCCGACTTCGCGTTGAAGTCGCTTCCACTCCTTGACCGGGCTGGGCATATTCAGCCAGCAGGCCCGTTTCAAAGCGGTGGCATAGTCCTCCAGCGTCATACCGGAAGCTGCGGCCAAGGCTTCGGTAGGATAAATACAAGTGGTCCAGCCAAGCGCACCGGACTGCTTGCGACGTTGCAGTATGCGTCGGTTAGAAGCATCTGACCGCCGGGCCTCAGCAATAGTGCGCGGGTCTACGGTCTGGAGATGCGTCAGGTCTTCGGGGGCCATGACAGTGATAATCCCGGCAACCTGAGAATACAGTTCGCCCAACCCCGGTTGTTGAAATAAAAGTTGACCGTAACTAGAATTAAGATATCGCTCCATATTCATATATGGCGTGGGCATGGCCATGGTCACGGGCATAAGGTGCATGTCCATGACTCTGGAATAAATAGCTTCGGCCAAAGCAAGACCGGGAATATCGTACCGAATCAACACGATATCCTTATTCTTGAACGGTTTTTCTCTAGTCTCAGCCAAACCCCAGAGAAGAACTTCCGCGTAATTCTCCATATCAACCTGATCAAACAACGGCACAACAACTCCTTGCTTTGGACACGCCCGCAGGCACAGGCCGTCAGAATACAAAGCCATTCTCATTCAAGCAACCGTTTTCAATCCTGGACATTGCTTTTGACATCAATCTGGTGTGGTCGTACACCAATCCTCATGCCAATACTGCCAACCCCGGATTATCAACCGCCCTTTCCATTTCGTTTCGGCAACATCGCCACGCTGTATCCCCCTCTGTTCAGACTGACGCCGCTCACGGCGCCCATGCGGGAACGTATTGAACTGCCGGACACCGACTTTCTGGATTTCGACTGGCACCGATCCCGTATCGGCGAAACTCGCAAATTGGTCATCGTCAGCCACGGCCTAGAGGGACATGCCCGCAAAAAATATGTGCTCGGCATGGCTCATATTTTCACGGGCCTCGGCTTTGACGCGGCCTGTTGGTGCCAACGCGGATGCGGTAATGAGCCAAATAGATTACCGCGTTCCTATCACTCAGGTGAAACCGATGATCTGCACGCGGTCATCACGCACTGCCTTTCCACTGGTCGATATGACGAGGTCAGCCTCATAGGATTCTCCATGGGCGGCAACCAGATTCTCAAGTATCTGGGAGAATCCCCTGACCGTATTCCGCCACAAATAATTTCCGCAGCAACATTTTCCGTCCCCTGCGATCTAGATGCGACGGAGCGGATGATTGCCCTGCCTTCCCGGCATATTTATTTTGAATATTTCATGCGTGGACTGCGCCGGACCATTCGTGAAAAAGGGGAACGATTCCCGAACGAAATCGACTCGGCACAACTACACGGCATCAAAACACTCCGGGATTTCGATGACCGATTCACTGCACCATCCAATGGGTTCAAAGATGCTGCCGAATATTACACCCGTTCAAGCAGCCTTCAATTCCTCAAGGATATCCGTATCCCAACCCTGCTCGCCAATGCACAGGACGATCCCTTCCTCGGACCAGAATGTTATCCACTCCGCGAGGCCGAAGCCAACTCAAATCTGTTTCTGGAAATGCCAGAACATGGAGGACATGTGGGGTTTGTGCTCAATGGCGGGAATAATGTCTATTGGTCCGAAAAACGAGCCGCTCAATTCTTAACTCAAAACGAAAACTAACGACGAAATCTATCAAAAACAAAGGGAACAAGAAGAGCAAGGCCAAGACTTAAAACACTAATAACAATCGTTGAGGCAAGCCAACTTCTGGATGGAGTATGGCCTCCGACAACCCACCGCTCAAAAAGTACTTTTCGTTCTTCCTTATCAATTCGCTCCAACCCTTTTTCAATCATCGTCAGTAATACTTCATTGCCTTGCGCAACAGCAGCTCTGTAGTACTGGTCCGAAACAAACTCTATCACTCTAAAGAATCTAACCTTTCCCATAGAGCCTATTTGATGCATGACAGTCGGGTAATCTCCCATCACCACCTCGACTTCTCCATTGACTGCGGCTTCAACCAATCGAGTCGTATTCTCGATTGGATACGGTTTCAATGCAGGGTACTTTTCCCGCAAAAGAGCGTCGTAAAAGCTCTTATCGATCACACCGACGTTCTTGCCTCTCAGTTGACTAATGTCTGTTATTGCTGAACCGTTTACGACAAGGACAACTCCACGAGAGACAAAAAACGGGGATGAATAATCCAGATAACGATCTCTCCCAGCGGTGTAAAAAAGGCCACCGTGTACATCTGCCTTCCCTTCACGCACAGCATTCAAGGTCTCAGCCCACTCCACAAGATGAAAATGTACCGGGACACCCGTTTCTGAAGACCATTTCCGCCAAAGGTCAATAATAAACCCTTTGGGACGACCACTGGGACCGACGAAGGACATAGGCGGCATATCAGATTCCTGGGCAACAATAATACCCTTGGATCGATATGCCCCAAAAGGATCATCCTCGGCTACTGATGAGGATGGATAACAAAAGAGAAAGGCCAAAAGGCATACCACTGCTAATGCAGAGCAAAAAATCCAACGATAAAAAAATAAACAGCCACCATTCATGAGAAACAATATACGGCAGCGCATAGTGCAACACCATGATTTTTCGCAAAGATATTGTAATGAAATGACGCAGGGTAGCTATGGTCTTGAATCAGACTCAAGTCCGACGTCTTCCAATAACACGCATAATAAACAGTGTCCCCAACGGAATGGCCGCACCGGTTAAAGCAAGCAAACCAAGCACCATAGGCTTGTTGGGCCAATCAAGGGAGATAAACTCCATGGACATGGCTCCCACGAAAAACATCTCAAAGGTCATCACACCAGAGGCTGCTCCCACATCAGAATCCACCTGATCCAGAATCATGGAATTGCTGACAGGACGAGAAAATCCCACAGAAAACGTGATACAAAACATGGGTATGGCAACCGCCAGCGGTGAAGTCCCACCCAAGAAGAGCATGAGTATCCCGGCCCCAAAAATTGCACACAATGAAAAATACAGGATATGCATAGGCTTCAAAGAACCACCCAATCGCGTACAAGCAAATGATCCGAGCATAAATCCTACAGCATTGGCACCGAAATACAGTCCAAAAATATGTTCCGACATAGCGAAGCCGTTGATATAGATATCTGCTGAACCACCAATAAAACCGAAATGAGGCAGAACCATGATGGCGAAAGCTAACGCCAGCACTGTGAACCGCCCATTCTTGAAGACCGCAACATATCGCCCAGCCACGGCAAGCACACCGCCATGCGTGAATTCTGTCAGTGGCTCTTTCAATCGAAGGACACCATACAGTGCAACAAGCGCCATGATCGACTGAACAATAAAAATCCATTGCCAAGAGCCAAACCGCAACATAATGCCGCCCAATGTCGGGGCCAACATGGGACAAAAAGCCATGATAACGCCGATATAAGCCAGAATTTTCTGTCGTTCCACACCATCGTACAAATCCTTGGACAATGCCAAAGAGAGGGATGCCGCAGCGGCCGCTCCAGCTCCTTGAATGGCTCGGGAAAAGAGCAAAAATGCAATGGAGTCGGACGCTGCACACAAAAGACTGCCAAGAATAAAAAGAAGAATACCTGAAATAAGGACAGGACGCCGTCCAAATCGATCTGACAACGGCCCGTGAATCAACAGACACGCACTGAAAATCACAATGAAAACAACCAACGACAAGTTGATGACTCCGAAAGGCACACTCCACACAACCTGCAAAGTTGGCATGGCCGGCAGATACATATCAATGGCAAGCGGCGGAAAGGCCGCCAGTAATGAAAGCAAAATCAAATTTGGCATACAATCCTTGATTCCAAAAAGTTGAGAGTGCAACCTTTCAGAAGTCGACTACATTAGTCAAGAAACGCTTTGTATCGTTTATCATAAAAAAAGACCGACACCCATCTCGGGTGCCGACCTTATACTTTCGTTGTACTCTATATTTATACGAACATCAGTCTACCATCTTTTTCGTCCACAGTCACAGAGGCGCCATCCGCCAATTCTCCGCTGATAAGCAGCTTTGCAAGTGGTGTTTCCAAATGTGCCTGCAGGTAACGATGAAGGGGACGCGCACCAAAGCTCGGTTCATACGCAGATTCAGCGATAAACGCCTTGGCCTTTTCCGTAAGCACCAACTCGATCTTTCGATCTTCTAACCGGGAACGCAATCCTGCCACCAGCAGATCAATAATACCTGCAAGCTGGATCGGCGTAAGTGGTCGAAACAACACGGTCTCATCCACACGATTGAGAAACTCAGGTCGGAAATGATGACGCAGAACGTCCATGACCTGCGCTTCCACGCCTTCCCGGAACTCGCCGGTCTGATCAATGCCATCCAGCATATACTCTGCACCAAGATTACTCGTCATAATGACGATAGTATTCTTGAAATCCACGGTCCGACCATGAGAATCAGTCAGTCGTCCGTCATCGAGAATCTGAAGGAGCACATTGAACACGTCATGGTGCGCCTTTTCGATTTCGTCAAACAAAATGACCGAGTATGGCTTGCGCCTGACAGCCTCAGTCAACTGACCACCTTCGTCATACCCGATATAACCCGGAGGCGCACCGATGAGTCGGGCCACGGTGTGCTTTTCCATATATTCGGACATGTCGATACGAACCATATTGTCCTCGGAATCGAACAGGGCGGACGCAAGCGTCTTGCACAGTTCTGTCTTACCAACACCCGTGGGACCGAGGAAAATAAACGAACCGATTGGTTTACTCGGGTCCTTGAGACCTGCACGAGCACGCAGAACAGCATCAGCCACTGCTTGAACAGCGTCGTCCTGACCAATAACCCGCTCATGCAGCATATCGCCGAGCTTGAGCAGCTTCTCACGTTCTCCTTCCATCAGGCGGGACACCGGAATACCGGTCCATCGGGCTATGACTTGAGCCACATCATCCGGGCCGACTTCTTCCCTGACCATGCGCGGCGTGTCCCCGGATTCCAAGGCCTCGTTTCGCGCGTTAAGATCTTTTTCCAATGTTGCCAGCCGACCATATTCCAATTCAGCGGCACGGTTGTAGTCAAGCACACGCTTGGCTTCGTCAACTTCACGACGCGTTATTTCTATATCTTCTTTCAAGGAACGCAGGCGTTCGATGCTCCCTTTCTCATTTTCCCATTGGGCCAAAAGAACCGATTGATTTTCTTTGATCTCAGCCAACTTCTTTTCCAATTCCACCAATCGTTCACGAGAAGCCTTGTCCGACTCCCGTTTCAATGCTTCACGCTCGATTTCGAGCTGCATGACCTGACGATTGGCCTTGTCCAACTCATAAGGCTGGGAGTCAATCTCTGTACGGATCAACGCTGCGGCCTCATCAATAAGGTCAATAGCCTTATCCGGCAATTGACGGTCCATTATATAACGATTGGACAACACGGCAGCTTCCACTATCGCCCCATCTGCAATGCGCACACCATGGTGCACTTCAAATCGCTCGCGCAGTCCGCGCAGGATGGAGATGGTGTCTTCCACGTTCGGCTCTTCCACAAGCACAGTCTGGAAACGGCGTTCAAGAGCCGGGTCCTTCTCAATGTACTTACGATACTCGTCAATGGTGGTCGCACCAATACAATGGAGTTCTCCACGAGCCAGCATGGGCTTCAGGATATTCCCCGCGTCCATGGCACCATCAGTCTTGCCCGCGCCCACAATGGTGTGCAATTCATCAATGAACATAAGGATCTGTCCAGCGGATTCCTGCACTTCCTTAAGCACGGCCTTGAGCCGTTCCTCGAACTCACCGCGATACTTTGCACCGGCAATGAGCGACCCCATGTCCAGCGAAAAGACGGTCTTGTCCTTGAGCCCCTCGGGCACATCGCCCTTGACGATACGCTGGGCCAATCCCTCGGCAATGGCGGTCTTTCCGACACCGGCCTCACCGATGAGCACCGGGTTATTCTTGGTGCGACGGGAAAGGATACGGATAACTCGACGAATCTCGCTATCCCGACCAATGACCGGATCGAGTTTGCCGGACCGGGCCTCTTCAACAAGGTCACGTCCGTACTTCTTGAGCGAATCGTATGTGGCTTCGGGATTGTCGGACGTAACGCGCTGTTTACCACGCACTTCCTCAAGCGCACCAAGGACCTTATTCTTGTCCAAACCGAATTGCTTATTCACACGGCCCACGCCAGAAGAAGTTGATTCGTCCATAAGAACAACGAATACGTGTTCCACGGAAACAAACTCGTCCTTCATACGTTTGCGCATGTCGTCAGCCGCCACCAATGCTTTCTGCATACGCGGGGTGACAACGATCTGGTCGGGGCGTGCGCCGGAACCGGTCACACGGGGCATTTTAGCTATTTCGGCGTCAATGGCGCCAAGGTAGGCATCAGGGGCCACTCCGAGTTTACGCAGGATTTGGGGAACCAACCCCTGCTCCTGCGTAACAAGAGCGTGCATGAGATGCTCGCAATCGATTTGCTGATGTCCGCTTCGAATGGCCAGATTCTGAGCCTCGGAAACAGCGTCCTGTGTTTTTTTCGTAAAAGTATTCGGATCCATATTTTACCTCCTTAGAGGTGAAAAAGCTCCGTTATACAAGCCTCTTCAACTCTATGACTTCTTTTTCTAATTCTTCCACCCGCTCCAGCAAGTCCACAATTATGGAGCCGGAGTTAAACGACATATCCAGATCATTGACCAGCCGCATGAGCTTATGAATGCGATAGACATCACGCAGTCGGAACAAATACTCCTCCGCGTTCGTCTTCTTGGGACTGATCCAACCAAGGTCAACTAGTTCTGAAACCTGAGCAGGTTGAATACTGGTCAACTGCACAAGCTGCGCCCAAGCCACATACTCACTGCGTTCCGGCAAATTCAAACCGGGCAGTTGCAACAACATTTCCTGAAGCTTTCGTGTGGTCATAGTTCAATTTCCTCAGAAATTTCTCGGTGTGAAATCGGACACTTCTTGCAGCTTCTCCAATAACTCACGTTCTTCGTTGGAGAGTCGCTCGGGGACCTGAATCATAATACGCACGAACTGATCACCTTTCTTTGCACCGGCTCCCAATCCTTTGCCCTTGATTCGCAATTTCTTGCCGGAACCAATGCCTGGCGGAATTTTCATTTCCACTGCACCGTCAAGAGTAGGGATACGCAGGTTTGCACCCAGTGCGGCTTCCCAAGGCGCCAGAGGCAGATCGAGAATAACGTCTGCATCAGACACCTTGAACATGTGATGAGACATAAGCCTGATCTTGAGATACAGATCTCCCTTGGGCCCACCGCCCATACCGGGGTTGCCCTGTCCGGCCAGACGGATCTTCTGCCCATCTTTGATACCCGGCGGCACGTTGATCTCAAGAGTCTTGGTGTTCATATGCGGGAAGCCTTCCGGACCGGTGACCTGCTCCTGCACAGTGATGGACTTCTTGCCACCGCGAAAAGCCTCTTCCAACGTCATCTCATAGGATGCCTCGGAATCGGAACCGCGTCGTGGACGCTGTTGATAGCCACCGCCTTGCTGAAAACCTCCGCGAAAACTTGCGCCACCCGGGCCGCCACCACCACCAAAAATGGTCTCGAAAAAATCTGAGAATCCGGCCCCGCCGCCAAATCCACCGCCACCACCATACTGCATATTCTCGTATCCGGGCGGCGGCTGAAAATTCTGCCCATGCTCCCAGTTGGAGCCGAACTGATCATACAGTTTGCGCTTCTTCGCATCTTTGAGAACTTCGTAGGCTTCGTTGATCTCCTTAAACTTAGCTTCCGCTTCCGGGTTGTTCGGATTAAGGTCAGGATGATACTTGCGAGCCAATTTTTTAAAGGCCTTACTAATTTCATCCTTGGACGATGAGCGAGAAACTCCGAGGAGTTTGTAATAATCTCTATATTCCATTCGAATCGTGTTCCTTTCCTGAAAACAAAAAAAATATTTTCGTCGATGCTTTTCTAAGTTAATATGCTCTCACTCTGTGTCAAGTGTATAAGTGGAATCTTCATACAAGTTTTCCACAAAGTTTTCCACAGTCGTTTTAGGAGGAATCATGAAAAACCCCAAATTGATACTCTCTACCCTGCTTATCGTTTGCCTCGCCATATCTACCATAGCCTGGACTCCATGGGGAGCTATATACGGCAGTGCACGTGATGAACGCAGTGTCGGCGACCAAACCGCAGACAAAGAAATTTCTCTTTCCATCAAAAAAGCCATGGCCGACAAAGACGGCAAAAAGGCTCTCCAAATTCATGCCTACTGTTTCTTGAAACACGTCTATCTCGTAGGAGCTATCAATGATACTGCATTTCAGTCTTTTGCATACAAAACTGCCAAGGCCACGGATGGTGTAAAAAAAGTAACCAAGTACTTCGTCAAAGAATCCGACACGACTACGAACGATCTGGAAATCGCTGCCAGCGTACGTGCGGCACTGATCGCTGAAGGAGACCTCTCAGCCACACAGATCGAACAGGAAACCATGAACGGAGAAGTTGTTTTGCTCGGCATGATTCGAAACAAAAAAGAAGCTCAACTGGCCATCAAAATTGCCAAAGGAGTTGAGGGTGTTCGCAAGGTGACATCATTCATGATCCCGAGCCAATAGCCCCAAAAGCGTTAATACAACGACGTTCAAAGGTCGTGATCCAATGATTCCGGATCGTAATCCTTGGTGTCCGGGTTATAACAATACTTGCAACTTCCCGGACGCTTGAACCAGCGAATAAGAATCGCGCCGGCAATAAAACCGCCGACATGAGCCCACCAGGCCACGCCATGCGCGGCCTGCTGCGCGGCAGACGTAATGCCAGATGCCACCTGAGAGAGAAACCAGATGCCAAGAAAAAGAAATGACGGCACCTGAAAAAAAAGTGGAATAATAATGATGGGCACCAAAACAGTAACTCGACCATGAGGGTACAAAAAGACATAGGCCCCCATGACACCAGCCACAGCCCCGGATGCGCCCACAATGGGAATTGTCGAATCCGACTCAAACACCATGTGCAAACTCACTGCCGCAAGACCACACAACAAATAGAACAGCACGAACCGGCCATGGCCCGTGACATCTTCAATATTGTCTCCAAACAGCCAAAGCATCCACATATTCATAATAATATGCAGCCAGCCGCCATGCAAAAACATATAGGAAAAAAGCGGCCACCCCAAACTGTCTGGATACCCAGCCCATGCAGCCCAGTCCGGTGAAAAGAACCGGGCTGGTACAACTCCGAACAAATGGTACAGATAAGCGAGCTCACGCGTCCCCACCGTCAGGGTGTACAGAAAAACTACCACATTGATGACAATGATGAGGCCCACCCCGTAGGGGGTGGTAAGCCTCGGCACATTGTCACGAATGGGGATCATGCATCAGCCCCCTCAGCCGAAAACTCATCGGCCAAATTGGGCCACAACCCTTCCATCCAGTCCTCGAATTCTCGGTTACGACGCTCAGCCTTGTCGCAGGCAAAATCTCGCAACCTGCCAGCCTCAATCTGCAAATCTTCCACGCCGCCAGCATTGCTCAGCACCAGATCGCATGCCGCAAGCTTGTCTTTCTCCGACCATTGCCACGAATCGAACACAGCCAGAGTTTCAACATCGAGCCCACGTTTTTCACGCAACTCGCCTGTCCGCTTTTCTTCAGGACACGAGACTCCGGCCACCATATCCACACGGCCACCCTTGTGCCATCCCGACTCCAACAGCAGCGGTACTTCGGCAAATGCAGCCACTTCGTCACGATGCTCTTTAAAGAACTCTTCGCACTCATGACGCACCATGGGATGAATCAGGTCCATGACCTCTCGGCGCATGGTCTCTGAAGTCTGCATGGCTTGAAACAAGGCAGTTTTGTCCACGCTCCCGTCTTCAAGCGAATATTGACCACCAAACCTTTGCCGAATCATGGATGCGCCATCACCATCCGGTCCGTAAAGGACAGCAACACTATCATCAGCACTAAAACAGGGCAGCTCCAAACCACGCAAAGCCCCAAGCATTGTGGATTTACCACAACCAGGCATACCAACAATCCCTACTCGCAGACACTCACGTGTCAAACCGGACAGCAAAGTCTGGAAATCTGTGGGGGGTGCCTGCCATCGAGTAATCTTCTCACCTGTCACAGGGTGCGTGACTGAAAGATAAAAAGCATGGAGCATTTGACGCGGAGCCAACGTGGCCAACGAATCAGGCCGACGTGACCAATCAACATTTTCCCGTGAGCCATAGACCGAATCACCCAAAAGCGGATGACCAAGATGCGCCATATGCACACGAATCTGATGGGTTCGTCCTGTATGAATACGCACGGCCACCAGCGAAGCCAACCCGCGAGGACCAGTCCAAAGAACTCGATATTCACTTCGAGCATCACGTCCACCCTTGTCGACAACGGCCATGCGTGTTTTCTGACTTGGATGGCGTCCCATAGGCGCATCAATAGTGCCATAAGGTTGGGATGGACAACCGTGAACAATGGCAAGATATACCTTGTGTACTTTGCGCTCGGCAAAATCAGATGCCAGTTTCAACCGGGCAGCTTCAGTACGAGCAACCGCCATGATACCTGACGTATCCTTATCCAGTCGATGCACGATGCCAGGACGTTGTTCGTCCATGCCTGACACATCGGCCGCAATATCCGGCCACTGATGCAGCAGATAATTAACCAGAGTCGGTCCCTTTTCCGCTGGCGCGGGATGAGTTGTGACCCCGGCGCGTTTTTCCACCACGAGCATGTGCTCGTCTTCAAACAATACCGACAGATCACCGGCGACCGGTTCAGGGGCATTCTCCCCCATCAGTATGTCTTCAGCCCCAATGGAGACCTGCTCTCCACCTAAAAGCTTTTGTTTACCTTTGGTTACACTCTGCCCATCGACGATAGCCATGCCGGATTCAATCCAGGATTTGACCCGTCCGCGTGAGACTCCTTCGTCAGCCAGCTCGCGCCCCCAGAATTTATCCAGACGCACTCCTCTGTCCGAGAAGTCCACGTTCCTCTTCCATATGTTCATTTTTTTCTCTTCAACCATGAAATGGACGATATACCGGGAATCATTGGAAAGTAAAATTCAAATTGATTTTATACATTAAACGTAGCCCAAATTGGGTCTTGACCCACGCCGTTCATCAGCTTAGAAAGGGGAAATTTTGCGCAATCGCAACTTTCATTACTATATTTTATAAAACACCAGCACACAAGGAGAGCCTGTGGCCTTACATCTGGTAGATCACCCGCTTATCCGACACAAAGTCGGCCTGCTTCGTTCTTATGACATTTCCACCAGCCATTTTCGCACGCTGTCAAACGAGATCACCCGTCTTCTGACGTACGAAGCCACAAAAGACTTCGCAACCGAAAAGAAAACCATCAAGGGATGGGCCGGTGACGTCGAAGTCGACTGCATCAAGGGCAAAATGGTCACTGTCGTGCCTATCCTGCGCGCAGGTTTAGGTATGATGGACGGCGTGTTTGATATGATTCCCGGCGCTAAAGCATCCGTTGTCGGTTTTTATCGCGACGAAGAGACCCTTGAGCCTGTCCAGTACTACGTCAAGCTCGCCAACAAGATCGAAGAACGCACCGCGCTCATCCTTGATCCCATGTTGGCCACTGGCGGTACTCTGGAGGCAACCATCCGTCTGCTCAAAGACGCTGGCTGTAAATCTATCCGAGGCCTGTTCCTGTGTGCCGCGCCTGAAGGCGTTGATCGCATTCTCAAGGACCATCCCGAAGTGGATATTTACACAGCCGCTCTTGATGAGCGACTCAACGACATCGGATACATTATCCCCGGTCTTGGAGACGCGGGAGACAAGATATTCGGTACCAAGTAGGTATGAAGACACGCTTCACAGCGTGTCTTTTTTTGGAGTTTTTAGGGGGGCAACCATTAATGGCGCTCCGTGAAGTCTGTACTGTAAAGGACTCTCACGATAACGCCCGAGAGGAGGAGTTGGCACATTATGAGTAACATTCATTCCACCGAGTATAATTTCAGACCCAAAGACGCGTTGCTCGGCGCGCAAATGCTTTTTGTCGCGTTCGGCGCACTGGTACTGGTACCACTGTTGACCGGTCTTGACGCCAACGTAGCCTTATTTACCGCTGGCGCAGGCACCCTGGTTTTCCAAGTCATCACCAAAGGCAAGGTGCCTGTTTTTCTGGCATCATCCTTTGCCTTCATCGCCCCCATCATCTATGGCGTGCAGACTTGGGGCATCCCCGCCACCATGTGTGGATTAATCGGCGCGGGCCTGCTCTACGTCATACTCAGCTTCCTGATCCGTATTTACGGTTCCGAAATGCTTCGCCGTGTTCTGCCCCCGATCGTCACTGGCCCGGTCATCATGGTTATCGGCCTGATCCTTGCCCCGGTTGCCGTACACATGGCTATGGGACGTTCAGGTGATGGTGGAGCCTGGCTGGTACCTAATATCACCGCAATAATCATTGCCGGTGCAGCCCTTCTGACTACAATCCTGGCTTCCCTGCTTGGTAAAGGTTGGATCAAGCTCATCCCGATCCTGCTCGGTATCACAGTCGGGTACGTCACATCCCTGATTCTGGACGCAACCGGCTTCTCAGCAGCTCAACAGGCCGCTTTCGATCCTGGCACTCTCCAGAACTGGACCGCACCCGCACTGGTCAGTTTCCAAAAAATAGCAGACGCTCCGGTTCTGGCAATCCCGAACTTCACATTTCCCACCTGGAATCTCGAAGCCATCCTGTTCATCATCCCGGTCGCCATTGCACCGGCCATCGAACACTTTGGTGATGTTCTCGCTATAGGTGGCATCTCCGGCAAAGATTACGTCAAGGATCCCGGCATCCAAAACACCTTGCTCGGCGATGGTGTTGCCACTTCCCTGGCTGCATGTCTGGGCGGACCTCCGAACACCACTTACTCCGAAGTTTCCGGCGCAGTTGCACTGACCCATGCCTTCAACCCGGCCATCATGACTTGGGCCGCCATTACCGCTATCCTGCTGGCCTTTGTCGGCAAGCTCGGCGCATTCCTTGGCACCATCCCCGTCCCTGTTATGGGCGGCATCATGATCCTGCTCTTCGGTGCCATCACCGTCATCGGCATCAACACGCTTGTTCGTGCCAGAACCGACCTGATGCTTCCACGTAATCTCGCCATCGTGGCCATGATTCTCGTGTTCGGTATCGGCGGAATGAGTTTTGACCTCGTCATCGTCAAACTCGGCGGCATCGGTCTGGCCGGTATTGTCGGCGTTATTCTGAACCTCGTCCTGCCCTGTAAGGACTGCGATGCACCGCTGCCCGACGAAATCAATCCCGCAGCCCCGGATCACCGCACCGATCTCTAATACTCAAACGAAAAAAAGGCCCCTCTTCGTCGAAGAGGGGCTTTTTTTATTTTTGGCAACAGAATGAATGACACAATAAGATACGAGGTTTCATTGGACCCGTTCGGAATAAATGCGTAAGATTCGCGAGCAATCAAGGGAGATGCAATGCGTGAAACTGTGACCGGATTGGTCCTGACATATAATGGTGAACGGCTGCTTGAGAAATGTCTCAAATCGCTTGATTTTTGCGATGAATTACTCGTTGTAGATTCAGACTCATCTGATCGCACCCGAGAAATAGCGGAAGCATGTGGCGCTCGGGTTATCGTCAATCCTTGGCCCGGACCCGTTGCTCAATTCAAACTCGCCTTGTCGGAAATCACTACCACCTGGGTTGTCTCATTGGATCAGGACGAATTTCTGACAGACGAATTGCACGACAATATCATCAAAAAACTCTCCAAAAAGGAGCACGTTTCTGGTTACTATACTTCACGAAGCTCCTTCTATTTCAATCGGTTCATGAAACATTCAGGGTGGTATCCAGATTACCTTTTCCGTGTATTTCGCACAGGTCAAATGGAAGTCTCGGCCTCAGGTGCGCACTATCACTTCAAGCCTCGCGGAGAGACCATAAAGCTATCTGGTGACATCCTGCATTACCCCTATGACTCCTTCCAGCAACATATGGAAAAGATTAACTACTATGCTGAGGAAGGAGCGATTTCCCTTCGTGAAAAAGGTAAACGCGGCGGCATGCTCAATGCACTACTTCACGCCACAGTCCGCTTTATAAAACTCTATTTTCTAAAGCTCGGTTTTCTGGACGGCGCTGCTGGATTCTGCAATGCGCTTGCCGGATACTATTACACGTTCCAAAAATACATTCGAGTGAATGAAAAAGGGAAATGGGGCGAATAAAAAGTTTCCCATTTACCCAGTAGGGAGTTCCTAACCGTTTGGCTTTATGATAATGACTACCAAATCATAATGACTTTTTTTCTCTGGAGGAAACATGGAAAGATTCGACCCCCAAGTTCTTTTTGATACTGCGATGTATTATGTCACCACGTATGGTGTAAAACTCATTGTTGCCCTAATACTTTTTATCGTAGGTCGGATGATCGCACGCTATATTGCAGACATGACCCGCAAAGTTATGCTCAAAGCAAAAATGGATGAGACGCTTGGCTCATTCATGCGCAACATCATCTACTATGCCCTGCTCGCAGCCGTGGTTATTGCTGCACTCGGACAGGCTGGAATAAACGTAACGTCCTTCCTCGCTGTTCTCGGTGCCGCAGGTTTGGCCGTCGGTCTCGCTCTCAAGGACTCCCTGTCCAACTTTGCTGCCGGCGTCATCCTGATCATGATGAATTTCTTCAAAAAAGGTGATTACGTTACGGCTGGTGGTGAATCCGGTACTGTCACGACAATCAATATCTTCAATACGGTCTTGACCACCCCTGACAACAAGGTCATCACCGTGCCCAACTCCGCCGTACTCGGTGGAACCATCACCAATGTCACAGCCAACCCGACTCGCCGTGTCGACTTGGTTATGGGCATCGGCTACAACGACGACCTGCTCAAAGCGAAAAAGATTTTGAAACAAATTCTGGCAGACGAACCACGCATTCTTACCACCCCTGCCCCACAGGTCGAAGTTTCCGAGTTGGCAGATTCCTCGGTCAACTTTATTGTACGACCTTGGTGCAAAACAGAAGATTACTGGGGTGTGTACTTCGCCATCACAGAAAAAGTAAAACTTGTCTTCGATCAGGAAGGCATTTCTATTCCTTACCCGCAGCAGGATGTCTACATGTATACTGTGGACAAAAATTCGGAAGGATAAAGGCGCCGCCGTTGGCGGAATTGACAGGTGATTTCGTCTCTGACGGCCAAAGGGGCAAGCCCCCTTTGGAATCCCTCTGTCGCCTCCGGCGAAAAGTTATTCATAAAAAGAAACCTCTGGAATTAATCCAGAGGTTTCTTTTTATATTTTCAACAAAAGACCTCGCCGAAGGCGACATAAGATGCTTAAGGCCTTCGGCCTTAAGCCGTCGGAGACAAAATCACCCGACATCGCCGCATAGCGGCATCCCCTCTCTTCTACTGCCCGTCAATCCATGCGTGAGCCTCTTTGACATCCAAAGTGCCTACATAAATGGCTCGACCTGAAATAGCACCCTCAAGGCCTTTCCTGCACAGAGGGTAGAGATTCTTGATGTCGTCCAGCGTATGAACACCACCGGCCGCAATGACAGGTATAGATGTTTTGGAACACAGAGAAGCCAATCCTTCAAGATTGACGCCTGTCTGCATACCGTCACGAGAAATATCTGTGTAGACGATGAAACGAATACCATCAGCTTCAAGTCGAGGCAGAACGTCATCAATGGTCAGCCCTGTGTCCTCAACCCAGCCCTTAGTCTTGAGTTCTCCACCCACGGCGTCCAGAGATACGCCGATACGTCCGGGCAAAGCCTTGCACAGATCAGAGAAAAGAACGGGGTCTTCAAGGGCCATGGTGCCGATTATCAACCTGTGTACACCAGCCTCAATATACTTTTTGGCAGTCGCAATATCACGGATACCGCCACCAAGCTGCACGGGAATATCAATGGCCGAACAGATCGATTTGATCAGCTCAAAATTCTTGGGCACCCCGGAAAAAGCGCCGTCGAGATCAACAACATGTAAAAACCGAGCACCGATTTCAGCCCAGTAGCGAGCCTGTGCGACAGGATCAGTACCAAAGACAGTAACCTGATCCTCCTTGCCCTGTGCAAGACGAACACACTCACCATTCTTTATATCAACGGCGGGAAAAAGAATCATAATCCAAGTTCCATGAGTTTTTCTTCTATGCCATCCGAAGCAAGTCGGGTTGCGGTCACCCACTTACCACCACGGTCAGCGAATTTCCCTGCTGTAAACAGGTTATCCAAAAGTGCTTCCTGAGTCTCTTCGTACCGGGAACGAATCATACGTTCCTGTTGGATATCGATCAGATAAAAATCGATGGCCACAGTGGCAGGACGTTTCACGCCTGCGGAACTACCATCACGTTCAACCCATGTAGTCAACTGAGGCACAAGCAGGAAATCCGCCTGAATGCACTTGCCAACGCCAAGCCAGTATTTCCATGCCGACAACTTGGGCAAACCGGAATCTTCAAAAACCACCACATCCTCGCACTGTTTCACAGCGGCAGGAGTAATATAATCAAAAACCTGGTGCTTATTCAATGTATCAGCAAGCACCATATTCAACGTTTCCAGAGTACCATCAGGTGCAGGGTGCCCCTCTTCATCAAGGTATCCGGCCAGAAGTTCCCAGTTGTAAACAGGGTTGGTAAAACCAGCCACTGCCAATTTTCCTTCAGGACGAGGCACTGCGGCCGTCCGCTTAGTGCCACAACCAGCCAAAACCAGCAGGCTCAGACAGACAACGACCAATCCGAAAGATAGTGCGATGCGTTTCATCAGTCGAGACTCCCTTTAGTGCTGGAAATGCCGGTACGACCGACTGCTACTCCTTGAGCCAGGGCAATCCCCATGGCCTTGAAAGCAGCTTCCAGAAGATGGTGACCATTCTGGCCATATTCGTATTTAACATGCAGGTTCATGCCTGCCTTGAATGCAAAGGATTTGAGAAATTCACGCCAGACGTCTTTTTCGTCTCCGGCAATAATGTCGGGCAAAAGCGCATCATCATACACGATGTACGGCCGACCTGAGAGGTCAATGACCACCTCAGCTAAGGCTTCATCCATGGGAACCTTTGCCGAAGCTACACGATTGATACCCTTTTTATCACCCAATGCTTCGGCGAAAGCCTGACCCAAACACAACCCGATATCCTCAAGGCTGTGATGGCTGTCGATCTCAAGATCGCCTTTGCATGTCAGGTCCAGATCAAACTTTGCCCAGAACGCGCACAGGGTCAGCATGTGGTCGGCAAAACCTATGCCGGTATCCACATTCACTGTTCCCTCACCGTCCAGGGTCAATGTCAGCGTGATGTCCGTTTCCTTGGTGGTGCGAGCCACCGTGGCCTGGCGTTTGCCCATGACCATTACTCCTTATGCAATGATATACTCTGCGTCAGCCCGGACTGTATAGGAAAACTCTAGAAAAATAAACCGGGCAGGGTCTCCCCTGCCCGATCATGTTTCGCTATACTTTTTCGGCTTCCTGATCGGCTTCGGCTGCGACCTCATCCAACTCTGCTTGAACAGCAGCTTCGGCTTCGGCCTGCTTCTTGAGATGCCGTTTTTCCTTCTTACCGAAGAAATACGCCACCCAGATGCCAACCTCATACAGGATAATCAACGGACCAGCCATAAGGCACTGGGTGAACGGATCAGGCGGCGTAAGAACAGCAGCCAAAACAAACCCTATCAAAATGGCATACTTACGTTTTTTACGCAGTCCTGCCGAAGAGACCATCCCCATACGGGCTAGGAAGAAAATAAAGAGTGGTAATTCAAACACAAAACCAAACGCAAAAAGAAGTTTCAGACAGAAACTTAAATATTCATTCAGCTTGGGAGTAAACTGAATTCCCTCGGTAGAGAACCCAGCAAAGAATTCAAAACCAAACGGGAAGACAACAAAATACCCAAACAATGCACCAGAAGTGAAGAAAAGGGCCGAGATGACGGCCATGGGAATCATCCACTTGCGTTCGTTCGAGTATAAGCCCGGAGCAATAAAACCCCATATCTGGGCAAAAACATACGGACTGACCAAAAACAAACCGGCAACAATAGAAATTTTAATATGAGAAAAAAAGGCTTCAGCAGGATAAGTGTACTGGAAATGTCCTTGCTGGGTTACCTGCATCAATGCCTGCTGCAAAGAATCCATAAACAACTGCATCTGATCCGAATGAGCAAAACCCTTGTCAGCAAGTACTTGAGTCAGGGCTCGACCAAAGTCCTGATAAAATTCCGGCGTCAGTATTGGGTTGGCAGCCGCCTGATCCTGAAAGACCTTGATCATCGGCTTCATGAGAATGTCGAACATCTGCTCGGCAAAACTATAACAGGCTACCATACCAATGGCGATAGCGATAAAAGCACGGGTCAAACGAACACGCAATTCACCCAGATGGTCCAACAAGGACATCTGTCCAGGTTCTTCCTCTGTCTCTTCGTCGCTTAATTCGTCGGATTCGTCCTCATCGGCATCCGATTCTTCGGATTCCGCCCCATCCTCATCCGAGGATGTTTCAGCATCACCGCTATCACTCGCAGCTTCATCCAACTTTTTCCCTGCCTGTTCCAATTCTTCATCGGTAACAACGGCAGTGTCGTCCTCTTCGAGAGAAGGGTCATCGTTGGAATCAGTCAGAGACTCGGCCTCAGATTCCCCGTTACCAGGGGCTTTCACATCGTCTTTCTCGGAACTCATGTGAATCTAAGCCTTTGTTTTTTCGGATGATTCAGAGGTAGAGGCTTCAACCTGAGCTTTTTCCAACTCGGCCTTGGCGGTCTCGGCTTCAGCTTTGGCGGTTTCAGCTTCCAGCTTGGCCTTTTCAGCCTTACGACGAGCCAACTCTTCGTCCACTTCACGCTTACGCGATTCAGCTTCAGCCTTGTTGACCTCATCATCCAGCGTGGACTTGACGTCATTGCCAACGCGTTTGAATTCGGCCACGCCCTTGCCCAGAGAACGGAGCATTTCAGGCAATTTTTTAGGGCCGATGACAACAAGTGCCACCAAGCAGATAATCAGTAATTCAGGTCCGCCTATTCCAAACATGTATCTTTCCTTGATTCTGAACTCTTACGCGAAACGGAGCATCCCGATTATCGCTTGGCCGAAACACAATAACGGCCTCGGATTGTCCCGGCAGACACACGCTGCCGTCCTCGAACTTATGGAATCAACATCAATTCTTCAAATATTGTCAACATGAAATAGCCACAAGACTGTGGCTATTTCATGATTCAATCGCAATTATTCCCATTCAATAGTGGACGGCGGCTTGGACGAAATGTCCAGAACCACACGATTAACACCTTTGACCTCATTGATAATCCGGTTGGACATGCGCGCCAAAACTTCGGACGGCAGTCTGGACCAATCAGCAGTCATGGCATCAAGAGAATCTACGATGCGCAAAGCAATAACATTCTCATATGTACGGTCATCGCCCATGACACCAACGGTTTTCAGGGGAAGCAACACGGCAAATCCCTGCCAAACTTTGCGGTACCAATCGGACGCGACCATTTCATTCTGCACGATCCGATCAGCCAAACGCAGGATTTCCAAACGCTCTTCGGTCACTTCGCCAATAATACGAATGGACAGGCCCGGACCGGGGAACGGCTGACGCCAGATGATGTGTTCAGGCAGACCAAGTTCATACGCGGCGCGACGAACTTCGTCCTTGAACAACTCCCGAAGTGGTTCTACCAGTTTCAAATTCATCTTTTCCGGCAGGCCGCCCACGTTATGGTGGGACTTGATGACCGCCGAAGGACCTTTGAAGGACTCGGATTCGATAACATCTGGATACAGAGTGCCCTGTCCCAAGAATTTCACGCCATCAATGGCCTTGGCTTCGCGATCAAAAACTTCGATAAACTTGTAGCCGATGAGCTTGCGCTTCTTCTCGGGATCTTCCACGCCCACCAAGTCGGACAAGAATTCGTCTGCTGCGTCCACCAGCTTGACGTTCAGGTCGAAATGCTCGGCCAGAAAAGCAATGACTTCTTCCTTTTCACCCATACGAAGCAGACCATTATCCACAAAAATGCAGTGCAAATTCTTGCCGATAGCCCTGTGCAGCATAACTGCGGCCACAGTTGAATCAATACCGCCAGACAGACCAAGAACGACCTTATCGTCACCGACCTGCTTCTTCAAATCTTCGATGGCGGTCTCAACAAACCCGGCCATGGACCAGGATGCTTCCAGACCAGCAACCTTGAACAGGAAGTTCTGAATAATAGTTCCGCCGTCGGTGGTATGAGCCACTTCTGGGTGGAACTGCAAAGCGTAAATTTTCTTTTCCACGTTGCCCATTGCAGCGAACTCGATGGAATCGGTCTTACCCATGGGCACAAAGCCCTCTGGAATAGCCTCAACGCGGTCACCGTGGGACATCCAGACCGTCAGGTCTTCCTTCTCTTCAACACCGTCGAAGAGAACACAATCGTTCAGTGCGGTAAATTGTGCCCGGCCGTATTCACGGTCCGTGGAAGCAACGACTCTACCGCCCAAGTTATGGGACAACAGCTGCATGCCGTAGCAAATGCCAAGCACCGGGATGCCCATCTCCATGTATTCCATGTTCAAATCAGGACATCCACCTTCCAGTACACTGGAAGGGCCACCCGACAGGATAAGTGCGGACGGTTTGAATGCCTTGACCCGTTCAGGATCAACATTACAGGGATGAATCTCGGAGTACACCCCGGCCTCGCGGACGCGCCGCGCAATGAGCTGGGTGAACTGGCTGCCAAAATCAAGGATGAGTACTCTGTTTTCGTGCATGTATGTCTCTCTAATTCACTATGCCAAAAATGAAAAGTAGAAGATGCCTTCCCTCCGATTTTGCCCTCAATCTCAATAACGCGGTTGTACGCTTTGAAAAATGACAATGGAAGAGGAGACTCTGCCGCTTTATCCTGACATGGCAGGGCAGGGTAAGCGGAACAAAATATCGAGGGTCACGCCCTGTAGGGCCGAATTGCGACTGCCCGGGAGAAAACGGCGGAACGGCACGGATGGATTCGTCCTTCCATTCCTATGATTTCTCCCGGACTTCACAAGGCGTATTCTCCCGTGCGCACCACTTGCGCGAACACGCCCCAAAAAGTTTGAAGTGGCAGGATGGGTTCAATCCTGCCACAAAAACAGTTTAGCCGTCACCCCTGTAGTTCGGGGATTCCTTGGTAATGGTCACATCATGCACATGAGATTCTCTGAGACCTGCCGGGGAAATCTGGACCATCTGAGACTTTTCGTACAGATCGTCAAGAGTAGCAGAACCCGTGTAGCCCATACCCGACCGCAGGCCGCCGATGAACTGATACAAAGATTCGCCCACCTTACCACGAAAGGCCACACGACCAACAATGCCTTCAGGCACGAGCTTCTTGGATTTCTCCTGGAAGTAGCGATCGGAGCTGCCCTTCTTCATGGCGTCGATGGAACCCATGCCGCGATACTGTTTGTAGGTACGACCTTGGTACAAAATGGTCTCACCCGGAGATTCGTCAGTACCAGCGAGCACCGAACCCATCATGCAGGAGTTGGCACCGCAGGCTAAGGCCTTGACCACGTCACCGGAGAACTTGATACCACCGTCAGCGATGATGCACTTATCGGCTTCACGAGCTGCACGAGTGGCTTCCATGATCGCCGTAATCTGCGGAACGCCGACACCGGCTACAACACGGGTGGTGCAAATAGAACCGGGGCCAATACCGACCTTAACAGTGTCAACGCCAGCTTCGATAAGAGACTTGGCTCCTTCATAAGTGGCGATGTTACCACCAATAAGCTGCACCTGAGGATAAGCCGCACGAAGTTCCCGTGTAGACTTAAGAATGTTTTCTGAATGCCCGTGCGCGGAATCAAGCACCAAGAAATCGGCTCCAGCATGAAGTAGAGCTTCAGAACGACTCAGGCAGTCATTACCGATGCCTATAGCCGCACCAACGAGCAGGCGCCCTCTGGAATCCTTGACTGCATCAGGGTACTTCTTGTGCTTATTGATGTCCTTGATGGTGATAAGACCCTTGAGACGATTGTCTTTGTCCACCACCAGCAATTTCTCAATGCGATGCTGATGCAACTTGCGCTTGGCTTCTTCGTTGTCGATGCCTTCAGGCACGGTAACGAGATCGCGTGAGGTCATGAGTTCTGACACCAACGGATTGTCATCTTTGACAAACCGGATGTCACGGTTGGTTATAATACCTACCAGATGGTCGCCTTTAACCACTGGTAAACCGGAAATACGGTATTCGGCCATAATAGCCTTGACCTTGCCCAGATCATCATCAGGATGAACAGTGATGGGATCAGAGATCATGCCGGACTCGGACTTCTTGACTCGATCGATTTCACGAGCCTGCTCACGGACGGACATGTTCTTGTGAATGACACCCGCGCCGCCGTGCCGGGCCATGGAAATGGCCATGCGGGACTCGGTGACCGTGTCCATGGCAGCAGAAAGAAGCGGGATGTTCAGTTTGATCTCGGGGGTCAGGTAGGTTGACACGTCGACGGCGTCGGGCAGGATGTTGGAATAGCCCGGTACCAGGAGAACGTCATCAAAGGTCAGTGCCTTGTCGAGAATCTTGCTCATATATGTACCTCCAGAGCGATGGTTGGATGTATCTAAATTTAAGGCCGGACGTTCCCGTCCGGCCTTGTCTTTTCGTTATAAGCCTAAGTAGGCCTTTTTCACCTGCTCATCCGCAAGGAGCTTGTCGCAGGTGTCTGTGAGAACGACTCGCCCATTTTCCATGACGTACCCTCGGTGCCCTATCTTGAGCGCGAGGTTGGCGTTCTGCTCCACCAAAAAGATGGTGGTATTATTTTCCGCATTGACCTTCTTGATAATTTCGAAGATCTGCCGGACGACCAAGGGCGCTAGCCCCATCGATGGTTCATCCAGAAGCAGGAGACGAGGCTTTGCCATAAGAGCACGCCCGATGGCAAGCATCTGTTGCTCCCCACCTGACAGGGTTCCACCCTGCTGTCGTCGTCGTTCTGCCAAAATGGGAAACAAATCATAACAATAATCCATATCCCGTTTAATCGCGTTCTTGTCATTCCGCATGAACGCGCCCATGTCGAGATTTTCCTGAACCGTCAGTTCCGGGAAGATCAAACGCCCTTCCGGCACTTGACAAATTCCCTGAGCCACAATCTTGTTCGGTGCTTCACGAGAGATATCATCTCCTTCATACAACACCTTGCCTTCACGGGCCTGCACTACACCACACACGGTCATGAGCGTGGTTGACTTGCCTGCACCGTTGGCCCCGATCAAGGTAATAATCTCCCCTTGATTGATATGCAGGTTCACATCATATAAAGCCTGAATATTTCCATAAAAACTATTAACATTTTTCAATTCGAGCATCTTAGTCATCGTGATCCTCCCCGAGGTAAGCTTTGATGACCGTCGGATTCTCGGCGATTTCCTGCGGCGTGCCCGTTGCGATCATGCGTCCGTAATCAAGGACGTAAATGCGATCGGACATGGACATAACCATTTTCATGTCGTGCTCAATAAGCATAATAGAGATGTTGAACTGCTCACGAATATCCATGATGAGCTGTTCCAAATCCAACGTTTCTTGCGGGTTCATACCCGCAGCCGGCTCATCCAGCAAGAGCAGAAATGGGTCCGTGGCCAATGCACGGGCAATTTCAAGCCTGCGTTGTTTACCGTACGGCATGTTAGATGACAGTTCATCGGCAAATTCGCTCAGACCAACCAGTTCCAACAGGTGGTATGCCTTTTCAATAACGGCCTGCTCTTCTTCCCGGGCGGCCTTGTTACGGGAGACAGCACCCCAGATCGACGCCTTGGTACGGCAATGAGTGCCGATCATAACATTTTCCAAAGCGGTCATGGAATGAAACAGCCGGATATTCTGGAAGGTACGAGCCATGCCATATTCAGTAACAATGTTCGGCTTCTTACCGTTGATCCGCACATGATGACCAGACGCATCCGGGTCAATGATCACATCGCCAGAAGTTGGGGTATAGATACCGGTAATGCAGTTGAAGAACGTAGTCTTCCCTGCGCCGTTCGGGCCGATCAGAGCCACGATTTCCTTATCGTTCACGACGAGATCGACTTCGTCCAAAGCACGAATGCCCCCGAAGTCCTTACACACCGTTTTGACGTTCAAGACTGGATTATTCATTGCCTGCACTCGCAGTTTTGGAAGCTGTGTATTTATAGATTTTGCGCTTTGCACTGATCAATCCCTGCGGCCTGAACACCATGACCAAAACCATGATTGCTCCGAACAGGAGCATTCTGAATTCGGCGAAATCTCGGAGATACTCCGGCAGCAAAATCAGAATAATGGCACCGGCGACAACACCACGAATGGACCCCATGCCACCGATAACAACGATAGACAGGATAATGGCCGACTCCCAGAAAGTGAATGACGCCGGGTTAATAAAGCTTGTCTTGGCCGCAAAAACCACACCGGCCATGCCGGCCCAAGTGGCACCCAGAGCAAAAGCCATGAGCTTGGTCTTCATCTTGTCGATGCCCATTGCCTGACACGCGATTTCATCTTCTCGCAATGCGAGCCACGCTCTGCCGATACGCGAATTCTGCAATCTGTTGACACAGAAAATGGTAAAGACCAACAAACCGAGCATGATATAATACATATATTGAGTCGAAGCGATAACACCGATTTTCATGCCGAACAGTGCCGGACGATCAATGCCGGAGATACCGGAAGGTCCCATGGTGACATCACCCCAGTTTTCCAGCACCAGCCGAATAATCTCACCAAAACCAAGAGTGACGATAGCCAGATAATCACCACGCAAACGCAGGACGGGGAAACCGAGAATGACGCCAAGGAGTGCGCCAAGTATTGCGCCTATAGGCAGCATGAACCAAAAACCGATACCCCAGTGCATGTTGCACAAGGCATAGGCATACGCGCCTACTGCGTAGAAGGCCACGTATCCAAGATCAAGCAAACCGGCTAGACCGACAACAATATTGAGTCCCAAACCGAGTACAATATACACGAGACAGGAAACCATAATATTGGTCTGATACAGATTGAAGACCTGCGGAAATGCGGCAGCGACCAAAGCGATAGCGCCGAGGGCTATTAATTTTAATACAATATTGGACTGCACCTTGGTGAGCAGGGATTCCATACGGGATTCCTCTTTGCTCTCATCTTTCTTGAGTTCCTTACGGGCCAATAACCAACGCCAGACAAAGGAACCAAAAAAGACAACCAAGGCAATATACGCCATACGATCCCAGTGCCATGCCACCGTTTTCTCAATGGTGTCGACCCTGATAACCATGATCGGGAATGTCAGAAAGGCGAACCAGAGAGCAGCGACGAACGACCTCTTCAAAGCCTGAGCGAAATTATCGCACCCGGCGGACAAGAAGAAGCTGATGAAGCTCTGCTGGGCCATGGTATTACTTGCGTTACTCACAGTATATTCCTCGCATGATGTACGACATCATGCTGCTTGAGAATCAATAGTTAGACCTTCTGGGTCTTTTCCTTGCCCATGATGCCTGATGGCCTGAAAATCAGGATCAGCACCAACAGACAGAACGCAAACACATCCTCGTAGTCTGAAGAGACATACCCGGTTGCGAAGGCTTCGGTCAGGCCAAGTACAAGGGCTCCAAGCATGGCGCCGGGAATGGACCCGATGCCGCCGAGCACTGCGGCGGTAAACGCCTTGATACCCGCGATAAAGCCGATGTAGTAGTTAATCTGACCGATATGGGAGGCAATGAGTACACCGCCAACCGCAGCCAGACTGGACCCAATGATAAAGGTCGCGGAAATAACCATATCGACATTGATGCCGACGAGCATGGCCATTTTCCGATTTTGGGCCGTGGCGCGCATGGCCTTGCCCAACTTGGTGAATTTGATGAACAGCGTCAGTCCCACACACGAAGATACCGTGGCAAGGATGATGACCAGTTCGGAAGAACTCATGATGGAACCCATGGACTTCATGAACCCGAACTCGGGAATGAGTTCAGGGAACGGAAGAAAGTCCGATGTCTGGGCAAGCATAACGTAGTTCTGTAAGAAAATTGACATACCGATGGCAGAGATCAGCGGGGAAAGACGAGGCGCACCGCGCAACGGCTTATAGGCGACCTTTTCAATGGTGTACCCATATGCCGCAGCCCAAACGACCGCGCAGACCACCGCAATAGCCAGGATGGCAATGCCGGGAAAACCGAGCATCGTCAATAATCCAGCGACGATCAACCCGGTAAACGCACCGATCATGTAAATCTCGCCATGAGCGAAGTTGATAAGCTCGATAATGCCGTAGACCATGGTGTAGCCCAGAGCGATAAGAGCATAAATGCTGCCCCGGGTCAGTCCACCCAAAAACAGCTCAAGAAAATATTCCATTACGTGAAATCCTGTTCATTAAATAAACCCAGGGGACAAGCTTGTGCCCGTCCCCTGGTTTAATGTGTTTTGCTATCAGCTACTACTTAATTTCAACGTACTTGCCGTCTTGCACCTGGTAGATGGCAAAACCAACGCCTTCGGCATCGCCCCTGGCATCGAACTTGATATTACCAACCGGTGTATCGACCTTCTTGGTATGAAGGGCTTCGATAACCTTGTCGTAATTGGTGCTACCTGCATTCTCAACAGCCTTGAGCAAAGCCAAAGCGGCGGAGTATGCTTCCGGGAAGAACGGGCCGGGATCGGCACCGAATTCTGCCTTATGAGCGGCAATAGCTTCTTGATAGAGCGGATTGGAAGAGAAATCCATGGGACCGGTAGCATACACGCCTTCAGCGTATTTGCCAGCGACCTTGATGAAAGTATCGTCCTTCACACCATCGTCAGACAGGAAAGGAACTTCAAGGCCCTTCTTACGCATGCCGGTAACGACCTTGGAAGCTTCGGGATGGTAACCACCGAAAATGACACCATCAGCGCCGGAGCCCTTGATCTTCTGAACAACGGCGGAATAGTCGACAGCACCGGGGGTTACGCCTTCAAACAAAGCGACCTGAATGTCAGCATCAGCTTCGATGAACTGCTTGCAGAAAGAGGCAAAACCCTTACCATAATCACCTTTGTCGTGAATGATGGCAATATTTTTGAGACCGAGGCTTTTAGCGAATTCAACTTCGAGGGCAGCCTGCGCGTCATCAGGAGCGATGGTACGGAAAAAGTTCGGATATTCGCCAGACTGGGTCAACGGCGGATTGGTTGCGGAAGGAGACATAACCACGATCTTGCCATCAAGATAGATGGGCATAGCGGCCTTGGTCGCGCCGGAACAAATGTGACCGAGCACGATCTTCACGTCGTCGGACAACATCTTCGTGGCTGCGTTGGTAGCCAATTCAGGCTTGCACTGATCATCCTGTGCAACAACTTCAACCATAGCGCCATTGACGCCACCGGCTGCATTTATCTTGGCTGCAACAAGCTTGGCTGCATTAACAGTGGGCAGGCCATAGGAGGCCAAATCACCGGAATGGGCGCCAGCAACACCGAGAACGAGCTTTGCAGCAGGAGCCACTTCACCAGTTTCAACATCAGCTTTTTCATCAGCTTTCTCAGCTTCACCGCTACACGCTGCCAACATGGCCACCATGACCAGGCACAGAGCGATCAGACTCAGTTTGACTCTCATGCTTCTCTCTCCTAAAAAAGTATAAGGTTCACTACCACTTTGGTGTATACAAAGAACTTACAAACCGACTCAGAAAACAGCTCCCCGCAGTTTTCTGAGTACAAGTAAGTCATTGTATGTATTTTACAAATATTGTCAATCACATCCCCTTAAACATTCAGCGACTCAACGACCTGTTTTCGCAGGTCTTTTACTTACCAAGTTCCTCACGAGCCAGCTTTATCATCTCCTGATCATCCTTTTCCAGTTCTAGAACCCGAGAAAAGTATGTTCCCGCTTCGTCGGGCTTTTTAAAATAATGTTTGTTAATGACACCCAAATTAAAGAGTGCAAGCGTGTCTTTATTATCAATTTTCAGAATGGCTTCATAGGATTCTGCGGCCTTGGTGAAATCTTCCTTGTTAAAATAGGCAATACCAATCCCCTTCAGGACAGTAGTGTTGTCGGGCTGAAGTGAACGAGCCTTCAAAAGCGGTTGCAGAGCACGATCCCAAGCTCGCATCATGAGAAAAGAATTCCCAAGACCAACAAGCGCTTCGGCATCGTTAGGATTGGCATCGACGCGAGCCATGAATTCCTTGACCTTGGACATGGCACCATTTGAGACACCACCCATGGCTGCCTGCCCTTCATTATCAGGCACACCATCGCCATCGTGATCATGACCGTCGTTGGCTGTATGTTGCGGCTGTTGTGCCTTCACGAACAGGTTCGGATTTTCCATGCGATAGACAAAACTGGTCACAAACATGGCACCAATAGCCAAAACCACAGTCAGAATAACGGCTTTACGGCCAAATGTGGTCACATTAGCTGTCATTATCGTCCCCCAAAAGTTCGAGCTGCTGCACGCGCTTTTCCAATCCTGCGGACTTGGACGCCAGGAATACGAGATATCCGGCAACACCAAGCCAGACAGCGACATTTGCGATAAAGATATAAGTGGTTGCAGACATTTTAAATCCTTATATGAATTAAGAAATTCTAATTTTCATCATCCCAGATAAGCATGGCTTCGAGCTTTGCATGCTGGCCCAGTTGTTTAATGCGTGTAAGCAGCATGGCTCCCCACATGAAACCAAAGGCGACCAAACCGGCGAGTACCGTGTACCACATGCGGACTGCCATCCCCGAACCCTCACGGGCCAATCCATCGGGATGAGCACTGCCCCATAATTTGGCTGCGAAAAAGACAAGCGGTACATCCAGAAATGCGACGATACCAAGCACGGCACAAACCAAGGCCTTTCGGTCCCGTCCCATCGGTGTATTTCTGAGCACCAAATAGCCAGCGTACACATACCACATGATAAGCGCGGTGGTCAGCTTCGGATCCCAGAGCCACCAATGTCCCCACTCTGCTCGTGCCCAGACCGAACCGGTCACCAAGGCAAGCGTGGCAAACAGAACACCCAGTTCCGCAGCGGCTCCGGCCACCCGGTCATACACATCCTTACGGTTGAACAGGTAGAGAATGGACGACACGAAGACCACGAAAAAAGAAACCAGCGCCCACCACGAACAAGGCAAGTGCATATAGAAAATTTTCTGCACCGGACCGGATTGGGCCACTGGTGCGTAAAACCAAATCATGGACTGATGCACGAGCAGGGCCAGACCTGCCAACAGTGCGAGCACTTTCACTTTCATAGTTACTCTTCCCCACTATAGACGAACGGGAACAGGAACAATCCGGCCCCGGAAAACAAACAATCAAAGGCAAAAATCAAACCGAGCCACTTGTCAGGACCTTCTATCGGTTCCGGCGAAAAACACATACCGAACAAGGTGATCCCAGACAACAACACGGGCAACAACAACGGGAAAACGATGACAGACAATAAGGATTCGCGTGCGGCCTGCCCCTGAGATAACGCCCCAAGAAGCGCACCGATAACCACCAGACCGATATCCGCGCCGACCAAAGTCACGGCAAGCAGCCACACGGGACCATGCACCGTTTGACCAAGGAACGCGGCCGTGGCCGGAAGAAATACAAGCTGGGAAATCAAGAGCAAACTCAACCCGGCCACACCTTTGCCAATCCATACCGCATGCACGGGCACGGGTGAAGACAGGATACCGATACGTGCGCCGTTGGCTTCCTCGATAGCAAAAAGATCGTTGAAGACAAGCACCAGTCCAAAGGCAGAAGCAAGCCAGAAAATGGCCCCTGCCGCCTGCGGAGAAATGCCGCCGCCTAACGGTTTGGACAAGGAAAACAAAAAGATAAGCAACAGACCAAGCAAGACGGCCTGTACTAACCCCTGCCCGCCCGACATGGACAATTTGAGGTCTTTGGAAGCGAGTATTCCGGCACGTTTCAACATGTTGCCTCCACCACGTACTCGGATGCCGGACCAAAATATTCCACTTTTCTGCCACCCAACGCGAGGACCTTATCGGCAAGTTTCGTATCATCAGCCACTTGATGACTGATCCAGATCACACTGACGCCCTTGTCGCGCAATCCGGTTATCTCACTCCTAAGTTTTGCCAAGGAGCGAGGGTCGAGCCCTGTACCGGGCTCATCAAGGAAAATGAGTTTCGGCTCCACAAGATAGATACGCGCCAAATTGAGCCGCTGGGCCATGCCTCGCGAAAAGGAACCGGCTTTCTCTTCAGCCGCACGTTCCAATCCAACCCGTTTAAGCAACTCAATAAGTTTTTCACGGGACGGCGACAGCCCATACATGGAACCCCAGAATTTCAAATTTTCCAAGGCCGACAAACCCGGATAAATGAAAGTGGCATGTCCAAGATAGGCGGAATCTTCCGGTTCCACGTTCAAAGAGACTTCTCCGGCTGACGGTTTGGACAACCCGGCCATGATGCGCATGAGCGTTGATTTGCCTGCGCCGTTATGTCCAGCCACGAGCAGGATTTCACCCGGTACAACATCGCAGGAAACTTCCTTGAACACGAGTTTGCTGCCAAAAAACTTGGCAACCCGCTTCACAGAGAGCAGGGGCGCGTTCGCCATCTATCGGCCCTCGCCGGGTCGAGGCATACGCCGAAGCAACAGGAAAGCGAGAATGCTCATGAGCGTCCCACCAATCCAGATCCAGTTGATGAGCGGGTTAACGCTGACCTTGAAGCTGGCCTTGTCGTCCTCGGTCAAACCGAGCAACGTGGCGTACAGTTCGTCTCCGAGGCTGGGAAGAGTGGACACCTCGGCGAACTGCTGCCGCTCGAAATTCCGATAAATACGTTTGTCCGGCATCATGATACCCATGAGTTTGCCGTCTTCGAAAACCTCAAGCGTGGCAGTAGCGCGCAACTTGATATCACCGACATCGCCATCCTGCACCAGATCAGTAAAGGTAAGCGTATAGTCGTCAATAATCATGGACTCGCCCTTGGCCAAAACAACTTCCTGTTCAATCTTGTACGGACCGGAAAAAGCAATACCAAGAGCGATGAGTACCAAACCGAGATGGATGCCGTAGGCTCCCCAGGACTGACGCGTTCTCCGCATGGACGGATAAAGAACAAACAGCATGACCATGCCGAAAATTGCAGCGACAGAGGCGGCTGCGGTCAAAGCAGCCAGAACATTCGTCATGCCTGACAGGTAGAACCCGACAAAACTGACAGCCAACACGGCAGAGACACCGATGAAGCCCTTCAGGTTGCGGATGCCTCCCTTCCAACCAAGCCACGGACAGTAGCAGAAGATAAGCACAAGACACGACATGAACGGCAGGCAGACCCGATTATAAAAATGGGCATCAAGACCAAGCGGCTTGTCGGTCCAAACCTGACTGATAACCGGCCACATGGTTCCCAAAGTGACAACCATGCCCAAAGCAAGCAGGAACCAAGCCGCGATAACCAGCATACCCTGTCGACTCAAGAAATCGGACAAGCTACGATGGGTCAGACGCTTGGACAAAAAAGTGACCATGAACGTCACAAACAGCCCGATCATCATGGACCAAAACAACGGCTTGGCGACACCGGATTCCCCAAATGAATGCAGAGAGTCAATAACACCGGACCGGGTCAAGTAGGTCGAAAAAATACACAAGATAAACGTCAAGGACATGAGAAAGACGTTGGTGCGCTGCAAGGCGTTACGACGAGATTCGATGATGGACGTATGCAGCACGGCGGTCCCTGCAAACCATGGGATCAACGAAGCGTTTTCAACCGGATCCCATGCCCAATAACCACCCCAGCCCAATTCCATATAAGACCACCATGCACCGAGCACGATACCTGCGGTCAGGAATACCCAGGACAGAATGTTCCAGTTACGAGTCACGGTAATCCAGGATTTCTCTTCACCCGCGATGGAAGCAGCCAACGCCGCACACGCCGGAATGGCATACAAGGCGAAACCAAGAAACAACAATGGCGGATGGAAGATCATGCCAGGGTTACGCAAAAGCGGATTCAAACCGCGCCCATCAGTCGGTGCCGGGATAATCTCAATGAATGGATTGGACCAGCCTGTGAGCAGGAGCAAAAAGAACCCCTGAATAGCCAAAAAGAACATCCAGAAATACAATTTGGTGTCGTCACTGAAGGACTTGTAACTCGGCGTGGTCACCAAAATCATACCGGAAACAGCGATAATCAATTCCCAGAAAAGTAACGATCCCTCGCGTCCGCCCCACAAAGCCGTGAGGGTATAAACGAAGGATAGCGCGTTATCCACATTGTCATAGACATAGCGGAACGAATAATCTCTGGAGGTCAAACCGACCATCAGAATCAACGTTGAAAAAATCACACCCCCGGAAGCCAGAAGTTGCCCGCGTTCGATGAAGACCAAGGAGTCTTTATTCTGTCGCCACGCTGCGACCCCGGCAAATCCTGCGAGAAAAAGAAACGCGAGCAGTGAAAAAAGCAAACCGACATATCCGGTCAGATGCATGAAACTCTCCTTACGATATCAACATGCGAATGTCCGGACGCACAAGCCCGAATTCGCGAATTCATGACCAAAGTCACACGGCGATAGTAGGATAAAACAAACGAAGCAACCATGTGAAAAAGATTTCACCAACCGGCACGCTAACTACTTTTTTCCATTTTCTTACTTTGCTCTTCATACTTGGAAGGACACTTTGTCACCAAAGTCCGTGCGACAAAGACTTCGCCATCAGACGAAAAAGTCCCTTCTACTATGACTTCAACATCTTCCTTGAAGGTATCCGGCAAAGCGCCTTTATATCGGACTCGCAGGGACTTGGCATGCTCGACCTTGTCGAGGAGGTCAAAACTGGCCCCGAGCTTGCCATCCACGATTTCCAGATTTTTTGGTGATACCTTACCAAACAGACGAGCCTGTCCAATCTGTGTCCGATCTTCAGCCAACGCCTCGGACACATTAAGGAAGTATACCGAATCTTCAGTCAGACCGGAAAAGATAAGATACCCGAGACCACCCAGAAACAATGCCAAGGCAACTCCGTATACGACTTTATTGGAACTTTTCGCCATTATGATCCCTTGCGCGTTCTCGCGACTTTATTTCTTCTCTTTCTCAGTTGACTTGGGCCGACTGCCGGTGAGTTCATCCCGCTGCATTCGTGCGAGTTCACGCATATCCACCACCTGATCGGTCTCGTCAACTATTTCACTACCCAAAATTTCTTCGAGTACATCTTCGAGCGTCACCACACCGGCCACTCCTCCGTACTCATCAAGGACCACACACAAATGCATACGGCTTCCCAGAAACTGTACCAACAACTTGTCCAAGGTAACTGTTTCGAGCACAAAACGAACCGGACGCATGATATCCGACAATTTCAGGTCGTCCCTGTCGTCGGCCAGCGCCTCAAGCACCAACCGCCGATAGACAACGCCTACAATTTCCTCCGGATCATCATCAAACACAGGTATACGACTGTGCGGCCATGTGGGATGTGACTCCCGAGCCTCGGCGACAGTCATATCTGCAGACAATGAAAAAACCACTGTACGAGGGGTCATTATCCGCTCAACTGTCTTGGAATCCAGCGACAGGATATTACGGATGGACTGCTCCTCATACGGCTTGATCACTCCAGACCGACGGGTCAGGCTGACAATAGCCCTGATGTCATCTTCCGTGTGATCAGGCCCTGCATTCTTCTTATGCATAGCCTTGGACAAAACACTCATGACCGCAATCACGGGTTTAAATATCCAGACCAACCCCAGCAATGGGCGAGCCAGCGGCGGTGCAATACGATCAGAATACACCACGCCAAGCGTCTTTGGCAGGATCTCTGTGAAGATGAGAATAATTACTGTAAAGGCGACTGTAAAGAGCCAAAGCGTCTCTTTACCATATAAATTGGCCCACGCCCAACCGGCCACAGCTGCACCAGCAGTATGTGCACAGGTGTTAAGCGTCAAAATGGCGGTGATTGGTTCGTCCACATTGAAACGAAGTTTATGAAGCAATGCCGCCGACTTGCTTCCGCTATCCTTGAGCTTTTCAATATCGGCCCAGCTCATGGAATACAGTGCGGCTTCTGCTACCGAGCAGAACATGGAGACAAAGACAGCCACGCCAACGGCGAGTACAAGTTCAAGCATTTTTTTTGATCACTTTCTGAAAAACAGTCCAAAAATCATAGTGTTTGAAAGGAATAATATAACAGATGGATTCAGGTGGTGCAACACGCAACACACTTGACTTCCAAGGCGATTGAGGCGAACTGAACGGACATGCAATTGTCTTCCGACACCACACCGAAACTTGTTTTCCGCCTCGGCCACATGGGTGATGTAGCGCTAACCACCGGCGTACTGTCACATTGGCATGAAACGCGGGGGGATACTTTTATTTTTCTGACCCGTAAAGGGAACGCCCCCTTGCTGGAGAATCACCCCGCCATCAAAGAGGTTGTGGAATTCTCCAATGACCAACTCAAGACCGGGCCATGGTTCACTGTCGCAGGCGAACTGTCCAGCTATTTCAAAGGACAGACTCTCATAGACCTACACGGCACCCTGCGTTCGCGCATTCTTTCCGCGCGATGGAAAGGCCCTGTCATTCGCTATCCAAAATTCGGCTTGAACCGACGGCTCTATGATCGCACACGCGCTGAGCGTTTCCGGGTGCAGCTTGAAAAAACTACAGTCCCACAACGGTACAGCATGGCCCTCGACAGCACACCGCCAGCAGCACACGATCTGGTACCACGCATTTACCTGACAAATGAAGAACGCACCGCCGCATCCACCCGTCTCGATGCTATTGGACTGTCCGGGCCACTCATTGGCCTGCACCCCTACGCCACGCACCCGGCCAAACAATGGCCCAAAGAGCACTGGCTACGGCTTATGAAATTGTTAAATGCAAATAATCTAGGATGGTTCGTCATTGGCCGAAACACTGAAAAAATTCTGGCCGAGAATAACCACGATCTGACAAATCAGACAGATCTGCGGGAAACCAGCGCACTGCTCGCCCAAGCTCAAATACTCGTGACCGGCGACTCCGGCCCCATGCATCTGGCGTGTGGTGTAGACACACCCGTGGCCGCTATCTTCGGCCCCACAGCACGTGCCTGGGGATTCTATCCGGCAGGTCTCAAAGACCGAGTCATCGAACAGCCGCTCGACTGCCGACCATGCTCTCTGCATGGTGCCAAACCCTGTCCTTTCGGATTTGAATGCATGACTAGCACAACACCGGAAAGCGTCATGCAAAACATTCACGCCATGCTCAACGACACCCATTAAACACTCTTAACGAATCACATCTCCGTCAAGGCACACACAGCTTGTGTCAGCATTTTTTACGAACGAATGCCCCAATACTGTTCGATCTCATCCGCCCGCTCTTCCAGCAACGCTTCCACCCCCGGAGGCACAAGCAGACTCAAACACCGTCTCTCCAACCAACACCGGCGAAGGTGTCCACCTTTAATATCCAGCCGGGGAATACCCAAAAGTCGAATGGAGTGGCCTTCAGGGAACTGCCACAGTCCAAGCTCTTCCTGAACGGCATTGGGCCAATGCGTATTGATAAATCCAGTCACCTCGCCAGCAGCCTCCCATCGGTTGACCACCACCAAAGATGCCATATTGGGTATATCCAATCCTCGCCGCCAGTCAGGCAGTTCCAAAAACGTGGATGCGCCAAGAATAAAATGAAATTCGGTTTCCGGCTGTTCTGAACGATAACAAGTCAGCGTGTCACAGGTAAAGGAAGGCCCGGAACGCCGGCCCTCAATAGGGTTAGCCCCCAATCCGGGAATATCACCGATAGCCCGGTCGACCATATCAAGACGCAGCTTGAAAGGCAGCATGTCAGCACCGTTCTTATGCGGTGGCTCTTTGGCCGGAACCAAATCCACTCGGTCCAATTCAAGCTGTTCGCAGACTTCAACAGCCATACGAACGTGCCCAGTGTGGATCGGATTGAAACTCCCGCCGAGAATACCAATTTTCACAAACAATCCCCTTGATTCACGCAAAGATAAACATGTTCAGGCCAAGATGCAAGAGTGACACAGAACACAAGTGTCCGGTCACGAAAAACATACTTTTCCTCATACCTATTCATATTTGTACATACTCCAACTCTACCTTCCAAGCAAAAAGGCCGCCCTAATAAAGGACGGCCTTGAAACAATCTTCTTAAAAAAACCTTATTCGCGAATCTGACCTTCACCCATGAGCACAAACTTAGCACTCGTCAATTCCTTGATACCCATTGGGCCATACGCATGAAGCTTGGAGGTAGAAATACCGATCTCGGCACCAAGACCAAGCTGACCACCGTCATTGAATCGGGTACTTGCATTGGCCACGACCAACGAGGCGTCCACTTCACGAATGAAACGCATGCAGTGTTCATAGTTCTCTGACAAAATTGATTCGGTATGATTGGAACCATATTCCGCGATATAGTCCATGGCCTCATCCAGATCATCCACGACCTTCACGGCCAGAATCAGATCCAAGAACTCAAAACCCCAATCATCGCCAACAGCGGATTCAGCAAATTCCCCCAAGAGCGGCAGAGACTTTTCGCACGCCTTGAACTTCACACCCTTGGAGCCGATGGCCTGAGCTACCTTGGGCAACAAAACGTCAGCCACATCTTTATGAACAAGCAGGCATTCCAACGCATTGCAACCGCTGGGGTACTGCATCTTGGAATTCTCAATGATAGGCACTGCCTTATTGATATCGCAGGAAGCGTCCGCAAACATCTGACACACGCCCTTGTAATGTTTGAGAACAGGCATGGTGGCCTGACTGGTCACGGCACGAATGAGACCTTCTCCACCGCGCGGAATAACCACATCAATATATTCATCAAGCTTGAGCATCTCGGCCACGGCTTCACGGTCCGTGGTGGGCGGCACCTGCACCGCGTCCTGAGGCAGACCGGCCTGTTCCAAGGCAATGTGCATGAGATCAGCCAAAAATTTATTGGAATGAAACGCCTCGGACCCACCGCGCAGTATGACAGCGTTCCCTGCCTTGAGGCAAAGAATACCGGCATCCACAGTCGCATTGGGACGGGATTCGTAAATCATAGCGACCACACCGAGAGGAACACGCATACGTCCAACCAACATACCGTTGGGGCGCTTGGTCATGGACTCAATTTCACCCACGGGATCAGCCATGGCAGCCACCTCTCGGCAGCCCTGAATCATGGAATTAAGCACCTTCTCATTAATGGTCAAACGCTGTACACGGGCCTTGTCCAATCCTCTTTCGACGGCGGCATCAAGGTCCTTCTTGTTGGCAACGGCGATGGCTTCAGTCTCGGATTGCAACAGGTCAGCCAGAATCAGCAAAGCATCCTGTTTAGCCTTGCCAGAGGCATTTGCCAGCCCTCGGGACGCCGCTTTGGCACGTTTGCCCATTTCCACCATTTGTTCACGAATATCCATATATACTCCTTGAAATTCAGTTCTGAATCATCGCCGAATAAAATTCCTTCTCCGACGGATCTTTTTTGCTAACCCTCACTATAGGATAAAGTCAAACCCGACAATGACAACAGCCTGAACACTTTTGGCCATCACACACTGTTCATTTTACACTTTTTGTCATTTCACATCACAAAACACCGCCCAAAAATAGCAATTTACCCGATTTTCAGCCCTGTTTTCAAAATAGGCTTTGACCTTTTTTACAATTTTGCTTATCAAGCCCTTTGCGTTGGCGGGCCTAGCTTCCCGGCCTTCGCGTAAGCAAATTCCCTTCATGGAGGAACAAAAAAACAATGGCTGACAACAAGACCACACAACAAGAAGTGCTTTCTGACATCGAGTCCCGGGCACCGCAGTCCATGCACCCCATCCTCGAAGCCGCCTTCAAGTATCAAAAGCAGCTCATTCTCGCAGTCAGCGTCATCATTGGCGTGACCGCAATCTATGCGGGGTACAATGCTTATGCCGCCAAGGCCAAAGCAACGGCGCAGGCCGAACTCGGCGTCATTCTCGTTGAAACCCGAAATAAGGACCAGATTGAAAAACTGGAAACCCTGCTCAGCACTGTTCCCGCTTCCGTGAAGCCTGCTGTTGTTCTGGAAATTGCCCAAGCCAGCATGACTTTTGGCGAATACGCCAAAGCCGTGACTTACTGGGGCATGCTCGTTGGTGAAACCAATGACGACATGCAGTTCACCGCTCGGATGGGCAAGGCCAAAGCCCTCCTTCTTGAAGGTAAAAGTGCTGACGCTCTGACCGAAATGAAAGAATTAGTCGGCATCGCTTCCGCCGCATACACCGTGCCCGTCTATCGCCAGCTCGCTCTGGCAGCGGAAACAGCCGGTGACACTGTTGAAGCGTTGGACGCATACAAAAAAATCGCTGAAAAAGACGTCGCTGACAAACCGTTCATCGACTACAAGATTTCCCAGCTTGAATCCAAATAACCGCGCACTCAGCGCATATATGGAGAGATAATATGGCAAATCCGCTCTTGGGCGACACTCCCGGTGAAACCCACCTGCTGCTTGGTAACGAAGCCATTGTCCGTGGTGCCATTGAAGCTGGCATTCAGGTGGTTTCCTGCTACCCAGGCACTCCGTCCTCGGAAGTTCCCGATACATTCTATCGCATTTCCCCGGACGGCAAATACTATTTCGAGTACTCCGTCAACGAGAAGGTGGCCCTTGAGGTCGCCGGTGGCGCAACTCTGGCCGGAGCCATGACTCTGTGCACAATGAAGCACGTTGGCGTAAACGTAGCAGCTGATCCGCTCATGACACTCTGCTACACTGGTGCTCCCGGCGGCATAGTTTTGCTGTCCGCCGATGATCCGGGCTGTCATTCCAGCCAAAATGAACAGGACAATCGCATCTACGCACGCATCGCTGGCATGCCTATCCTGGAGCCGTCCACAGCTCAGGAAGCCAAAGACATGACCCGCGACGGCCTGCTTCTGTCGAAAAAACACGGCGCACCGCTGCTGCTTCGGACCACCACTCGCGTCAACCATCTTCGCGGTGCGGTTGAATTCGGCCCCGCTCCTGATCCGGGCAAGCCCGAAGGCTTCAAACGCAACCCATCGAAATTTGTTCCCATCCCGGCATTCTCCCGTCCCATGCATCTGGCACTGCTGGATCGCATTGAGGACCTCCGAGAAGAAGCCGAAAAATCCGTATACAACACTGTGACCGGCTCTGGCGAGTTGGGCATTGTCTGCTCTGGTATTTCCAGCGCATACGTTGCCGACGCTCTGGAAAACGCAGGCCTTGCCGACAAGGTCTCCGTCCTCCAACTTGGTTTCCCCTATCCTCTGCCTGAGAAAAAATGTCTGGACTTCATCAAGTCCGTAAAAAAAGTCCTGGTAGTCGAAGAACTGGAACCACTGGTAGAAAACGAATTCCGCGTACTGGCCCAGAAAAACGAAATATCCATCGAAATTCTCGGCAAAGACGTGTTGCCTAAATTCGGCGAATTTTCCGTCACCATGGTGGAAAATGTCATTCGCACAATTCTTGGCGAAGCACTGGCCGAGGCCTGTGACTGTGATCTGCCCGAACTGCCGGGCCGTCCGCCGAACCTTTGTGCCGGTTGCCCGCATCGCGGCACATACTTCGCGGCCAAAAAAGTTTTCGGCGACGAAGCCGTCTACTCTTCCGATATCGGCTGTTACACACTCGGAATTCTGCCCCCGCTTCAAGCGGCCGACTTCCTCGTTTGCATGGGATCTTCCATCTCCGCAGGCGGAGGCGTTGCCAAAGCATCCGGTCAGACCGTGGTCGCTTTCATCGGCGACTCCACGTTCTTCCATTCCGGCCTGAGCGGCGTGGCCAATGCGGTCTTCAATCAGCACGACATTCTCTTGGTCGTTCTGGATAACCGCACCACTGCCATGACCGGTCATCAACCAAACCCCGGCGTTGATCGCACTATCCTCGGCGAAAACGACCATCCGCTAGACATCGAGTCTGCTGTTCGCGGTCTGGGCGTCACCGAAGTGCGCACGGTCAATCCGTTCAATCAAAAAAAGACTCTGGCCGCCCTCGAAGAATTGAAGGCACTGTCTGGAGTACGCGTGCTCATCGCCAAAGAGCCGTGTCCCCTCTTCACTCGCCGAGTCTACAAGAAAGTTGCCCCGCAAGTGGCTTACGTCGCCGAATCCTGCACTGGCCGATTCGATTGTCTGGACAAGCTTGCTTGCCCTGCCATGTACAAGGAAGGCGGCAAGGCCGCAGTCAACCCAATGCTGTGCAACGGCTGTATGCTCTGCTTGCAGGTCTGCGGACATATCAAAGCCAAGAAGAGAGGCAGCTAACATGACCGATACCAAGAAAATTCGCATATTCATGACCGGCGTAGGTGGACAGGGAACCCTGACCGCTACGACCCTTCTCGCTCAGACCATACTCAGCCAGGGATTGCCCGTCACTTCCGGCGAGATTCACGGTATGGCCCAGCGCGGTGGCGTGGTCGAATCCACAGTGCTTATCGGTTGCAAGTCGCCCAAACTTGGGCATGGCGAAGCCGATATCCTGCTCGGATTCGAGCCCATGGAAACCATGCGAGCCTTGCCCTACCTGAGAAAAGGTGGCCTCGTGGTCTCATCTACCGAATTCATTCCGCCTCTGGCCGTGGCCATGGGCAATCAGGAATGTCCGACCATCGACGACATTAAAAAGGCTGTCGCCGCCTGCACTGACCAAGCATACTACATGGCAAACCAGACCATCGGCCTCGAAGCCGGTGCCGTCCAATCCGGCAACGTTGCCATGCTCGGCGCTTTGTGCGCGGCAGGCAAGTTGCCTTTCGGTCCTGAAGCGCTGGAAGCCGCCATCAAGGCGAACCTCCCGGCAAAGATTCAGGCCGTGAACCTCAAAGCATTGGAGCTTGGCGTTAAGACCCTTAACGCCTAGAAAAGGAAACAATGACATCCACCAATCGAGACACCTCCGACCTCAGCCATCTGACCACGCTTAAACTGGTCCAGAAATCGCTGAAGCGGGATATCCCGCTTGAGGAGTCTTTAAACGCGCTCCTGAAAATCCTGGCCCGGGACATGGAATACGTTCGGGCGTTCATGGTTATCATGGACCCCAAGACCGAGAACCTGAAACTCTCGCTCACGTACAGCCCCACCCAGGTTGAGGACGTTACTTATTCCCCCGGCCGAGGTATTATCGGCCGGGTGTTCGATTCCGGTGAATCCATCACCATCCATCGCCTGTCCGACGATTCCGAGTTCCTGAACAAGGCTTTCGGACGCAGCGAAGAAGAACTCAAGAAGCTCGGTTTCATCTGCGTGCCGGTTCTTAACCGACATTCCGATCATTCCGAGGTCATTGGCGCATTGTCCGTGGACGTGCCCCTTATCCCTGCCGACGATATGGCCGCACACTGCCAGTTCTTGGAAGTTGTCGCGGGCATCATCGCGGGCCACGTTGCCCAGTTGCAGGAAGAGATGGCCACCCAAAACCACATGCTCTCGCAAGGCATGATGAACAGCGGGCTGGACACAGCACCGCCCAAGGATTTCGTGGCCGCATCAAAGGCAATGCGCATGGTCCTTCGCCAATCAAGTCAGGTCGCTCCCAGTCGGGCGACCGCTCTCTTGCGCGGCGAATCCGGTACAGGCAAGGAATTGCTGGCCGATGCCATTCACAAGGCCAGCCCTCGCGCTGACAAGCCGTTGATCAAGCTCAACTGCGCGGCCCTGCCCTCGGAACTCATTGAGTCCGAGCTGTTCGGCCACCAGAAAGGTGCGTTCACCGGAGCATTCCAAACCAAACGCGGTCTCTTTGAAGTCGCGGATCAGGGAACCCTGTTCCTCGACGAAATCGGTGAGCTGTCCCTCGACGCTCAGGCCAAAGTCCTTCGCGCCATTCAGGAAAAAGAAATCCAGCGTGTCGGATCGGAACAGACCATCACAGTTGACGTGCGCCTCATCTGCGCCACCCACCAGCCGCTCGAAGAATTGTTGGAAAAGGGCCTCTTCCGTGAAGATCTGTACTACCGCATCAACGTATTCCCTATCTTCATTCCGCCCCTCAAGGAACGACGCGAGGACATCCTGCCTCTGGCAGAGCATTTCCTGGCCGAATTCACGGAGGAGTACAGCAAAGAAGTGAAGCGCATCTCTACTCCGGCTATTGAACTTCTTGTCATGTATCACTGGCCAGGAAACGTACGCGAACTCAAGAACTGCATGGAACGTGCGGTCCTACTCTGCGAAGAACAGGTTATCCGTACTTACCACCTGCCGCCCACTCTCCAGTCGGCGGAAAGCTCGGCTACCGGCACCAACCTCTCCTTTGGTGAGGCCGTTGCCAAGTTCGAGCAGGAACTGCTCATTGATTCGCTCAAGCAGACCGGCGGCAACATGTTGCAGTCTGCCCGCGATCTCCGCGTCTCGTACCGAATCGTCAACTACAAGGTGAAGAAGTACAACATCGACGTGAAGAAATATTCGCAGTCAAAATCAAAGTCGAAACGCAGAAACGACATATAAAAAAACGGGGTCCACGGGCCCCGTTTTTTTTGCCTCCGGCAGCTGGGGGAAGGGAGAGAAAACCCTTTGAGAAGGGTCTTTCTCTCCCTTCCCCCAGACCCCCATCCCTCTCTTTTCCTAAACTTTTTATAGCTCGCTCCGCTCGAATTTTCATTCAAATATAAATCTTTTATCCTATCACCCCAGAAACACATTCCGCTCTAGAGCGCTCTCGCCAAAGGCGCAATAAAAAGTTCTGGAGGGGGAGTCCAGAGGGGGAACCTCTTCCAAGAGGTTCCCCCTCTGGCCGCCGGAGGCATAAAAAAAAGGCGACCTGATAATTCAGGCCGCCTTTGTCGATCGATAGAGCTATCGTTTACTTGAAGGAACGGGAGAACAAATCTTCGAGAGCTTTTTTACCATTCTCTTCGAGAAAACGAGTACCGGTTCCGGTGAAATGGCTGTCGGTGATGACCGGAGCTTCCACAACAATCCATGCGCCTTTTTCCCATTTGAACCAAGCGTTCTTGACCTGACCGAACACAAACAGTTCCTTGTTGCAGATCTTGGCGAACTCAGCGCCCCAACCGGTGCCGCCTTTGACGGTGCCATCTTCCTGAATGGTACCAATAACAAAAATCTGATGGCTGGACTCAACCTGATGCATGATGGTCTGCAAGACCTTGCGCATCTTTTCAGCGTTGGTAAATTTGCGATTGAGCAGCTTGGCGACATAGGTCAGGCTGACATCTTTCTGGGTCAGTTCTTCATCGGTCAGCACGCGCACGCCGCGAGTACGTTCAATCTTGTGGCCTTCGAAAGTATAGTTGACTTCGGACAGGCCATAATACTCGGCCAGTTTGCCGAACTGATTCTCTGCGCCCTGGGCGCCGCCGCTAAAAAGGGTGAAGTTCTGATTGGGCATGGTATCTCCTTAAAAGGTATTGTGTGCGAAATTTGGATTCGTACTAAAGGCCAATTGAAATGTATTATGCACGGGCCTGCCATACGAAGCAATGGCATGTGCAACAATTCCGGCCAAAAATCTACCATTTTTTCGCAAAAATAACACTTTGCGATGATTTCTTTCCCATCCAAAGCTCTGTTTCACGCTTTTCACCGGCTATTGACACTCCCCGGTTGCATACCTATTTATTGATAATAAAAGTTACTATTATTAATATCGGAGATACACAGCATGACCATGAAAAAAACCACACTGCTCGGGCTGGGAGCGTTGCTTCTGGTTATCGGGCTTTCATCCATCGTGTTCACTTCTCCGGGAGAAAAAGCCATGACTGACACACAACACGCGGAAATTGCCACCCTTGCGAGCGGATGTTTCTGGTGCACTGAATCTGATCTCGAAAAAGTTCCCGGCGTTCTAAAGGTTGTCTCCGGCTATGCTGGCGGCGAAGAAAAGAACCCGACTTACGAACAAGTATCCAGTGGCATGACCGGCCATCGCGAGGCGGTGCAGGTGTATTTCGACCCGACACAGGTCAGCTATCGTGAAATTATCGACCATTATTGGAAGTACTTTGATCCCACCGACGACAGTGGGTCTTTCGGTGATCGCGGGTTCCATTACACGTCGACGATTTTCTATCATTCAGATGAACAGCGCGAAGCAGCCGAGGCATCGAAAAAGGCTCTCGACGAATCCGAACGGCTCGGCGGTCTGGTTGTAACGCCCGTTCTGCCGTTCACCACATTTTATGCCGCCGAGGACTACCATCAGAATTATTCTCGCACCTGTCCGATCAGGTACAAGACCTACCGTAAGTTTTCTGGTCGTGACAGTTACGTCAAGGAAACATGGGGTGATGAGGCCAAGATCAAGTCCAAGGGGGCAACTCCACAGCCATGTCCGTTGCCCGGTACATACGTCAGGCCGGAAGACGGCACGATCAAGGATTCGCTGACTCCCCTACAATACAAGGTCACGCAGGAGAACGGCACGGAGCGGCCTTTTGACAACGAGTTTTGGGACAACAAGCGTGACGGGATTTATGTGGATGTAGTCACGGGTGAGCCTTTATTCTCGTCCAAAGACAAGTTTGAGTCCGGCACTGGATGGCCGAGCTTTACCCGTCCCATCCAGAAGGAAAGCATCATCGAGAACAAGGATTCGACCCTTGGCATGGTGAGGACTGAAGTTCGCAGCAAGGCCGGAGATTCGCATTTGGGACATTTATTTGATGATGGGCCGCAGCCGACCGGTCAGCGGTATTGTATTAATTCCGCTTCGCTCAGGTTTATTGCGAAGGAGGATTTGAAGGATGAAGGCTATGGGGAGTTTATGAAGTTATTTGAATAAGGGATAGGGCGGGTTTAACGTCCGTCTTGTGGGGAGCTTTCTTTGAGGGAGGCTCCCCTTTTTTTGTGAGAATGAAGAGGAAGAGGGAAGAAGGAAGAAAAGAGAAAGCCGTCACTGGCGTTCCTCCAAGTTTTTTTATTGCCCTTCCGGCGGAGTCCATTTCTTTTGCTGCGCCAAAAGAAATAGACGAAAGAAAAGGCGCTTGCGCTAGCTTATCCGCCCAACCATCCCCGGCAAGAATCTGATCGAATCGGGCTGCTCCCGAATCAAGTCGCCGAAACGGCTCCGATGATTCGAAAAGCCGCAGCTTTCCGATTCGTCAGCTTCTAAGCCGTTGGTGGTTTGAAAGGGCTACCCCTCCCACAATGAAATCACCTTCACTCCTTCTCTGGATAAGGAGAATAAAATATTATATAGGAAAACATCTAAAAACATTTCAAAGGACTCTTAAATGGCTTTCTTTAATGATATCGATTCGCTTAAATTATTCATTTTAGTTGTTTTTCCCGGAATCACAGCAATCTTATTTTATGGCCTCCTCAATCCACGATCTATAAATTGGACTCAATTGCCCCTTGAAGCTGCATTCTATGGTTTTCTAAACTTTATTTTATTTCAAAAAGTGCTGAGTTTTAACTCTAATCTAACATCAAATTTACTTTATTTCATATTTTGTCCGAGTATTCTTTCATTGATTTTTTATAAAATACGTAAAATTAAGAAAATTCAAAAATATATCATTGAGCCTGCATCCAGCCCTTGGGATTTCTTTTTTGAAAAAAGAGAAGAATGTTTCGTTATTATAAAACTCAAAAATGGAGAAACAGTTGGAGGCTATTTCGGTGGCGACTCTTGTGCAGGCTGCTATCCAAACAAAGACGAAATATACATCCAATATTCATATAGTATCGACAAAGACGGAGACCTTGGACCAGTAAAAGATAATACCAAAGGAATCTTAATTGCCAAAGGAGAATATTCTTATCTTGAATTCTTTAACATAGAAGGAGAAAAAAATGAGTAAAAACAAAAAAGATCGAGGTTTTCCCTCCACTCCTCCACCATCGAGAAAGGATCTCCCAGGAGATAGAATTCAAAAAGATGGCTACGTTCCGGAAACAGATCGAAGAACCCCGCCGCCACCTCCGCCCAAAAAAAAATAACGAGCAAAAAAAGAGCAGGGCGACCCTGCTCTTTTCAATCATATTTCTTAATTCAATCTTATGCCTTAAACACTCTTGGTATTCCGGCGGTGTCTTCTACTCTGAATCCGGCTTTTTCGATTGTGTCTCGGAGAGCATCGGACTGGGCGAAGTCTTTGGCTTCGCGGGCTTTTTGGCGGTCTGCCACCATGCCTTGGACCTCGGCGGGGAGGTCGCTGAGGGGGACGGGCATTTGGGTGGGGTCGAGGATGCCGAGGATGGAATCGATATTCATAAGTTCATCGTGGCAGGCTTTGGCGGCGGCTCCGGTGAGGGAGTTGTCTGCGTCCCAGCCGTTGATTCTTTTGACGAACTTGAAGAGCGCGGGCCAGAAGTGGTGGAACTTAAGGCCATCGTCCATGGCTGTTTTGAAGCCAGCTTTGAGGTCGAAGACGGCCTGCTCCACATCACGGGAGACCGAGTCACCTTTTGCGTCGAGGGCGAGGGTCAGGACGGCTGTGCCTTCCTGCACCTTGCGCCAGTTGCGCGCCCACATGGAAAGATTTTCGTCGGATGCGCACAGTGGTTTGCGGTTCGCCACCGAGAGCAACCAACAGCGGGCCGCACGGTAGCCGCCGAGTTTTTCGGCCACGGCATCCAGTCTGCCGCCGTCGCTATCCGACGACTGCTGACAGACCATCCATGCTTGAAGTTCCCGGCCAGCCGTTGACCAGATGGCGCGCAGATTTTCCAGATGTGGAAAGCGATGTTTTTCCGAACCGATCATGACATCAATACGCGGTAGCACATCCAGCGCGGTGGCTGCGTGTTGCAAGAACCAGCTCGGACGCACATTGCCCCACTGGGTTTCCACGACCTCACCCCGTTTCAAATCATACAGGGTGGCCCGTTTCAACAACGTGAAATCAAGCGGGTTATCCTTGACGTAGGAGTTCAGGTCCACGGTATGACCGCCGGAAACCTTATCCATATCAACGTCTGCGATCTCGCCGTATCGCTTATCGCGGAACACATCGAAATACACGCTTCTCAGCTTCTCATACGCCAATCCCTTGCCGAGCAGCTTACGACACAGGGACAAGGACGTATCATTACTGCCGGACGACAGCGGAAAACTGATGGATTCGGTCAAACCCATATCACGGGCGCGATCAAGCACCGCAGTCAACCTATCGGCGGCGAACGCTTCACGACTAAGTCCACCTTCACGAGCTGCAGCCAGTGTGCGATCATCCATATCCGTCAAACCGGCGGCAGCATTCACAGCCACACCGGACGCGGTCATGTGCCGAATAAAAACATCAAGCAACGAAAGGCGACGCCATGAATCAATGGAATCCGTGTCATCAAGGCTCGGCCCCATGGTATACAAGCCAAGACCGTTCGAGCCGTTGAGCATTTTGTCGGAGCCAGAAGCCATGTCGTAAATAGTCACGCCACTACCGGGCTGGTGCCTGTACAGCGGCGTAGAAAGATATCGCTCACCGGAATCCGGGAAGATGGCAACCACGGTGCCTGATTCCATGCGCTCGGCCAACTGGATGGCCCCGCCAAGAGCCGCACCTGAACTCATGCCTGCGAAGATACCCTCTTCCCGCGCCAGTCTACGGCAATAGTCGAAGGCTACATCATCTTCAACATGCAGGACTTCATCAAGGCTCTTCTTGTCATAAATTCCGGGCGGGTAGGATTCAAGCATATTCTTGAGGCCCTGAATCTTATGACCAGCATACGGCTCAACTGCCGCAACATGGACGTCACCCATCTCATGCAGTCGCTTGGCTATGCCCATGGCTGTACCAGACGTACCAAGACAAATTACACAATGCGTAACCGCACCTTCGGTCTGTTCCCAGATTTCCAAGCCAGTACCGTTATAATGCGCGGTAATACACGCCGGATTGTTGTACTGATCCATGAGGACATACTTATCCGGTTCCTCACGCGCATAGCGATATGCCTGCTCAATGGCCCCGTCCGTAGCAAGATGGCCTGGAGTCAATTCAAGCTCGGCCCCGTATGCGGCCATGATCATCTTGCGCTCTTCGGAAGCAGTCTCCGGCATGAGCAATTTTATACGATACCCCTTGATGGCTGCGACCATGGCAAGCCCAACACCGGTATTGCCGGACGTCGGTTCAATGATGGTTTTTTCAGGCGTCAATTCGCCAGAATCCTCGGCGGCCTGAATCATGGCGGCGGCCACGCGGTCTTTTACCGAACCTCCGGGGTTCTGGCACTCCAGTTTCGCCAAAATCCTGACGTTTGGATTAGGGTTCAGGTGGCGTATCTCCACCAGCGGTGTATTTCCGATTAATGCAAGTAAATTATTATTCATGATAGCCCCCTCATAATTCCCTGGGCTGATTTGGCAATTCTTGTCCGCACGGTAGGGGAAATTGATTTCCAGTGCAACTGGCATACTACATGCAAATCAGAGCCAGCACCGTCATTTTTTGAGCACAACGAGGAAAGCATGAGCGCATATCCCTTTCTAAAGGACAACATCGAATACCTGCAACGCACGGGAAACCCGGCGTTTCAATGGCTGTCCACCAGTGATTTTCACGAAGAAATGCTGATGAACAATCTTTTCATCAACCAGTTCGGTATCCACGACTGGCGCATGGAAGACGGCAAAGGGATGTTCGAATCCCTGCCGCCGGACGGATTGTACGCCGACTGGCTGCACCCGGAAAAAGCCCGGACCTCGGCGACTCTCGTGGTCGGCGCCAACCTCGGATACGGTATCAACCATCTGCTCAAAAATACGCCGGATTCCCATAAGGTCATGCTCATGGAACCTCGTGCAGAGATGGTGCTCGCCTGTCTCGGTCAGACCGATTACCGCCCGTTCTTCGAGAACAAGAAATTTCATCTCATGATACCAGACGAACGATTCCTTGCCGAAGTTGTCCGCAACCTCGATCTCCAATTCGTCTACGGGCAAATTCACTTGAAAAGCGACATCCCCAGCCGTCAGCTCGGCCCGGAATACGCCAAATGGTCACGGATCATCAAGAACCGGCTGGAAAACTTTTCGCTGGAACTATCCACCCTGCGTTTTCGACAGGATGTCATGGTCGGCAACGAAATCAACAATTTTCAACGCGCCATGCAGGACGGCAGCCTCAAATCCATTGAAGGCAAAGGCGCAGGCGTGGGTGCGGTCATCCTCGGAGCCGGTCCAAGCCTCGAAGCAATGGCTCCCAAGCTTAAGGAAAAGCAGGGGCACGTCTTCTACACCTGCGCGCTCCAGACAGTGCCGACACTCCAACGCCTCGGCATCAAACCACATATGTGCGCGGCCATTGACTACGACAAATCAATGCTCAAGATTTTCGAACGGCTAGACCCTGACTTCGTGCAGGATGTGCCGCTCGTTTACTCCACCAAAATAGATCCCATGGTGCTCAAACGGTACCCCGGTCCCACACTTCCGCTGTGGACTATCGGCGGACTCGGGACATACGTACTCAAAGAACGCGACATGGTTATGGATGCAGGTGGTAACGTTTCCGTGACCCTGTCCCGCTTCCTCCGCGCCTGCGGTGTAAACCACCTGCTGCTGGCCGGTCAGGACTACGCATGGTTGAATGGGAGATCCCACTCAGGCGGTCACCACAACGAAACGACAAACATGACGAAACAATCCTACCACCAGACCACACAAAATCTGGATGGCGAGGACATTCTGACCACGGTCCAATACATGACCGCCAAACGCGAACTGGAAGACGACCTCAAACAGGCACAGTTCCCCATCTACAATTTATACGGCGGCGGTGTCCCCATCGAGGGTACACAAGTCGTAAGCATCGACAAGGTCTACAACGAAGGCATCTTGGCTTCGGCACCCGGAAGCGTCGACCGTCTCCGTTCAGCTCTCCTGAGTTGCCGGGGCAACATTCCGCCCATCCGTTTGGAGCCGCGTTCTCCCATGTGGACAACCTCCCTACGCAACGCCGAAAAGCATCTAACCAAACTGTTCCGCAACCTTGCAGGGAACCAGTCGGAAATCCATGCGGCCCTGACGCGCATCGAGCTATTCATCAAGCAGGACCCGCTCTATATCCCGTATCTGTTCAATGAGACTCTGGATCTGGCGGGCCTGACACGGGCAAAAGCCACGTATGATAAAAAAGACCTGCCCGAATTCAAACGAATCGCCAAAAACATCCTGAAAAAAGTTCGCCAAATGGACCGGATGGTCTGCGGCGCAGGAGACAAAGCCAAACAATCAGCGGCATAGCAGTCCGCTCACTCATCGAAAAAGAAATCCCCTGCATGTCAGGGGATTTTTCGTTTCCGAGGCGTGGCTTGCGGTTCACCTCGAAAAGTGAAATAGTCCACGCCCATGGACGATAAGAAACCCTATCTCACTGACGACGGAACCTTGGTTATCCCCTTCGAGTGTTCGGACAATGCCTACAAATACTGGAAACAGGAAGGCAAGCCCATGACCGAAATTCTCACCGAGCTGAACGCCAGCCCGGAGGTATGGGCCAAATACACGCACGAAAAATATCCAGAGTCCGACGAATCATAGAAACAGTGCATTGATTGCACCGGCTTGCTCCCACACCCTGTATATCATATAAAACCGCATGCGCAGACATTCCCTGACACAGTGGGCGCTCTTTTCCGCGCCCCTTTTAATACTCCTCGCCATACTCTGGTTCGGTTTCAACGCCGAAACTGACGTGGCCGTCTATTTCAAGGCCCACCGGGCTGCTCACCCCGTACTCAAAGCCGTCATGAAATTCATCACGGACTGGAGCAACCCGTTTTTCTATGCGGTCTACGCCGTCATGCTCATCGTGGCCATCAAGACCCACAATCGTGAACGACTGCGTTTTGTTCTTGTCCTGCTCGTTGTGCAGGCCATCGTGGCCGGACTGTGTGTTCATTTCCTGAAAATGACCATTGGCCGCCCCCGTCCCGGACAAGGGGAATGGTTTGAACCGCTTTCTACTCGCGGCGCACAACATTCACTGCCATCTGGACACACCACGGAAATCACGGGGTGGACCCTGCCATTGGTTCAACGATTGAACCGCACATGGATCACCGCACTTTTCGGCCTGTTCCTCGGAACCGTGGGCTTTTCACGAATTTATCTCGGCTGGCATCACCCTTCTGATGTCTTCTTTGCCTGGCTGCTCGGCAGCGTGGGAGGCTTTGCCACCACCATCATCGCAGGCTCAACGCTTTTCAGGAAAAAGGCCAGACAATGACATATACAACTGCCGCCATCTGGGACAGGCTTGCCAAACATCCATGGCTGACCATGACATTCGCCGTGTTCGCCCAGACATGGTTCTGCCTCAGCAACCGCGCCCTCTGGTTTTCCGATGAAGTGCGTTACGCCAACGCCTACCAAAATCTCGTTCATGGCGGAAAGTGGATGGTCCTCTCTCTAAACGGCCAGCCCTATCCCGACAAGCCGCCCGTCTATTTCTGGTTTCTCTGGCTGCTGGACACCATCACCCCCATGGACATGCCCGGTGTCTTTTTCCTCGGCGCAGCCCTGTCCGGTCTGTTTTTCCTCTATGGAGCATACTTTCTGGCCCGCTCACTCAACTTCGACCGTTCCATCAGTCTGGCCTCCACATTGATCCTGCTCTCCACATTCTTTCTGGTGGCCCTGTTCCACTATTCACGCATGGACCTTATGTTCGCCGCGCTCATTCTGCTCAGCCATGCTTGTCTGTTCCGTGCTTTCAATGAAAAAACGCAAGGCAAATGGCCGCTCTACGCCTTTCTGCTGGCCGGTGTCGCCACGCTGATCAAAGGCCCACTCGCGTTTATCTTTCCATTGCTGACATCCGGTATCTACCTGGCATGGCGGGGTGAATTGAAAAAACTCTTTACCCGTCAGATGGGACTTGGCCTGCTCGCCATGATCGGCGTTCTGCTTGCATGGGTGGCCGGCGTCATGCTCGCTGAAGGCCCGGACTTCCTCCTGAATACTGTCCTCGGCAAACACGTTATTCAACGCGCCACAAAAACGTTCCACCACCGTGAATCTTTCTATTACTACCTTATAGCCTTCCCACTGGCATGGCTGCCATGGACATTGTTCCTGTTTGTCGCGCCCATAAAGAAATATCTTTCCATCAAGACATGGGGGGAACTCTGGGCTGTCCGCAAACAGGCTGGTCCCCGTGCCTTCCTGTGGATCATGTTCGCCGCAACATTCATCTTCCTGTCAAGCCTAAGTGGCAAAGTGCTCATCTACATCCTACCCATGTTCGCACCGTTGGCCATTCTGACTGGCGCAGCCATACACTCCATGGACGAAGCACGGACCAATCGACTCTGGGCACTCGTTGGTGGACTCTGGGCGATATTCGGTGTCGGATTAATATTGGCCGGAGACCTACTCCCCTTCCCCGTTCCCATCCGGGGCATGGGCATTGCCGCGACCCTCTTGCTCGTTGGTGGCGCAGCCATTTTCCTGATGCGTAAATACGGCAACAAGGCCGCACTCCTCACGACCACACTCGCCATGATCATCTGGCTCTATCCCATCGGTCTTATGGTTGCCCCATCTCTGAACAATGGCATGAGCACCAAACGACAAGCCGAAATCATGAGCGAATACATGGACAGAGGCTATGCACCCTACGCGCTCAAAATCTACTCCGGCATCTTCACCTACTATGCCGAACACAACTTCAGGGAAACCAATCATCTGCCTGAATTCATCGAATGGACACAAGACGAAGACAAGGTTGTACTCGCCATCAGGGAACGGCATTGGAACAATTGGAAGGATCAACTCCCGGCATTTCACATCGTTGACCGACAGTCCATTGCCGGAATGATCTATCTGATTGCCATCAAGGGATAATCACGACCCATGGCTACAACGGGATTAGACAAAGTCTAGACATTCCACTATAGTCATTCATTAGTCATGGGTAAAAAAATACTGCATATACTCTTTGCTCTTCTGCTCGCTTCCACCACAGGATGCGCCGTCTATCCGGCTGTGCAAGTCGCAGGTGGAGCCATGACCGGGTATGATGCCGCCATGTTGGCCGATGAATATATTCCCCGTAGTCATGTAGAAGGCGGGGGATTGACGGCTAATCAGGACAAAATGCTCCAGCGCAGATTGCGCGAACGGTTGCAACTCAACGGCATGACCGTTTCTGCCCATGTCATCGATGCCAAAGCCTATCTCGTCGGGCAAATATCTGATCGAGCACGTGCAGACTACGCCATCAAAACAGCATCCACTGTGCAGGGTATCAAAACCATTACCTGCAAATTCTATCCACTCACCACACGCCGCGAAGCTCGAAAAGACCAACGGCTTCATGCAGAACTCGCAGAACAATTCAAAAAGACTCTCCGTTTGCGAGGTGCCGATCTGCGAGTAGAAGTTATCCAGTCACAGGCTATTCTTCTCGGCAAAGCACAGAACTATTCACAAAAAACAGCGGCCGTGGCCATTGCCTCGGAACTTGGTGATATCACCCAGGTAATCGATTACATCGCTGTCAAAGTGCCAATCGCCGATGGTGACGAAGTCGCGAGCAAATAAGTATGGGCGGAATGCCTCCGGCGGCTTAAGAACCTTTTGAAAAAGGTTCTTAAGAATCTCCAAAACTTTTTAGTACGCCTTCGGCGTGGTTATCCCTAATATAATTTTTATTAACCACTACAAATACTTTTCACAACTTCGAGCGAAGCGAGCTATAAAGCATTTTGGAGAGTCCAGAAAACTTTTTTCAAAGGGTTCTCTAGTCCCGCCGAAGACAACCCCCGGTAGGACAACAAAAAGCCCCCTATCTCATATGAGATAGGGGGCTTTTTGTTATTCACTGTAATCGCTGTATTAGCAGCTGGCGCAATCAAAAATACGATCGAAAGTCTTGAGAACTTCAAGACCGTCTTCACCAGTGATGGGCACTGGGGTCCCGTTACGCAAAGCGGTCAGGAACTGAGTCAGTTCCTCTTTGACAGGCTCACGGAACATAAGCGGCCATTCACGAACGGAATAGGATTTGTCGTAGGTGGAGAAAGCCGAGTATTCCTTGACTTCCTGCGTGATCAAATTGGCCTGAATATACTTGGATTCGCAGGCAATATTTATCTTACGGCCCTTGTACGGGGTCACCCAGTTGGTGGTAATATTGGCGAGTACGCCATTTTCCATCTCGGCAGTGATAAGCGCGGAATCTTCATGCTCGCCAATGGAAGTAGAAGACACTGCGTATACGGACTTAAATTCGGAACCGGTCAGGAAACGAATGAGGTCGATGTCATGAGAACCGAGGTCCTTGATAACGCCCACGTCCTGAATGCGCGGCGGATATGGTCCGACACGTTCGATCTGAATGGAAATAACATCGTCACCGATCAATTCCTTGACGCGCTCGACAGCCGGGTTGAAACGCTCGACATGCCCAACCATAAGAGCAACGCCCTTTTCCTTGGCCTTGACGACGAGGTCTTCACCTTCGGAAGCGGAAACAGCCAGCGGCTTCTCGATGATGACGTTGATACTCTTGTCCATGATCTTCAACCCGGTCTCGTGATGCAAACTGGTGGGAACGCACACGGACATGGCGTCCAGTTCATTTTCCAACAATTCGTCGAGACTGGCAAAGGTCTTTACGCCGAACTGGGCAGCGACTTCTTCGCGAGCCTTTTCATCGACATCAACAACGCCAACCACTTCCACATCAGCCATTTCAGTATAGTTGCGCAGATGGACACGGCCCATCCAACCCAACCCGACAACGCCTACTTTCAACATATATATATCCTCGTTCAGAGTTTCATGTTTGCGAATGCTATCTACAGGGCAAATCCCCCCATTGCAACCCCGACGGGCCGATTATACACGCTTCACTTGCCCAGAATAGCAGCATGAGATAGTAAACACGCATGCAAACAGGAAATCCAACCGGACCTATCTGGTTCAACGTCGGCGAAGCGTCAGGCGATCTTCACGGCGCGGAACTCATCAAACGACTTAAGGAAGTCACGCCCGATGCCACCTTTACTGGCATGGGCGGACCTGCCATGGAGGCCGAAGGGTTGGATGTGCGCTATTCCATGAAGCTCATCTCACTGGTGGGTATCACGGAAATTCTTGGAGGGTTGCCGCGAATCCTCAAGTTACTTGGCGAAATAAAACGGGAGATCATCAAGGTGCGCCCTCGCGCCATCATTTTGGTGGACTGTCCTGAATTCAATTTCCGTATCGCCAAGATAGCGTACAAGCTCGGAATCCCGGTTTATTACTATATAAGTCCGCAAATCTGGGCATGGCGCTCAGGCCGCGCCAACTTCCTGCGCAAATATGTACGCAAGGTGATCTGCATCCTGCCGTTTGAAAAACAGTTCTACAAAAAATACGACATGGATGTGGACTATGTAGGCCATCCGCTCATGGATGTTCTACCGCTTGCAGAGCTCGACAACATTCCAGAGGATGACAACCTGATAGGTTTACTCCCCGGTTCTCGCAACAAAGAAGTCAGCACCCTGTTGCCCGAATTCGCAGGGGCAGCCAAGCTTTTGCAAAAGGACCATCCAAACCTGCATTACGTCATAGTACGTGCACCAGGAATGGGAAAAAAACGCCTCCTTAGGCAATGGCCCGACGACATTCCAATGGAAATTATTGAACCTGACACTCGGTACAAGACATTTCGGTCCTGTAAGTGTATCATGGCCGCATCCGGCACGGTCACTTTGGAAACAGCACTCATCGGCACTCCGGTATTAGTGGCCTACAAGGTTTCTTTCATATCTGAAATGGTCGCCAGACTGCTTGTGAATGTTGACTATATTTCTTTGCCCAACCTTATAGCGGGGCACGAAATCTATCCGGAATATATGCAAAAAGACGCGTGCGCCGACACACTCGCACTCGCAGTCAGTCGCTGGTTGGACGACCAAACGGAATACGACCGCGTCAAACACGAACTGATCAAACTCCGCACCATGGTCGGAGAACCTGGCGCTCCATTGCGCGCAGCACGAGTCATCATGGACGACTTGGCCGAACTTGGCCGCTAGACTCGACATTCTTTCAATTTTTCTACTCACTGGCAGGCATCATGAACCGATTTGATTTTCCCCAAATACTCCCACCCAGCAGGGCCTTGTTGCCCGCATTTACTGAACACTTTTCCGGCTGGCATCTCGGCATGGGACTGCCTGAAACATTGCTCGGCCTCCTGCCAGGTCTCTTTCAGCTCGCCAGACGTGACCCAGAATGTAAAAATATCACCATGGGCATGGCCCTTTGGGGAACACAGGCCCACCCGCTGACCCCAGGCATGGGAACATGGGGTATCAAAAGCCTCAACATGGGCCTTAAGCTCGGCCCGGCGTTCACACGTATTTTGCTGCTGACTGCCAAACTCCCGAAACTGGCTGAAGCCCCCAGCGAAACTGACGATGATACAGAATACAAAGCCGAAGTCGAAGCCATGGACACATGGCACGCTCTCGCCCGACAGGATGACAGGAAACTTATCCTGCGCTTTCTCACCGTTACTCTGGGCAACTCAACCAAGGGACTTTCCTGGCTCCAGCATGTATGGCAGGACCTCATTCACTTGGGCAAACCAGAAATTCCCAAGGCTGCTTTGGACATGGTTGAATGGACCGATTCGACGCAACCGCTCAAGGAGCGCATGGAAGCGGATTGGGCATTTCATTGTCTCTCGCCCGAAAAAGCTCTGCCTATTATTGAAAAGCTTGATCCCGCTCTCTGGGGACTGTGGCGCACATATGCCGGTGGAGAACTTCTCCTGCGCATGGGCAAAAAGGGTGAAGCAAAAGGCATATTGGCCGCGCTGTGGAAAGCAATCCCATGGCATGTGAACCTAACTCTCAAGCTTCATGAAATATTCAAGGCCCCACCGATGGGCGAAATCGAAGACACCGCTAACGTCACAATCCTCGTGTATTCGTGGAATAAGGCAGAATTGCTGGCAGACACCCTGCGCAGCCTGCTGGACAGTGATATTGGACAGGCCAAGATCGTCGCTCTGGACAACGGCTCTGATGATGCCACGGGCGACGTACTGCTCAAGGCGCAAAAAGAATTCGGTGCTGACAGATTCCGGGTGGAAACACTCCCCGTCAACGTAGGTGCACCTGCCGCACGCAACTGGCTGCTGGCTCTGCCGGAAGTCAAAGCCTCGAAATGGGCAGCATTTCTGGATGACGACATCATCCTGCCAAAAGACTGGCTGTTACGGTTACTTGGTCCAGCACAGAACCGAGACAACATCGGGGCTGTCGGATGTCGTATCACTGCCGCCGCGCCTCCGTATGGGCTGCAATCAGCAGACTACAACCTTTTCCCGGTACCACCAAATGACCCCAAAGCGGAAATGGTGCCGCACAGAGTCTTGGTTTTCGACAACTGTGCAGGATCGCTCGATTCCGGATTGTTCACCTACACTCGCCCCTGTTTGTCAGTGTCAGGCTGCTGTCACATGATCAACATACATTCCATCGAAAAAGCTGGCGAGTTTGACCTGCGGTACACTCCATCTCAGTTCGATGATTTGGATAGAGACATCCGTTCAAGCTTGGCTGGCATGCCTGCCCTGTTTGTTGGGGGCCTTGCCGTCAAGCATATCCAGCACTCCAGTCTGGCCAAATCCAAGGACACCAAACAGATTGGTCAGGTCATGGGCAACAAGCTCAAACTCGATACCAAGTATACGGATGAAGAACTCATCCGTCTGGGACAGGATAATCAACAATGGTCTTGGAACGATCTGGAAGAAAAGAGTACTTTCCTTGTTGACCGTCTCGGCCTCAGTACATAGTTCTTTCTCACCAATACTGGGAGAGAATCATCATGGAAGACGTACGAGTATACGGCGATTTCCATCGTATCACGCCGAAAATATATGAACAGATCAAGGATGCGAATCCTTTTGATCAGGTAGAATACGATGGAGATGTTTTACGCGTTGATCACGAAGGGCATTACCTGATGATCGACGACTTCATCGAAGCTATCCGCGATCTATTGCCGGAAAACGGATATGGACATGTGGAATACATTGACCAGCTCGACTGGGTCGTCACACGATATACGATCAAACCCGGCAAGATCGAAGAAAAGATCGTTCTGATAGACAATGTGGTTGATGCCCACCAACGAAATTACGGACTCTAAAAAAAAGGCTGATTCATCTGAATCAGCCTTTTTTCATTGTCTCAAGAAACGCCAACTACATAAACGCACTCCACAACATCTTGGTTCCCACGATAAGAAGAAGGATGGCAAAGATCCGCTTGAGCTTGTCAACTGGCAGGCTATGGGCAAGCTTTGCGCCAAGTGGTGCGGTCAGGACGCTCATTGAAATGATGCCCAAGAATGCCGGAATATAAATGTATCCGAAGTGCGGACCGGGAATACCTTCAACATTCCAACCATTAATGATAAATCCGGTCGTCCCGGACAAAGCGATAGGCAAACCGACCGCTGCAGCAGTAGCAATAGCCGTGTGCATGGTTTGATTACACCATGACAAAAACGGCACCGTCAATGTACCACCACCAATACCGACCAATGCTGAAAAAATACCAATACCGTTACCAACAGCGAATGTTCCAGCCTGTCCCGGCAGCTCCCGCGCACTCTTGGGCTTCATACCCAACAACATCTGGCTTGCCACATAGTACAGGAAAAAACCGAAAAATGCTTTGAGGAATCCGGTAGGCAATAGTGCTGCAACCCAAGCTCCAAGGTAGGTGCCGACAATGATACCGGGAACAAGTCGCCAAAACGCGGTATAATTGATTGCCCCGCGCTTGTGATGAGCGCGCATACTTGAAAGTGATGTAAAAATGATAGTCGCCAACGATGTTCCAAGAGCCACATGCTGGATGTGTACATCCGGGAAATTTTGCAACTCGAAAGCAATATTGAGCATGGGCACGATAACCAATCCGCCACCGATACCCAGCAACCCTGCCAAAACCCCGGCAAACGCACCGAGGACGATATACAATAAATAGGTTGTGATCATGCTGTCCTTATATCATGTGCATCAACGATCCCTTTGCAGGTACCGCACCGCACGGCTCGGAAAAATCAACGAAATAATGGCTGGGACGAGGCAATGTTCACCTCGCCCCAAACCATCAAAAACTTCTAAAACAAAACGTTTATATCAATGGATTTGATATCCTTGCAGCCAGTCAGAATCATTGCTCCCGAAAGCTGAGCCTTAAGCGTATCAAAATACTTTTCAACGCCCTCTTCCAGACCACCCATGGCAGCCACGGCAACAGGACGACCGACCATGACGGCGTCTGCACCGAGCGCGATCATCTTGAGGACATCGATACCGGTCCGAATACCACCATCAACTATGACGGCGAGCTTGCCCTTAACTGGCTCTGACACTTCATGAATGACCTCGGCTGTACCAGGGGCATGGTCAAGCACACGGCCACCATGGTTAGAGACCACAATGCCGTCCGCACCAACTTCGGCAGCCAGCTCGGCTTCACCAGGAGTCATAACTCCTTTCAAAATGAACTTGGCACCCCAGCTATGCACCTTATCAATAATTTTCTTCAACTCGGAAGCAGGCTTGGGAGACACGGGACGTCCCATCTGACGCAAGGTAATTAACCCGGCGGCGTCCACATCCATACCGAAAGTGGTACATCCGGTAGTACGGGCCAACTCCAGTTTCTCGTCCAGTTCATCGCCTTCCCACGGCTTGATGAACGGAATACCGTATCCACCGTTTTTGACGATGGCGGCGAATCCGGCTTCATGCACATAAGGCGGCACGCCGTCACCCGTACAACCAACGACGCCTGCTTTTTTACTCCCGCTGACCACGGCCTCAGCATACGCATCTTCACTGATGCCGCCACCCATGTTAAAAGACACGCCACCAATTGGCGCAGCCATAACAGGTAATGAAAGATCGTAGCCCAACACCGATGTGGTAATGTCAGGCTCAGTCACATCATGCAAAAGACGCATGTTCAACCGAATTTCAGCCAGAGCTTCATAATTACTTTTAAACGATGCCCCAGTCCCGAGACCGCCCATTCCGGGTACTTCACCGACACACGCCTTGCCGTCACAGACCTTACATACACGACAGTAGCCTTTCATCAGCTCGCGTGCTTTATCATTGATCTCTTTCATTTTATCTCCTTGATATATTGATGGAAAATACAATACTTTCCGTAGAAGCAAGATGTTCTCGCATAGCCCGTTCAGCCTGCATAGCGTGCCCGTTCTTGACCGCCTCGACAATGGCCCGGTGCGCCCTGATCGACGCCTGTTGACGTTCAGGAGACTGCACTTCCTCAGCCCGGCTTTTGGCAAACCCTTCATGCAGGACCATAACCATTTCCTTGAGCACGGGATTCCCCGAAGCCTCGGCCAACAGTTGATGAAATTTATGATCATATCCCGCACCGGACGCCCCACGACGAACGGCCTTTTCCTGATCGGCCAACGAGTCTTCCAGGCGCGTCAATTGATCCGGTGAACCATTGACAGCAGCCAAGGCAGCGATCTCCGGCTCCAGCATCTTGCGTACCTCAAACACATCCCGCAAATCATGCTGACCTGAAAGTACAGCGTCGAACAAAGAACCATCGTCATCACGGCTTTCACTGACGAATGTCCCGGCCCCTTGACGACTTTCCAGCACACCGGACTCGGCCAGAATCTTGATCCCTTCCCGAACAGTAGTCCGGGACACACCGAATTCCTCCGCCAGTTTCCGCTCGGCAGGAAGCCGATCACCGGGCATCAGTGTCCCGTGACCAATCATCTCTTTAATCTGCCGAACGATTTCTTCGGATATTGATTTTCTGTTTACTGGTTTAACTTCCATGAAACCCCTCTCAATTGGTTGGACCAATAATCCAATTAGACCACAATTTCATGGTCGTCAATAGTGCACATATGTTTTTTGAAAAAAAAGAATCACATGTCGGAGAATGGCTCTCGACGAACCATATGTCGTAACAATCAGGCCTTACGCAGTGTATGCAGCGTTATTTCCGGGCACGTTCCGAGTCGCATGGGTGGTCCCCAATAACCAGTGCCGGTATTGACATAAAGAACGGTATCATCATGGAGATACAAACCGCGCACATATTTCTGAAAGAGGTGAATCATGAAATTATACGGGAAATACTGCCCACCGTGAGTATGTCCAGATAACTGGACGTCATACCCAGCCTTGGCTGCATCTAATACCGAGTTGGGCTGATGCGCCAACAAGATGGACACGTCATGTGCCGGAGCATCCTTACGGGCTTGTGCTGGAGAAGAAACATGACTCGGCTCGAATCGATATCCATTAAGATCAGGGACACCGGCCAGCAGGACTCTGCCTTTGCCTGTATCGATAAGCGCATGTTCGTTGACTAATGGCTTGATACCAAGACGTTCCGTTTCGGCCAGCCACTCGTTAACACCAGAATAATATTCATGATTACCAGTACAAAACCAGACTCCGTATGGCGCAGAAAAATCAGCCATGGGCAGAATGTCATCCTTAAGACCGTCCACGGATCCATCCACCAGATCACCAGTGTGCACAATGACGTCTGCCCCGAGTTTGTTCACCTCGTCCACCACCATACGCGCCCAATCTCCACGAATTGTTGGTCCAATATGTGTGTCTGAAACTTGGGAGATGGTAAACCCATCAAGACCGGACGGAAGATCTACTACAGGAAGTATATTTCGCACAACTTGGGGTTTGCTTCGCGCTGTAAACACCGCGAACCCCGTCATGGGGAGCGCTGTAGCAAAAAACAATCCGTTGGACGCATTGAGCAGAAAACGACGACGCTGAATATTGGGTTCAATAAAATAGGGACGCCTGCTTCGTTTGCCGAACGCCTTCTTAAAACCGGATACGACCGCTCCGATCAGCCGAGGAATATCTCGAGCAAGCATGAAGAATATAAGGATGGAAATAAATCCAAAGAAAGTGAACCCCACCCAGTCGATGGAATCACAGGCAAGGCACTCGTATTGTTCCGTACGCTGAAGAAACCACGTTATCCGATGGCCGAACAAAAGCGTAGCCAATGCCAACCACAGCGTGATCTTCCGCTTGCGGCCAACCGGCAGTGGCTCAATGAGTCGCCATCCAAGATAGAGCACTATCAAGGTGATGACGGTCAGGACAATAACGACCCAATACATCATAATGGTACTCGCTTCGTAAAGTTCTTCCATTTGACATGGGATACATTTCACCAATTGTCAAATTGTCAAAGAGATCGGCGGAGATATCACCCTACTCAGGTCCTCAATTCAAAATTATCGACTCCATTGGCTAATGGATACACACATGGCACTCAACAGACACTGAAACCTACCAGACCTTTCAGCAAAGACAACTTTACTCTGAACGGAATAACCAAAACAGAATTTCTCTCAATCAAAACTCGTGCCACAAAATAACAGAAAAAACAGCGAGAAATCGTTTGACAACAACTTGACCTTAGGGCTTTGGGAGTTTGTCGCGAACCGGGAAAAAACCACAAATGCAATGTTCTTTTCCCTGTGGAATTCGCCTTTTTGGGGCTTCCCAACCGGCAAGCCTTGTGGTAATTCACTTTGATCTTGAGGGGATCATTTTCTTCCACCCATCCCCCCTCTCCCTCCTGTCGAAAACCGATTCCATCGAAATTGAAAAACATTTTTTCTAAACTTAATCTAAAAAAAAGTTAAACATTTCAATCCTTGTCATATTTTATACCTGTGGAAAACTTTTGTGAACTATAACAAATTGGCAATAATCGTCCATATCTCTGCATATTCAGCAGAGTAACCAAATATTTATCAGATACCCCCTGTACAAAATCCCTCGGTTGGGATATCTTTCCCATCACGTGCCAGCGACATTTTCCCCATTGAAATACGCCTGTGCATGAGCGGGATTCACGCCCTGATCAAGGGTGTCTGTAAATACTGAATTTTATGTCACGCAGACCGGTTTGTCGGCTGCAAGGGAATAGTAAAAATGGCTATGAATAAACCCGCAGGGGTTTGGAACTACGTTCGAGGCTTTGAGAATCTGAGTCTCTGTGACTGGCCAGGACGAGCCACGTGCATCATCTTTTTAGGTGGATGTAACCTGCATTGCCCTACATGCCACAATTTTGAGCTTGCGTGGGACATGACATCCCTCCCTGCCATCGATCCGGTCCACATCAAGTCCTACCTCAGGGACCGCGCAGGATGGCTCGACGGAGTGACTGTCACCGGAGGAGAGCCGACAACGGTTGCCAGTGTGGGAGAACTGTTGTGGGAGCTCAAAAAATATAATTTGCCTATCAAGATGGACACCAACGGTATGCGCCCCGAGGTCGTGCAGGATCTGCTGCACAGCAAACTCGTCGACACCTTTGCCGTGGATGTCAAAGGCCCATGGGCCAAATACCCTTCCCTGACCGGTCACGCCGTGTCCGAGATCGCAGCGCAGGCCAACATGCAGCGCATCTTTGAAATGGCTAAAACAACGACCGACTCCTTTTATTTCCGTTGCACACAGGTTCCCGGCCTGACTGAGGCCGACCTTGATGTTGCACGAGGTTATCTGCCGCAAGGATATGAGTTGACTATTCAGAAATTTGTGCCCCCCAGGAGGAAGCAAGAGCATGCCAAGCCAAATCATGAAGAGAGACGGCCGGTTGGAGACGTGGTCATCTGATCGCATCGCCCAAGCCATTTTTAAAGCCCTCAGTGCCAGCGGCATTAAGGACCCGATTCTCTCCAAACGCCTTGCCAAAAAAGTTGAACAGAGACTCAGCCATATGGACATCCCTGAACAGGAACATGTCCAAAATATGGTCGAGCAGATTCTTATGGAATCTCGACAGTATGAAATAGCCAAAAAATATATTCTCTATCGCGAACAGCGTCGTCAACTCCGCAGCGAAAAAGAAGCATATCTCAACATCAAGGATGTCATTGATTCATACCTTGATCAGGCAGACTGGCGCGTTAATGAAAACGCCAATATGACCCATTCATTTCAGGGCCTGATGCTTCACCTGTCCGGTACGGTTCAAGCACGGTACGCACTGGAAAAATATCCTGAGGAAATCCGACTCGCTCACGAACACGGCTATTTCCATATACATGATCTTTCGTTCGGCCTAGCGGGATACTGCGCGGGTTGGTCCCTGCGCGACCTCCTCCTTGAAGGTTTCAACCTTGAAGGACGTGCTTCTGCAGGTCCGGCCAAACACTTCGATACCGCGCTCGGTCAGATGAACAACTTCCTCGGCACATTGCAAAATGAATGGGCTGGTGCACAGGCGTTCAATAACGTCGACACTTACCTCGCCCCTTACATCAGGGAAGATGGCCTAAACTACAAACAGGTTCGTCAGTGCATGCAAAAGTTCGTATTCAATCTCAACACCACTTCTCGCTGGGGCGGTCAGTCACCGTTCACCAACCTTTCTTTTGATCTGGTGGCTCCCAAACATATAGCTTCCGAACCGATTATTGTTGGCGGCAGGTATGATGATGAGTTGACTTACGGAGATTTCCAGAAAGAGATGAACATGATCAACCAAGCCTACATCGAGGTTATGCTCGAAGGCGACCACCATGACCGAATTTTCTCTTTCCCGATACCGACCTACAACGTCACTGAAGATTTCCCGTGGGAATCTGAAATCGGCACATCTCTCATGAAGCTGACCGCCAAATATGGCGTCCCATACTTCCAAAACTTCATCAGCTCGGACCTTAATCCCGAGGATGTGCGTTCCATGTGCTGCCGCCTCCAAATGGATTTGCGCGAACTGCGTACCAAGACCGGAGGTCTGTTCGGTGCCGGCGATCTGACTGGTTCCATAGGTGTTGTCACCCTGAACCTGCCCAAACTCGCCTATCTGGCACAGTCAGAGGACGATTTCCTTGATCTGGTTGAAGAGTATGCTGAGTTGGCCAAGGATTCACTTGAATACAAACGTAAAATTATCACCGGCAACCTCGAAGCAGGTATGTTCCCGTGGTCCAAACGGTATCTCAAGAACGACTACAAGGGACACTTTTCCACCATCGGCTTACTCGGTGGTCATGAAGCCTGTCTGAATCTCATCGGCAAGGGTATCGAAACCGAAGGTGGTGTCCGACTGATGCGCCGCACCTTAAATCATCTGCGCCGGATTACTTCCCGTTTTCAGGAAGAAACAGGCTCCCTGTACAATCTTGAAGCCACGCCCGCCGAAGGCACCAGTTACCGACTGGCCAAGATCGACAAGGCATTGTACGCCGACATCCAGACGCAGGGAAATGGCACCCCCTACTACACCAACTCGACGCAATTGCCCGTGGGTATATCTGAAGATGTGTTGTACGCATTGGAACACCAGAATCAACTCCAACCGCTGTATACCGGCGGCACAGTGTTCCACACTTTCCTCGGCGAAGCTGTCCCCGATCCAACGGCGCTCAAAAACTTCATTCTAAAAGCGTTTACCAAAACCAAGATTCCGTATGTCTCGGTCACGCCAACCTTCTCCATCTGCAAAGAACATGGTTACATTCTGGGTGAACACTTCGAATGTCCGACCTGCGGAGAAGAAGCCGAAGTTTACACCCGTATTGTTGGTTACTATCGCCCAGTTTCCCGTTGGAACAAGGGGAAGCAGGCCGAATACACTGACCGCGTGGTGTTCAGCGATTGTTTGTGTAATTAAGTTTATAGTATTTCTTGAGCCTGATTGAGGAGTTGGGCTTGAGGATAGTGGAATGTAAGGCCTCTGTCCCCTCCCGGACAGGGGCCTTGCACATTTTGAAATACGCTTGGAGCAGCGAGCTTGAAGAAGTCGAGGTTTAAACCTCGACGGGAAATAAGAAGTGGGGATGGTCGCCTTTGAGCCACTTTTTTTATTGGAAGATGCGCCTTCGGCGAGAGTCATTGTTGGGTGCTGAAGCACCCAAGGCTTTCCATGCCCTATCGGGCGGGCCTCCTTTTTTCCACCTCGGAAAAAGCAAGTCGCCGTAAAGGCGAAACCTTTGTAAAAATATCGCTTGCCCCTTCACTGCGAATGCACACAACACATTCCATAAAAAAAAGATAACTAATCAGCCAAAGGCTGATTGAAAAAACCGAAAAAGAACTATCGTAAAGTATCCCTTGCCCCCAAAAAGCAAAATTGCTACCCCACAAACCTATGAGCTACCTCAAAGAATTCAAAGCTGCGGCCTCTCGCACAAAAAAACTGAACCTCGGTGAATTCGCCGTTGCCGAAACGCCCTTCCCCATTGATCAGACTATCCTGAATGCAGTGGAAGAAACCGGGCACATCCCCTTTACCGAACGTGCTGGTAAAGCCATGTCCGTAAACTTCGGCATGTTCCACATGCTGTCAAAAAAATTTCATATCCCCGGTGGAATCATCACCATGGGCAACGTATCGATCAACAATGAAATGCGGCTTCCTGTCACGCCAACTCATTTCAAAAAAATGATCAAAAACAAAACTGGTGAAGAAGAAATGGGGTCTTACCACCTCTGGACAACACTTCCCGGCGGCATCATCCTTGACCACGTCATGCCGTCCGCTCTGCACAAAGACGGCATCATGACCGTCAATGAAGCCATTCCAGCTGAACGCTTTCTGCATGGACAAGCCGACGAACTGCCACATGGCCTGACCTATCATCCCATGATACTTGGCCTTGAATTCTTCATAGCCTCAGAGACCATTGACCGCGAAGCCATGGAATATCTCATGGGTGAAAAATTCCCGAAACAATACGAATAAATAACACCGACTAATCCATCAATTCACGCAACCACACCTGAAAGCGTGGTTCAACCTCACCCGGTACGCGGGCAAGATCTGGACGAGTACGAACATAAATAACCTTGACAGTTTTACCAGGACTATATTTCTGCCACAGACTGTTTGGCAGTCGAGCTGATGCAATCCGAGCGAACCCATCAGGGTCGACGTATTTGTACTCGACTATAAGCCGAGCGTCAGGCATACCACCCGTCTCGTCACTGCTGACAGCAAGTACCAAGCCGGAGGTTAACTCCTCGCCATACAGTCGAGCTCGTTCCTCACGTAAAATATCGTAAGGGATGGAATAAAACGCCCAGACAAGGCAGCCGATAATAATTATTCCGAAAAAATATCGAACAAATCGCTGCATGGGAGTGCGTTTAATTGGATTGGAAAGATAAACCATGCCTTAAGATACATGGTGACACGCACGGGGGCAAGTGCGTGAAAAAGATACTGTAAACATACAACCGTTCTTGCCAATCACCTGACTCCAGAGTATTTTATTGAAAGAGAGAACCGACTCTTGAACACAAGAAGAATGGACTATGAACTGTAATATCGCTGAAGTAGAAAAAAGCATCATACGCATGACCGCCGTCGTCCGTCATGAACAAGCTCAATGGACCGCCAAAAGCTTCGGTCAGGCAACCGATCCGAAGCTACGCCCCCGAGGATGGTGGGTCTTGGCGTGTGGAGAACGACTGGATGGAGACTCCTTTGAAAATAGAGAGAAATCCAGAGAGAGACTGCTTAAAACCATTGACCAAACAGGAATCATACTGCCGGAGAACATCTGGGTCTGGGATGAAAAAAGTATGGCGCAACTCGTCATCACGTCTGTGCCGACTCTGGAACGGGCACAAGCTCTAGCACAACGATTACGCCACAAAGGATTGACCATACGGGTCAAACGAGAGACATTTTAATCCACAGAAAAAGCCCCCGCATCAAGCAGGGGCTTTTTCTTATTGTATAACTCTACGAACTAACCATCATGATCAGGCAAATAGGGAGTCAACTCGGACACGGCTTCAAACAGGAAATGATCCACAAGGAAGCAAAACATATGCCCAGCCGCTATATGAATCTCCTGAATAATAGCAGTTTCGCCGGATGGCACGGTAACCAGAAAGTCTGACACTGAAGCTATTTCCGCGCCACTCTGCCCGGTCAACCCCACAGTGACGATGCCATTTCTCTTGGCTTCTCGCATAGCGCGAATAACGTTGGTGCTTGTCCCGGAAGTGGAAAAACCAACCAGCATATCGCCAGGACGCCCCAAAGCGAGCAACTGCTTGGAAAAAACTTCATCAAAACTGTAATCGTTGGCTATGGCCGTCAAAGCCGAAGTATCAGTAGTCAAAGCCAAACCCGGCAGTGCAGGACGCTCCAACTTAATCCGATTGGTAAATTCTGCAGCCAAATGTTGACTGTCCGCAGCACTTCCACCATTGCCGCAAAACATGATTTTACCGCCACCAGCCAGACACACAGCCATTGCACGGGATATCTCGACAACCAGTTCTGCTTTTGTGTCAAAAAAGGCCTTGCGGGCCGCCAACCCTGCGGAAGAGTGATCCATCACTTTTCTCAAAGCTGATTCAGACATATATATTTCCCCTTATTCATTCTTGCAAAGCGTATTGATCTTACAGGAATTCATATAAGGCAGCAATCAAGTGCAGACAAGTCCAGATTTGCTCATTTGAAAAGACTTTTATTCGGGCACATTTTGCGTTACAGCCCAACATTGTGCGGCAGCTTGCCACGGCCTTCTTCCGCGCAAGACCAAACTTCATACGGAAAAACAAGGCATCAGATATGACCGAATCCAAAGAAAGCACCGTCAGACTGCTCATCACCTGTCCAGACCAACCGGGTATAGTGGCCGCAGTCAGCGGATATCTTCACAAGAAAAACGCCAATATCATCCACTCGGACCAGCATTCCACTGATCCCGAAGGCGGCCGATTCTTCATGCGTAACGAATTCTTCCTGCCCGGACTGGACATGGATGGGCTAGACGATCTACGCCACGAATTTGAAGAAGAAGTCACCAACGGATTTGTCATGGACTGGACCCTGAATCCGGTTTGGGAACCCAAGAAAATGGTTATCTTGTGTTCCAAAGTGGACCACGCTCTCATGGAACTTTTATGGCGCTGGAAGCGAGGCGACCTTGAATGCGATATCGCCATGGTCATCTCCAACCACCCGGACCTGAGAGGGGCTATCGAACACTTCGGAGTGCCTTTCCATCATATACCGGTCGGCCCCACCCTACGCGACAAGGTGATGGCTGAGGATACCATGATAGAACTCATGGGCGAACAGGTGGACCTCATCGTTCTCGCTCGCTATATGCAAATCCTAACAGCGGACTTCGTAACCAAGTACAGCAAAAAAATTATCAACATCCATCACTCGTTTCTGCCCGCCTTCGTGGGAGCCGACCCATACCGCAGGGCGCATGAACGCGGCGTCAAGCTCATCGGAGCCACAGCCCACTATGTCACAGCACAACTGGACGAGGGACCGATTATTGAGCAGGACGTCATTCGTGTTACCCACAGCCATGATGTGGACGACCTCAAACGACTGGGCGGTGACATTGAACGGCATGTCCTTGCACGTGCTGTCAAATGGCACCTTGAAGACCGGGTTATCGTAGACGGTAATAAGACCATCGTCTTTCGTCGCTAATATGACCATAAAAAAGCCCCCGCATCAACGATGCGGGGGCTTTTTTGTGACTTATGAAAAACAATCAGGCAGTCTTTGAAACACCATATTTCGTCAGTATCTCAGCGAGTTTTGCAGAGGTGTTCGTGGTCGTTCTGGCCACCAGTTCCAAATTGATCAAAACCATTATGTCCACCCGAAATACGGCCTGTTTCCACAGACCTGTCAAAGCCTGTTGTAACTCCGGTTCCAAGCTGAGCATGGACATGGAATCAACCATCTGCTTGGCGGTTTTGGGCTTGAAAAGCAATGTGTCCTCACGGGTCACGTCATTCCCAAACAACTTTTTCTTTCTAATTTTGGACATCCCCGCCAAACCATCCACGGTTTGCGCGGAGACACGTCTGGCCCGTCCGCTCCGAACCTGAATCTTACCGCCTTCATCACGGCCTCGTTCCTTGAGCAAATGAATCGTATGACTTTCCAATAAAAAGAAGAGAAGTTTTTCTAATACAGGAATGGAAAAATCCTTTTTTAAAGGCTGAATTCCCTTGATCTGACCAGGAACAAACGCCTCCAAGGCTTTGAAAAGATATTCACCAGTCATGCCGACGGCGATGGCCGCCCCCACGCCCAGACCAAGTAATTGATCCAAAAGAAACTTGAACTGAGCCTGCTCCAATTTGACCTCTTCAGGATCTCGCCGCACCGCCTCGCCGGGGTTCTCTTTCTGCGCACGCGCTTCGGCGATCCGTTTCTGATACTGCGTCACAAAATCCTTACTTACAGGATCGATACAGGCGATACGGGCAGCTTGGAGCAATTCCCCTGCTGTCAGTTGCTTAAACTGAGACAGACCGGACAAGCCTTTCGCAAGCATCGCCTGGATAAGCTTGGCGCGCTGCTGTTCCTCAGGCTGCTCCCGACTGGCGACATAGCTCGTCTGTATGCGGGTCTTTTCAATAATCTGATCCGTAGGATTAAGCTTGGAAAGGATATCGTCAAACAGGAACCGAATAACTAAAAAGGTTCGTTCCTTGGAAATTTCGTATTTATCGCCTTCAAGAATTTCTTTGTGCGCTTCCGCCACCCGACTCGCGATAAACTGTTCTACAAAGGCGATCCAGAAACTCGCATCCAGTTCATGCTTTTCGATAAGTGAGCTATATTCCTTCAAGGCCTGCTGACCAAAATATCGCAACACAATCTCTTCAAAATTGTCCGTGATCAGGGCCAAACCGTAAACAATTCCCTGTACACACTTAAGCAAAACAGCTTCGATATTCAAAAGCAGCCTCTGCAATTCAGCGGCACGTGCTGCATCGCCGGCAATGGCCGCCTTCTCAAAATGAGCAAGCATGACAATAAAATCAGCTATATGTGTATGAATAAACTCATAGCCAGGATGACCAATTCGACCGCATAAGAGCTCAACAACACTGTTCTGTTGCGCGGTCAGCATGGGATATTCGCTAATGGCGCTACTATTGAGAGCAATTATTTCAAGCAACATTTCCCGTTCAAGAATCTCACGCAAAGCGGAACGTTCTTTCAAAGCACGAAGTCTGCTCTGGTACGCGGTCAGCCGTTGCCCTTTATCAGGCCGTTCTTTTCCGCTGGTCGGTGATAATGTCATGATACTCAGTAGCCCTCAATCTTCGTTAAATTGGGACAAACCCTATGCCAACTCTACGTTTTTTGCAAAATATATTATATTAAGAAAGCTTGACAAGCCAACTACTACCCAGACCATTCCCTACTTGACCTTCCCGTGCCGACACGCAATATAAACAACGTGATCACATGCACCAAATGCGGAGAAAAGAACTCCGACGACACTTTGTATTGCACCCGATGCAAAAAGAAGCTCCAGTCCTCCCACCGGTCCTCGGCGCAAGGGCAACAGCAACCAGAACCATTGCGAACCTTCAAACATGAAGGCGTTCCGGTAGATGCATGGCGTTCGATCATGCGCATGGTCGAAGCATGGGCTTATGTGCTTGTTCTCGCGGGCGTTGCTGTGGGATGCGCCTATACCAAAACATGGTGGCCTATGTACCCGGCCGTTGGGCTGCTCGGACTGCTCATCTGGTTTCGCCAGGTTTGACAAAAAAAAGCCTCCGCATAAACGGAGGCTTTGATTACTTACGAAATATATTCCTTTACTGCTTTGGCGTCTTTGCACCATCTCCCGGTACTTCGCCCTCATCCGGCGCATCCACTTCCAACGCCCTGCGCAAATCTTCTTCAAGCAGATCGGGAATGGGACGGTCCCAGAACTTTTCATCCAACTTTTCTTCCACGGTCTTTTCCGAACAGCAAACAATCGGCTCTGAGGTCGGACACTCAACCGAGGAGAATCTGACCACACCGCATTTGGACATGGTATCAAATTCATAGGAAAGAGTTTTTGTCAGTGTCAAAAATTCCTTACCCTGAATCCGAATCTTGTTATTGGAGATGCCAACCACAAAACGGGCTTCCTGTTTGGCGTAGAACACCGAAAAAAGATAGATGTTGTCACGGACCCTGGCCACATAATTGACTTCCAACGGATCCTTACACAAAGCCCGCGCCAAAACTTTCTTACCCAGACAGATGTCCATGTCCTCGTATTCCGAGGCCAAAGCAGGTCCGGCAGTCAGTCCCATGAGCACAGTCACGATGATGGCGAATATGATGCGTCGCATTGTCTGTCCTTGTTATCTATCCAAAATCGAAAAACTTTTGAAATCCTTCAGGATCTCTTGTTTCACACTTTTCCTTGCAGCCACAGCACTGGTAGTGGCCGTCCTTAAGATACCACTCGGCTTTCCACGAGCAATCACAATTGAAATACTCGTACACCGAAACGTCTACTGCGCCCCGGTACCGGGTGTACCCTTCCTGCTTAATATCATTCTTGAATTTCATTGTCCTTTCTCTGGCTTCAATAAAGGTCACAGCCAAGAAAACCTGTACACCGGCTGACTCTATTTTGCAAAACCCATTCCGAGGCAAAAATTGCCTTGAGCACAGGGGTTAGCCTGTTTTTTGGGGGATAAGTAATGAGACAAAAAAGCACACTGCCGCAACGGCAATAATGGACGCACCTGAGGTAATATCCAATGAATAGGACAACCAAAGGCCCACTACGGTAAAAATAGCACTCAGGATAGTAGCCAACACCATCATCAGGGAGAGAGAACGGGTTCGCCGCTCCGCCATAAACGGAGGAATAGTCAAAAGGGCGATAACCAAAATAAGGCCAACCACTCGGATGATCATGACCACGCACAACCCAACCATAACGATGAGTAGACAATACAAAAAATCCACGGGAACGCCGCGAGAACGGGCGAATTCCTCATCAAAACTCATAACGAGAAAACCACGATAAAAGAATAGCACCAGCCCGAAAACGACTAAAGCCAGTCCGGCCATGAGCCAAAGATCCTGTCGTGGTACAGCCAGAATGGAACCGAAAAGATAGCTCATCAAATCGACGTTGTAGCCGGGGGTTAGATCGAGCAGGATGATACCGAGTGCCATACCCGATGCCCAGATGACACCGATGACCGTATCCACACGCTCTCGAGCCCGTAACGTGACGAGCGCCATGATCATGGCCATGCACACCGTAAACGCCGTTGTCACGGGCAACACCGGCAGGCCGAACAAAAAGGCCAGCCCGACCCCGCCATATGAGGCATGAGCTATGCCACCGGAAATGAACACCATACGATTGACCACAACCAATGAACCGATCACACCGCAAATGACGCTCGCCAATAGCCCAGCAATCAGGGCGTTCTGCATGAATTCAAAACCGAGAATATCCATTATGACTCCTCGCCTTTGTCTGGACCATGGTCGTGACCATGGGGACCGAGCACCCGATGCGGCACATGTCCGTGGGTAACCAGTTCCACGGGACAGCAGTCGTTATCACTGCCGCCATAGGACATCTTAAACATATCTCCGGTGAGAACGGGTGCGCTATGAAAATGCAAGGTCTTGTTCACGCAGGCAACGGATTTAACCCCTGACGCCAAGGATGAAATATCGTGACTGACCATAATGACAGTCATCTCCTCATTCAATTCGGCCAACAGCTTGAGCAGAGAACTTCTACTGGAAGAATCCACGCTGGCTGTTGGTTCATCAAGCAAAAGCAATTCTGGACCATCCACCAATGCACGGGCAATGAACACGCGCTGTTTCTGTCCACCGGACAACCGCGCCAAATTACGCGATTCAAAATCCTGCATGTTGACGCGAGCAAGGGCCTGGCGCGCCTTGTCCTTGGCCTCACCGGGATGAAACAACCCCGCGATACCGCCAAATCCAGGCTGAACCGTTCCCATGCAAACCGCGTCCAGCACGGTAATGGGAAAAGATTGCGCCACATGCGTATGTTGCGGAAGATAGCCGATACGGCCTCCGGCTTCACCGGGAGACGCCCCCAAAATACGGATCGAACCGGAATCCGGCTTGAGTAAACCGATCATGAGTTTAAGCAAGGTGGACTTGCCGCCCCCGTTTGGCCCAAGCACGGCTAGATAATCTCCACGCTCAATGCTCAGTGCAACATCTTCGAGAATGGGAACACCACCTATGGAATAGGTCAGTCCCTCTATTTGAACAACAGGCTCAACCACTTATGACTCCTGAATTATATACTGTCGACGTGGGGAACCCTAGCACAACCCAAGAACTCATGTCACCCATGCCCATACCCAGGCAAACACCGGCACGACAAGGGCCGTCACATACAACCAGCCATCCGTCACCCTACTCGGCAAACCAATCCAGCTCGTCATAAAACCTGTACAAAAACCAAGACCAAGGCCGGACAAAAAACCGAATAAATGGGCCCCGAGGTCCGTTTCTTCACCGGCTCCGAGCATGGCAAGCAACCCAAGCCCCGCACCAAACGGAATGAGTGCAGACCGAATGAAATCACACACACGCCGAACGCGCGCCCTGTCTGAAGTGTACCGCTTGTCACCCATATAAAATGAAGAGATAGCCGCAAGCAGTCCTGCAGCTCCAAAAGTGGCTGTAGAAAACCCGATGGCATTATGATGGACGCCAAGGGCCATGGAATTAAACAGGTTGCCTAGAATCCCTGCGCCAAAGGTCAAAAGCCAGGTCAATCCGGCACCGAGTCGACGGGAGGCCAACCAAATAAACACTCCGCCAATAATTGCATTACCCGCCACATGCGGACCGCTGCCGTGCAAAGTCAACGCAGTTGCCAACCGCCACCACTCGCCGGAAAGTATAGCCCCAGCGTCCGCACTGCCCAACTTGATCCACAGAGCGGGATACAAACCCAAACCGGGGAATGTCCGATTGTACACCCAATAAAAAAGCACGAGCAGAGCCAAGGCGTACATAGTCGGCTCCAAACCACTGACAGGTCGTAAGTCCACAAAGGTGACATTTCGCCAATCCGGCTTGTTCTCTTCAAAATAGAGCAGAATCTCACCCTTTGCCCGGTCCGCAAACCATTCCTGTACCTGTACAGTATATCCCCCGCCTTGCGATGCAGACAATCGACGAAGCCTATACGGCACATGCCGAGACGCAAGAATCAATGTCCAGAGCTTTGCTTCGTTATGGGATAAGCAAGTCACATCCCCACCACGAATGAATGGAACAAGATCAATCCAGACAGGCCGAAACACACGACCAAGAAAACCGGAATTGGCGGGAGAGGAATGCATGGCTTTAGTGTAGGGAAAAAATCGCCTCGCGCAAACCGGTTTCCCGCTTGCGCGGACGGCGTGCGCAATCTATGGTCGCCAAAACACACACCGGAGATTCCATGTTACGAAGCTTGTCCCTTGCTTTCCTGTCCCTGATTCTCACCCTGCTTCCCTCTGTCGCCCAGAGCGCGGACCTCGACACAATGATCGGTCAGATGCTCATGGCCGGTTTCCGTGGGTATTCCGTGGATAAAAACAGTCCCATTGTTCTGGATATCCGCGACCGACATCTCGGCGGTGTCGTGCTCTTTGATTATGACGTGGAACTTGGCAAGCCTGAGCGCAACGTCAAAACCCCGGATCAGGTCACGAAACTCAATCGGCAACTCCAATCTTTCGCCTCCATCCCGCTCTTTGTTTCCGTGGATCAGGAAGGCGGAAAAGTTCAACGCCTCAAAAGGGAATATGGATTCCATACGACACCTTCAGCACAAAACATCTGTGCATCCGGTGAATTCAAAGTACGCACCTCGGGGTACATGGTCGGCTCAACTTTGTCTGCCAATGGATTCAACCTCGACTTCGCGCCCGTGGTGGATGTCAACGTCAACCCGGATTCCCCTGCCATCGGCACAATGAAACGAAGCTTTTCTGCTGATCCGCAAAAAGTGACACGCTGCGCCGAACTCTTTGCCGGAGAACTGAAACGAAGCGGCATCCTTTCCTGTCTCAAACATTTCCCCGGCCACGGGTCGGCAGGCACGGATAGTCACAAAGGCGTGACCGACGTCACCAACACATGGACCAAAGCCGAATTGATCCCTTACCGGGAACTGATCGCCAAGGGCATCCCCACAATGATCATGACCGCGCACATTTTCAACGCAAATCTTGACCCGAAATACCCTGCCACCCTGTCACACAAGATCATCACCGGCATCCTGCGTACTGACCTCGGCTATGACGGTGTGGTCATCACTGACGACATGAACATGAAAGCCGTCACCGAACAATTCGGGCAGAAAGAGGCCATCCGACTGGCCATCAAGGCCGGAGCTGATATCCTACTCTTCGGCAACAACCTGAGTTACGACCCGGACATCGTTAAAAAAGCCCACGCCGCCATCAAACAGATGGTCAACAAGGGCACGATTTCGCAACAACGAATCGAACAGTCTTATGAACGGATACTACGGTTGAAAAAAACGCTGAACTAAAACGTCTGGTTGATCATGGCCCAGACGTTGGCGCCTTCGCTGCTTCCGGCCATATCCAACCGCAAAACGGAATTAAGAATCATGACACGCAGTCCGACACCGGCGGACACTTTCATGTCACCATGCAATTCGAGAGGGCTCCAGTACGGGGCCACTCTGCCGACTTCGGCAAAGGGAACCACTTCCCACCATTTGAACCAATTGAAAGTCCCGAGCGGATTCCACTTTGGCATGACACGGTATTCAACGGCGTAGTTGATGGCAGCCTTGTCGTGGAAACGATAAAATGGATAGCCGCGCTGACGGGTGTACCCACCCAGAGCTGCCCCCATGAAATACGGTGAAGCCCCTGTAACGGAACCATTATCGCGCTCATTCCAACTGGGTGTATCTACAGTCCAGAAATTGAACGCCAACACCTGTTTGGAGAACCAGGAAGATTCACCCAATTCCCAATATTTACTGAAATCGAATTCAACACCGGTCCACGCATCACTCTTACCCGTGTCTACGCCCTGATACAGCCGAAGCATGGTCTTGCTGCCTTCGGACGGGTCATAAGTGAAGTCGGTGTTATCGTATTCAAGGGTAAACCTAACTCCACCAGTCTCAACACTCCCGTTGCTCGGAGTCGACTCCCGATACCAGCGATGCCGATAATATGGCTTAATCTTGAAGTAGCTGCGCCCACTTTCAGAGGGATCATAGGTCCCTTTGTACACACTGCCTTCGGTCAGAAGGCCACGGTTCGTCGTATAGGTATGAATAAGATCATCACCAAACGGTCCCCATGGCAAAACATAGGTCAACTCTCCCTCAACCCATTGGTCCCAACCGTGTCCCTTGTAAAAATCCTTTTCACCAGAACTGTTTCCCGACCCGCCAGAGCCGGAAGCATAGGACACCATATTGTCATAGGAAGAATCGAACCCGTGAACCATAACAAAAAAACGTTTGGCAAAGGGGAGTTGAAAATCTGTCAGGTTGAGATAAATGGCATCGGTCTTATCAAATGTTTTCCACGCGGCACCGCCTACAATAGCCTGTTTCTGCGGCCAGCCACTATACGTTGCGCCAATGCCCAACCCCGCACCAGATGCTTCGGTCTTGAATCCAAACGGAACAACAAGAAGCCGCGGTCCTTCGTGAGGGTCTGAGGTATCCTGCACCATCTTGAAGGCCATAGCCGATGGCTGCATGCTCGGCATGACCATCACCATGCATAGGACAAAAGCTATGACAAGACGGTAAATCATCAATCCTGTACAGCAAATTTGGAAATTTTACCGTCCTGCGCAATCAACAGCAATAAGCCGTTCTTAAACTTCACGGCCTGCGGTTGCGCCAACGATTGAAAAAAACGCATTTCCTGATCACTGATGGCTTCCACGCAAGCACGCATGGTTGCCGCCATAGGACCAAAAGAAACCACATTGCCCTCAAGGGTATATGAACCGTGGTAGGAATTACAGCCACCCAAGCCGCTCACCGTGCCGTCTTTCCCGAACTCAATGGAAGAATGTGTCATGTCGATAACAGGCACACCGAGAATATACTCTGCAACCCAAACCTTGTCGGTCAGTTGAATCAGAATATCTTCACCGCCTTCCTGTTTGGCGCATCCCATGGACAAGACGCCAACAACAATCAAAGCCAAAACGAATTTTGTTTTCATTCCGTACACGGCACACTCCTTGTCGATTTACCAGAACAAACCACCGGTACCCGTGGTGAAAACCATAGGCTCGGACTGATCAGCACTGAATAACTTCAACTCATCATCTTCGACCTTGACCTTACTGATCGTAGCCAAAAACGTCAGATACGTATATTCCTGCTCCCCCAAAGCTGCTCCGCACGCTTTACGCGTGGTCGCCATGGGGCCAAAGGACAAGCTATCGCCAGTCAGAGTATATTTCCCATTGAACAAATTACAGCCACCAAATCCTTCTACTGTGCCATCGGCATTGAATTTCAGGGTCAAAGGTTCATCTGTATCAACATCCCTGGCAAACAAATTCTTCAAATTCCAGACTTTGTTGACCAGTTCGCTTTCTAATGTTTTCTGATCCATAGTCGGAGCTTCCTCGTGCGAGCTGCAACCGAATGCGACCAACATTCCAAGCAACAACGTTACGAAGCAACAATACTTTTTCCAGTGCATGTTCATGATTTTCTCCTTGATCTTCAATGCTCAAAAAGAACTATCAGGTGACCGCTTTCGTGGCAAGATACAATGCAAAAAGCCCCGGCACATCACTGTTCCGGGGCTGGTGTCCTTAAAGTATAAACTAATCAATTTTCGGGCAGGCCTTGAGAGCTTCTTCGATATCCCGCTGTGGCAATTCGAAATTGGTGAGCAATCCCTGATTGAAGGCATCATAGGATGCCAAATCAAGCATGCCGTGACCGGAATACAAAAAGACCACGACATCATCAGGACCGGCTGTCTTGGCCACTTCGATGGCTCCCTTGATCGCGTGAGAAGTCTCTGGGGCGGGCAAGAAACCTTCAGTCTCCAAGAAGAGCTTGGCCGCCTCAAAACATTCGGTCTGGAAATAAGCGACAGGTTCAGTCAACCCTTCTTCCACTATATTACAAACAATGGGAGCATCGCCATGATACCGCAAGCCGCCAGCATGGATGGGGGCAGGCATGAAGTCGTGCCCAAGCGTATGCATTTTAACAAGCGGAGTCAGTCGCGCCATATCGCCGAAATCATAACGATATTCACCACGAGTCAATGTCGGACATGCCTTGGGTTCTACCGGAATAAACTTGACCGGATCACCAGCCAATTTTTCGGGCAGGAACGGAAGCACCAATCCACCGAAGTTGGACCCGCCGCCCACACAACCAACGAGATGCGTGACCTTTTCGTCGATCATTTCAAGCTGCTTTTTGACCTCCAAACCGGTGATCGTCTGATGAATAAGTACGTGGTTAAGTACGGAACCAAGCGCGTACTTGGTATTGTCATGAGTGGCAGCATCTTCAACAGCCTCGGAAATAGCCAGGCCGAGACTGCCCTTACAATCCGGGTCCTTTGCCAGCATCTCGCGGCCAGTGCGTGTCTCTTCTGAAGGCGAAGCGAAAATCGTACCGCCGTAAGTGTTGATAAGCATCTTACGGTACGGCTTCATTTCGTAGCTCACCTTGACCATATAAACCACGCATTCCATGTCGAACTGCGAACAGGCAAAAGACAGGGCCGTACCCCATTGGCCTGCGCCGGTCTCGGTGGCAAGGCGTTCAACACCCTCCAACTTGTTGTAATATGCTTGGGGAACAGCGGTGTTGGGCTTATGAGAACCTGCCGGTGAGCCTGACTCGTCTTTGTAGTAAATTTTACATTTGGCACCGATGGCTTTTTCAAGCCTGTCGGCCCGTACCAACGGAGAGGGACGCCACAACTTATACACGTCCAAAACTTCTTCGGGAATGTCGATAAACCGATCCTGACTCATTTCCTGAGCGATAAGCGAATCCGGAAAAATCGGGGCCAGCATGTCGGGTGTGAGGGGTTCCATGGTTTCCGGGTTAAGTGGCGGAGCCATGGGGGTGGGCAGATCCGGCATAGGGTTATACCATTGAGTCGGCATCTGATCCTGAGGTAAAAAGATCTTTTTCAACATTTAAAATTCCTCCAAACAGTTTTGAGAGCTGTATCAAAGATGCACGGGCTTTCCGGCATCATTTCGATGACAATCGATTCATAAAAAAAACCACTGGCGTCACATCCAGCGGCTTCATCCGATTCTCAAACTGCGTGCACAAGCAAACCGTCACCCCTGCGGAATGACGGAAAGACTTCAACACGCGCCTAAGAATCAGGCCGCTTGACGTTACGCCACCCGCGTTCACAAAAGTATGTATATGAGATGGGTGTATTCATAAAAAAATGTTTACGACGATTGGGCGTAAAAAGTCAAGGAAAGCCCGCCCTGCGGGGATAAACTATGAGTCTCGACACTGTAATTGAGGAGGAGTAATTCCTTTTGATAAAATCACTTGGGAGGCTGATACAGCCAAAAATTTCCATATCTGAAAGAAACCCATTAATCATAATATTGAAAGAATTTCAAAAAGCACCTGCATAAAAATCTACCCGGGTTGACGCACCTGATTCCCACTCATAAGATAAGTCATAAACCTTTCCCACGGACCGCACAGCAAAAGGACAATAATGGATTTGCAAAAAGCCCTGGCACGTATAGAAGAACTCGAAGAACAGCTCGAATTACAACGAATGCTGGCAGACAATGCATTTGAAGCCATCGGCGTTTTTGATGACTCCCTGCGCTGCGTTGCGGCTAACAAAGAAGTTACTACAGTTCTCGGGTACTCCCCTGAAGAAGTACCAGGAATCCATCTCTTGGACTGTATGGATAAAGAATACCACACAATTGTGGCCGAAAACGTACACAACAATGTCACTGAACCATACATGGTCTATGGCAAGCGAAAAGATGGTACGACTTTTCCAGCTGAAGGCCGTGGCAGAACGGTCTTTTTCAAAGACAAACGGTATCGTGTAGCAAGCCTTCATGACATCACCTTCCGAAGAACAACCCACGCAGATCTCCAAATAGCCTTGCACGAAATGGAAATCATTTTCGCGAATACCAAAGTCGGCCTCATGTTCCTCAAAGGGGGACGATATGTACGACGGGTCAATCAAACCATGGCTGAAATGTTCGGTTATGATTCACCCGATGACATGCGTGGGCTTAATGTTCGAGAACTTCATCTTTCAGAAAAAAATTTCAATGAGTTTGGCGATATACATTTTTCTTCCTTAGCCGAAGGAGCACAGATTCATATCGAATATCGCCTGCGTAGGAAGGACAACACTGCCATCTGGTGCTCGCTTTCAGGGCAAGCCGTGGACACAGAAAACCCCATAGACCTCAACAAAGGCGTTCTCTGGGTCATTGATGATATTTCAAAACAAAAAGCCGAAGAAGCACGTCTGATTCAATTGGCAACAACAGATGATCTGACCGGTGCACTTTCCAGAAGTGAATTTTACCGACTGGCCGAAAACATTATGGAGAACGAGAATAGGAAAACGGCAGGAAGTGCCTTGCTCATGATCGACCTTGATCATTTCAAAAAGGTCAATGACACATACGGTCATGACGCAGGTGATGCCGTACTGCGAACTTTTGCCCGAGACTGTCGCATGATTCTCCGAGACAAAGACTTGTTCACCCGGCTTGGAGGCGAAGAATTTGCCATCCTGCTGCCTGATTCCGATCTTGGTGGGGCTATTATCGTGGCAGAACGATTACGCAGACGTATCGCCGCATCTAAAGTAACGACCGATAACGGCGATATTTTTTACACTATCAGTATTGGCGTTGCCGGAACCGGATCACACAAAATCAATATGGAAGAACTGCTCCAAAGAGCGGACAAGAGTCTGTATGACGCCAAACATGAAGGACGTAACCGAGTCATCTTCTATGATTAACTCAACAGGTGGGGATCTTACATCCCTACCACTAACTCAGGCAAAATCTTACCCGCCTTTCCATGCAGAGCGAAATCCATCAACCCGGTGTTCGGTGTCGGCTCCAGATTAATCTCCACAGTCACAGCGCCATGGTCCTTGGCCAACTGATAGAAAGACGCGGCCGGTTGCACCAGACCTGATGTTCCTATGGACAAAAAGACATCTGCCTTACTGATTTGATCAATAGCGACTTTCAGCACCCCCGGCACAAGGGGTTCGCCGAACCAGACCACACCAGGCCTGAGTAAATGGCCGCACACCGGACACTCTGGCAATTCCGGCAACGTCGATCTATCTTCGTGAACATGGGTGCACACCGTGCATTTCACCTGCCACAAACTGCCATGCATCTCCATGAGCTTCCGGCTCCCGGCCTTCGCATGCAATCCATCGACATTCTGTGTTATCAGAAGAAAATTCGGTATTTGTCTTTCCATCTCAGCAAGTGCCAAATGAGCCGGATTGGGCACACACTCACTCAGTAATTCACGCCGCCAGTTGTAGAATTCCCACACCAATTCAGGATGCTGAAAAAAGGCGTCAGCCCTTGCCAGATCTTCCGGTCTGTGGTTCTTCCACAATCCTTCACGGCCTCGAAATGTAGGGACCCCACTCTCAGCCGAAATCCCCGCTCCGGTCAGCACGACCACATTCCTGCTTCCATCGAGCAAAGCTTTCACCATTTCCATACTTGCCTGCACCATACCACATACCTCTTGTAACAATTGGATTTATTATAAAATTTTCTCACAATCGCCTCCGCCACACATTGGACGCTGCTTGCAATCTCACCGAATAAACGTCATAGTCCGTTTCCGCATTTCGCGCTCACCCCGCTACGCCCTTGAACAAGGAGGCTCCCTTTGGCAACAAAAACTATATATTACATCGAAGGGGACGGCATCGGCCCTGAAGTATGGAAAGCTGGTCGCCCGGTTCTCGACGCCGCCGTGGCAAAAGCTTACGGCTCGGACAAAGCTCTCGACTGGCAGCTCTTGCTGGCTGGCGAAAAAGCCTACGCCGAAACCGGAGAGCACCTGCCCAAGGCCACCATGGAAACGCTCGCCAAGGCCGACCTCGCCATGAAAGGCCCGCTCAACACTCCCGTTGGTGAAGGGTTCCGCAGTCTGAACGTTACCATGCGTCAGGTCTTCGACCTTTATGCCTGCATCCGACCCATCAAATATTTCAAAGGAATCGAATCCCCTGTCAAACGGCCCGATCTGGTTGACATGGTTGTTTTCCGCGAAAACACCGAGGATGTCTACGCCGGTATTGAATACCAGTCCGCCACCCCGGAAGCCAAGAAGTTAATCGAGTTTCTGGTGGAAGAATTCGGCGCCAAAATTGACCCCACCGCAGGTATAGGCATCAAGCCCATCACCCCTGCCGGTTCCAAACGTCTCGTCAAAAAAGCCCTTGATTACGCCATTGCCGAAGGCAAACCGTCTGTAACCCTCGTTCATAAAGGCAACATCATGAAATACACCGAGGGCGGCTTCCGCGCTTGGGGGTATGAATTGGCAGACGAAGAATACGCAGGCAAAATCATACGCGAAGGCGAAAAAGGGGCCGGCGTTATCCTCAAGGATCGCATTGCCGACGCCATGTTCCAGAATGCGCTCATGTACCCTGAACAGTACTCGGTACTCGCTACTACCAACCTTAACGGCGACTACATTTCCGACGCACTAGCCGCACAGGTTGGAGGCCTCGGCCTTGCCCCCGGCGTTAATATGGGCGATAATCTGGCTTTATTCGAACCCACTCACGGCACGGCTCCAACTATCGCAGGCAAGGATATGGCCAACCCCGGCTCCCTGATCCTGTCCGGTGCCATGATGCTCGAACACATCGGTTGGCATGAAGCTGCCGCGCTCATTCACAAAGCCGTGGAAGCAGCATTAACCGACAAAAAAGTCACTGTGGATCTCGCTGCTCAAATCAACGGCGCCACTCAGGTCGGCTGTCAAGAATTCGGCGATATCCTGCTGAACAATCTCTAGTAAAATTCCTCCCGTAATACCCAAACCGTCCGATCAGAAGATCGGACGGTTTTTTTGTATCCATTCACAAAACTGTTGGCATGGTACATGCATTTTTTGCAGCAAGACACTCTCACACGACAGGAACCATAAGGAGACACAGGCGTGTACCTCAAAGAATTGCAAGAAAACTGGAATACTTTCGGTGAAGAAGACGCTATGTGGTCTATTTATTCCACACCAGAAAAAAAACATAACCAGTGGGATGAAAGAGATTTTTTCAGAACAGGCATCCAATGCATCACCCATCTTTCGACCTGGATGGAAAACAACGGGCTCCCCAAACGCCGCCTGACCGCTCTGGACTTCGGCTGTGGTGTTGGAAGATTGACACAAGCCCTTTGCGCACATTTTGACTGCTGTGTGGGGGTCGATATTGCCCCATCCATGATCAAACAGGCCAAACAACTCAACAAACACGGCAAACACTGTGTGTATCGACTCAATGAAACAGATGACCTGCGAGTCTTTCCTGATGAAAGCTACGACCTTATATACACGGAACATGTATTACAACACATACACCCTCAGGTAGCGCTCAGATACATTGCCGAATTTATCCGCATCCTTCGTCCTGAGGGCCTCGCCTGTTTCCACTGCCCGAGTGCCTCAGCCACACACGCCTATCCGGCTGAAGGCATCGCCTGCTCGCTCGATAGCACTGTCAACAAAATCGCCATGGAACACATGGGTCTGGTATCAATTCCAGTGCGCGTAACCAACACTGGCAACCATCCCATTGGTGTAAACAAAACAACTAATGCTCCGGCCAGAATTTGGCATCACTGGGCTAACCAGAACACTGGTGAAATGATACAGATGCACGGCTATACCAATGTCCCGGCCACGCTTATCGAACCGGGAAAATCTCTTGAATTTGAATACAAAGCTGCATCGCCACCGACACCCGACACCTATGAACTGGTCCTGAATCCGACCAATTATTTCAACATCCCACTCACTGATTCCATCAATGACTTAATTACTCTTTCCGTAGAAGTAACACCTCAACCTGTAAAAAAGTCCGCTTCTCAAACCGGAATATCTTCTACCAAAAGGCCGAGGAGTGAAAGTCACGCTATCCCGATCGAAGCGGTCACACGGGTCGTCGAACTGGCGGGTGGTCGCATAGTGAACGTGGAAAGTTCTCAGGTCTCCCCCGGATCTGTCGTGAAAACATTTTACTACGCCACTCGAAGCTAAAACTTCACATTTTTCCCACTTGGCAGGTTCCAGCATAAAGCCGGGATCTGCTTTTTTTTACGATAAAATTCACCAGACTTTCCCTGTCGAAGCATATTAGGTGTTGCCAAAATCGATATGGTCGACTAAATGAAAAACATGCCTAAAAATGACAAACAAATTCTCATTCTGGGCGTCGGAAATGTCCTGTACACGGATGAAGGTTTCGGCGTTCGGATTGCTGAGGAACTTGAACAGAAGTATGAGTTTTCCCCCAATGTTACCGTCATGGACGGTGGCACCTTGGGACTGCGGCTCATGGGTCCGATCATGGATTCAGACTATCTGATCATCGTTGACATCGTCCTGAATGACGGCAAGCCCGGTGAAGTTTTCCGCCTACTCGGCGAAAATCTGAACAAGGCATGTGCCTTCAAGAACTCCATGCACCAGACTGACTTGCTCGACACGTTAGCGAATTGCAGTATCATGGGGGAAACACCGGATGACGTCATCCTTTACGGCATTGAACCGTTTAACTTCAAAGACATGTCTGCTGCGTTGTCACCAGAGCTTGAAACCAAGCTCCCCGAAGTGATTGATGCAGTCCTGCAAGAAGTAAAAAAAGCCGGTGGGACATATACGTCCCGTTCCATGACGAACCCTGCAACGGAGAAAATCTATGTGCCTCGCGATACCAGCCGAAATTCTTGAAATATCTGACGGTGTTGCCACCTGCAAAGTGGGTGAAGGCAACACCACTGTCCAGGCTTCCATCATGTTAATGGACGAAAAAGTGACCATTGGTGATTACATCATCATTCACGCTGGCTTTGCCCTGCGCAAGCTCGATCCCAAAGAGGCGCAGGAAACATTAAAAATCCTGCGTGACATGGTAGAGCTTATGGGTGGCGAAAAATATCAGCACGACATGCTGTAAACCGACGAATTATACCACACGAAAAAGCCCGGACCATAAATGGTCCGGGCTTTTTTATTGTTCACACTTTTATCTAATGACTTATTGTTTTCGAAAACAAATTCATAACTGCTACACCAGCAATAATCAGCCCCATACCAATCATTGCTGGAACATCAGGGATCTGCTTGTAAAAATATGCTCCAAGAATACCGACGAGAACAATGCCAGCACCAGACCAGATGGCGTATGTGACGCCGACAGGAACCGAGTTGAGCACCAAACTTAGAAAATAGAAAGACAACCCGTAGCTCGTGGCACAGGCAAGGCTCGGCCACACCCGAGTAAATCCTTTGCACGCTGGAAGAAATAATGTTGCGGTAACTTCGGAAACAATGGCAATAGCCAACCAAAAATATCCCATGATAAATCCCGATGAATATGATGACAGTTATACCCGAGCTTTTTTGCCGGGCATGAAAGAAGTACGGAGAAAAGTCGGGCTGATAAAAGAAAATGGATTACGAACGACAGTATCGGGCAGAATGTGGTACCAACGATAGCCAAGCTGACGAAAATAGTCTCTCGCACGTTCGTAATGTCCAGACTCACGAGCGGCGTGAAGTGCGGCATCCCGCTGGCATCGAGAACGCGCCAATGGTTCCAATATACGTTCGCTAAAACCGTATTTAAGCAACATCCCCTTGATACGCTTGTATTCCCTATGGCGAGAGACACCATCGGCCAAAGCGAATACTGCAACCACCAACCAGCACACTCCCCACCAGCCAAAAACAGCGGCCTGCGGGAAATCGCCAGTTGTCCAATGAATAATCCCTGCCCATTTGAGGCCAATGGCCAACAGTAATGATGTCACCCCGGTCATATATGGCCAGGGCGCAGCTTTAACGTAACGCAAAGCATTTTTCATTCTACGGCTCATAAGATTCTACCCTCTGCCCCAAATTCGTATCCCAGCTTATCCGGCCGGTCAATTCCTACCACGCTCCCAATCAGAATCACCACTACAAGTGTCCCTTTCTTCGACGCACTCACATCATTGCAGAAATGAAATTCATACGACAAAAAGAGAGCCCGGCCTAAGCCGAACTCTCTTATAAGTGCGTTCGAATCTGTAGAGACTACAGGATACGGAACTTCTTGACGTTACCGGTCTTGTTGTCAATGACATGCACGCCACAGGCGATGCAGGGGTCATAGGAGTGGACGGTACGCAGGATCTCGACCGGGCGTTCCGGATCGGCGATCGGTGTGTTGTCCAGCAGAGCTTCTTCAGTCGGACCAGGAATGTCATTGTCACAGCGGGGGCCGAGGTTCCAGGTGGACGGAACCACGAGCTGGAAGTTGTCGATCTTGCTGTCTTTAATGCTCATCCAATGGCTCAGAGCACCACGAGGAGCGTTGACGTAACCGACACCCTGTGCTTCGGCGGGCATATCCCAATCCTTGCAGATGTCGATATTGCCCTTGGCAACGTTTTCTTTCAGGTCGTTGACCCAATCACCAGTCTTGAGGGCGGTTACGAGGCATTCAATGCCGCGAGCGCCGGTACGACCGAGAGTGGAGAACAGAGCTTCTGCGCCCACGCCGAGTTTTTCAAGTACGAAGTTGGTGTACTTGACGAATTCGGGCTGACCTTTACCGTAGTTAACGAGGCAAGTAGCCAGGGGGCCAACCTCAACGGCTTTGCCGTTGTAGCGAGGAGCCTTCATCCAGGAGTACTTGGTCTTGTCGTCCAGGCTTGTGTACATGGGATCAGTGACACCTGCATAAGGATGCTTCGGAGAATCTTCCTTATACCAGGAGTGCTTGACGTGTTCTTCGATCATGGAAGGATCAAAGTCCTGCACGTTGGTGAAGTCACGGTTCATGATAACGCCCGGCTTGACATAGCGGGAGTTCAGATCGGCTTCGCCGCCCTGTGCGGGATATTCGCCGAAGCTCATGAAGTTGGTAGTACCACCAATAGAAGCCCAGTCTTTGTAGTAGCTGGCGACAGCAATGAGGTCAGGGATGTAACAATCAAGGATGAAGTCCATGATGTCAGAGTACAGAGCCAGGAAGTCATTGATGTACTTGTCGGTGAGACCTTCGTAGCAGGTCACGCCGCCCATGACAGTAAACTGGGTATGCGGGTTCTTTGCACCAAAGACAGCCATGGCACGAGCGGCCTTGACCTGCAGGTGCAGAGCATTCAGATAGTGATTGGTAGCCAACAGGTTAACTTCGGGCGGCAGGACGTAAGCCGGATGGCCACCGAGGAAGTAAGCGTTGGTGAAGATGCCGAGACGACCGGAGTCGACGATGCCCTTAACGGTGTCCTTGGTCTTCTGAAGGTCTTCCTTGCTGGAAACGATCTTCGGATCCTGACGGACAGTCTTGGAAACGGCAACTGCGATTTCTGCGGTCTTGTCTACGTCGGCGGACAGGCAACCTGTTACATCGACGAAGTCAAGAGCATGCAGATGATAGAAATGCACGATATGATCATGCATGAACTGCGCAGCCATCACCAAGTTACGGATGATAGTAGCATTGTGGGGCAGTTCTTTATCAACGCCAACGGCGTTGTCAACACAGCGGATGGATGCGAGTGCATGCACGTAAGTGCAGACACCGCAAGAACGCTGGGTGAAGTGCTGGGCATCGCGGGGATCACGGCCTTTCAGGATGATCTCCAGACCGCGGAACAGCTGGGAGCTGCTGCGGACGTCTACGATTTTGCCGTCTTCGACCACGGCTTCAACGCGAAGGTGACCTTCGATCCTAGTGACCGGGTCAACTACGACATCGTGTTTCCCGTGCGCCATCGGGGCGGCTTTAGGGGAGCAACCAGACATATTGTATCCTCCTTAAGAATTCTAACTTGTCTGCTTTAGTTAAGCGAAACGTTACGCCGCACAGAACTTACAGTTCGGTGAGGTCGGCGTACATGTGAGTTTCGCCATCCCAGTCAGCACCATCCCAGAAATCAGGCTGAGAACAGCCGATGCAGGGGTGGCCAGCCTGGACAGGCCAGTTATACTGATTGAACTTGACTGTAGCGCAGTTGTTGTAGGTCTCAGGACCGCGACAACCGAGCTTACGCAGACACCAGCCCTTGCGAGCTTCCTCGGAACCGAAGGAAGGTGCAAACTGGTCATTATCAAAGAACTCCTGCCTGGGGCAGTTATCATGCACGGTTTCACCGTAGAAGGGTACCGGACGGCCGACATCGTCGAGTTCCGGGATGCCCTTGGTCAGGAAATGCACGATTGTACCAACCAGGGAGAACGGGTTCGGCGGACAGCCAGGCACGTTAATGATGGCCTTACCGGGGAACAGTTCACCAACGCCCTTTGCGGCAGTCGGATTCGGAGCGGCTTTCTGTACGCCACCGTAGGCGGCACAGGTACCGTATGTAATGGTAGCGGCAGCGGCCTCAACGACCTTGGTAGTGTTTTCGAGCATTGTATGCCCGCCAACCTTACCGTGTGCACCAGGCTCCATGGCTGTTCCAGCCGGAGCGGTGGGAACGCCACCTTCGATGACTGCAACAAAGTTGCCGCCAGCGACGGTATCCCACAGAGCTTTTTCAGCTGCGTGGCCCGCTGCTGCCATGAGAGTCTCATGGTAGTTCAGCGAGATGTAGTCCAGAATAAGGGCATCGACATAAGGCTCGACAGTCCTCAGAATGGATTCGGAACAACCAGTACATTCAGCATTGTGCAGCCAAACGACGTCGGGCCTGTTGTCACTTGTGAGAGCTTCGGCGACTTTCGGAGCGAAAGCCGGACCCATGCCCATCACTGCGGCCACGGTTCCGCAGAACTTCATGAAATCACGGCGAGAGACACCGCGTTTTTCCAGCCGTTCCACGGCTCCTTCCTTGCCATGACCTACGGAAAATTTCATAGAACACCTCCGTAATAAAATGAGTCTGTTATGACGTGAGAACACCGTTATCCTCTTTGCATAACCGTCGGGCACACGCCCGAACTCGGACCTAAACCATCTTTTATGCTACGCTTTCAATAAACGTAGCACTTTTAACACTCTTTTCCCGAGTTCGTGCTATAACCCCCCGGAAAAATTAATTAACAATCTCGTAGCGCGGTTTACAAACAAAATCAATAGGGAACTGTAAAAAACTTTCAAGCGAATCGGCACGCTACATGCTCTGACAGCACTCTTTTTGAGAGTCAAAAACAGCCTCAAAACCCCGACAGCAAGCCAATTTATCCCATATTCTCAATGGACATAAGTGCAACAATTCACAACCGTTCACACAGACTTATCCATGTTTCAAATCTCTTTTTCCGTAACACAGTTGTTCCAAATATAATTGACTTGGACACCTCCACGAACCTAGACTATAGTACTGTTGATAATTTTAAAATTTCACTTTTACTTTCAAGGATTTTCATGAGCGTCATCATCGATTTTTCCATTTTTCCCATGGACAAAGGGGACAAAAGCCTGAGTCCATATGTAGCACGAGCGCTTAACATCATTGAGCAATCCGGGCTGTCATACCAACTCGGCCCCATGGGTACATCCATTGAAGGAGAATGGGAAGAGGTCATGGCGGTTGTCGATGCCTGTTATCAAGAAATCAAAGATGATTCTGACCGTATTTTTCTGAACTTCAAAGCCGACTGCAAAAAAGGACGCAGCAACGGTCTCACCAACAAAGTGCGTAGTGTCCAAGACAAACGACGGTAAGGCCGCTATGTCCTCTTATTCCAACTCACTCTTCATCAAATTTCTAGCGCGAACGCTTCCTCCTCTTCTTACGGCTGCCCTTCTTATAATGTTGTTCTTCGGATACACGACCCAGCATGACATCAGAAATGAAATCGATACCGACGTTGAGGTCTTCGCCACTTCCCTCAGTCGAATCCTTGACGATCTCATGTGGAATTTTCAAACTGAAGAGTTGGTCAGTGCTCTTGGAACTATTACCAGTAATCCGGCTATGATGGGTGCGCAACTGTTCGACCAGAAGGACAGCAGCTTCCTTACATACGGAGTGCTTCCCGAAGAAGATCCCGAGATCCTGACTATTGAACAAGAAATATACAAACAACAACCGGATGGGAGCCGCATTGATCTCGGCAGATTGGAAGTCTATTACTCTTACGCCGACGCGGACAAACAGTTCCGCCAATATATCACAGGACAGGCCATACGTTTCTTTCTGAGTATTCTCGTCTTCACCATTGCGGGCATATATGCTTACCACTCCACCATCGGCACCCCGCTCAAAAAGTTACTGCACGCTATCCGAGCCACTGAAGGGACCGGCCAATGGGCTCAGGTATCATGGCAAAGTAACGATGAAATCGGCGAAGTAATTTCAGCGCACAATTCATTAATACGACATGTCTCACAAAAAGAAGCGGCCTTGGCCGACAGTAAACAACGATATCGCCAACTTTTCGACAACGCGCTAGTCGGCATTTATCAAGTCCGTCCTGACGGCACTATCAAAGAAGCCAATAAGACTATCGCAGAAATCATGGGATACGCATCCGTCGAAGAAATGAACGGTGAAAATGCCAACTTGCATTATGCCGACATTACAGATCGAGAAAAACTCTGGACTGAACTCAACACCACAGGGGAGATCTCCAATTTCCAAACCAGACTGCTCCGCAAAGACGGAACTATCATCTGGGTCGAAATGAGTGGCAGAATTAACCCCGACGACTCCTTCAACGGTGTTCTTCAAGACGTTACAGCACAGATGGAAGCTCGAAAGGCATTGAAAGAACGAGATGAACTGCATCGAGCTTTTTTTGAAGACAACAAAGCGGTCATGCTGCTTCATGACCCCTTGGATTCAAACATCCAATTCGTCAACCCTGCGGCTTGCCAATACTATGGATATTCCAATGAAGAACTGACCTCCATGTCCATCCGCGACCTGGACTGCATGTCGGACAAGGAAATGTTCAACGAACTCCAGAAGGCGACCACAGAACGACGAAACTACTTCAAGCATTGCCACACACTCAAAGACGGCACCAAACGTCACGTCGAAGTCTTCACCGGGCCGGTATCTCTGGCCAACCGTCAACTGCACTACTCCATTGTCCTCGACGTAACCGAAAAACGTCGTTTGGAGGCCAAGCTTGAACGGATGGCCACCCGAGACCAACTCACCGGGGCATACAACCGTCACGCTTTTTTCCAAATCGCACGGGACGAAATTGTCAGAACGCAACGTTTTAATCGCTCCATGGCTGTGCTCATGTTTGACCTCGATCATTTCAAACGAGTCAATGACACTTACGGCCATGCTATCGGCGATGAAGTCTTGCGCACCTTTGCCCTACGTTGTCGAGCCGACCTGCGACAAAGCGATATCTTCGCACGTCTGGGCGGTGAAGAATTCGCCGCCATCCTTGTTGAGACAAATGAGGAGCGGGCTATGGAAGTAGCGGAACGCATCCGTTCCATTGCGGCCAACAAGCCTATCCCCACAGAAGAAGCAAAATTAATCGTCACGGTCAGCATAGGCGTTGCTTCCATTCAAGAAAATGATACTGTTGCCAGAATTCTCAAACGTGCGGACGCCGCTCTTTACAGGGCCAAAGAGTCCGGGCGCAACTCGATCGTTAAAGAGTAACTGTCACGCCTAACACCAAAAGCCTAAAAAAAAAGACGTAACGCCATTGAAAGAGGAGCAATTCCGTGTCCATCATCGCACAACAGACAGTCCAAATGAAGCAGGTTTCCCGAGGGAATTACCTGATGCGCAATGTGCTCAAGCATAACGCAGTCTTCAATGAAGGAAGCAAAGGAGATGCGGCCTATATTCTAACTGAAGGCAAAATCGAAATTTCCGGCATAATAGAAAGTCACAAAAAAGTTTTCGCAATTCTCAACCCCATCTCGATTTTCGGTGAAATGGCCCTCTTCCTTGATGATGGAGTGCGCACAGCCACAGCCATCGCCCTTGAAGACTCCAAAGTTGTTGTGGTGACAAAGGATGATCTGGATGAATTCATGCACGATTCACCCAAAGTGATCGCCTCGATAATCACTGTTCTGGTCAGTCGCCTCAAAACCACCACCCGCAAGGCCATGAAAGTCCCCTCCATCGGCCTCGGCATCGTTCGCATCTTCGACCTGTTCTCGACTTGTGGAAAGATGGAATTAAAATACAACCCCACGATCAAAACCTTTGCCGACACCTTCGTGACCACCACGGAAAAAATCGAACAATACATCCATGGGCTTGCAGATCAAGGGTTGCTTATTCTCGGTCGTGACGCTAACGACAACCGCATCATTCGCATCCGCGAACGAGAAATGCTCCACGCGGTCATGCAAAAAAAGGAATAACCAAACGGCCACATCATGCCTAACTTTTCCGACATTACAGTGCACACGCAACGGTGCACTCTCCGTTCATGGTGCATGGACGACGCCTCACGCCTCTCATCCATTGCAAATACCCGAGATATTTCCTGGAACACCTCATACAAGTTCCCCTACCCGTTCGACAGCCAGGCCGCGCAACGTTTTATTATGTTCAACACCACCGACACCGGGAACGGGACATGGCAATTCGCCGTCCTGCTTGACGGCACTCTCGTCGGTGGATGTGGAGCTATTCGCGGAACAGACGTCCAAAGCCACACCGCCGTCATCGGCTATTGGCTTGGTGTGGAATACTGGGGGCAGGGAATCGCTACTGAAATTCTTGGTGCTCTCGTGACATACATGCACGACGAAACCGACATTGAACAACTGTCGGCTACGGGATATGGCTGGAACCCAGCCTCGGAGCGTGTACTGACCAAGAATGGCTTCATCAAGGAAGGCGTCCGCAAAGGCGTAGTCAAAAAATGGGACAAGACCACTGATCTTTGGATTTACGGCAAATTGCTTCGTTAATCCAACGCCACCAATTCGAGGTCACCCCAGGCAGCAACCTTCTGATCATATTGGGCAAATACGCCCTCCAAACCATACTCTGCAAACTGCTTGGCACGTTTAAGCACACGATCCATATCATCCTCTGACCGTAATTCATTGCACAAGGCCGTGGCTGCGGCATCTGCAAACCGGGCATCACGTGCACGTACAGCCACTAGATCCCCCAACCCCAGGCTCAAGGAATGACCGATGGTGCCGCTAGAAGCACAAATCGCTGTCGGAAATCCGCCCGCCTCAAGCCGCAACCCGATGGAAGCCCCGGATTCAGGCTCGGATAACAAAGCCACCACACGCTCACGCGTAGAGTGCATGTACGTATCACCACCATTTTCCACAAGAAGATTTGGACTACGACCAACAAATGCGTCTCCAACAGCCTGAGCGATTGCGCCAGCCACAGCAGCCATGGGGCCGACACCGCATACAGCACTGGCTTGCGCCATGTCCCGAATGATATCAGGCGCATCTTCCGAGACTGATATCGGCACAAGGCTCTCCGCGAACTCTGGATGAAACATGATCCAATTCTTCAGATCTCCGCGAACCTTCCTGACAAAAGCTGCAATGTCCTCCTGCAAATCACACTCTGCAACAACAAGCAGATCTGTCTGTTCCATAGCAACCTGAAAACGCACCTCACCAGAATGTGGCTGGACAAGGTTACGATAAATACGATCTGTGGAAAGATGACGACCCGCCATTACCAACGACTCCCGACGACTGTTCCTAATTTGGAACAGTAAAGGAACAGGGTTACGAACACATTATCCACACTTTTTTAGAAACCGAGATCATCATTAATCAAAACAACCTTGATTCGTCCCTTGGGAAAAGATTTTTCAGTAATAGTCCATACATTACAAATACGTTGAGGAGAATCACAATCCATACAGTATCCAGCCTTGACGCACGGAGTCTTCATATCCAGCCGCATGGTGTTAACCGGAGCGACATATTCCTTGATCCGGTCCATGGCCCGCTGAAGATCTGGAACAAGTTTATTCCGACTGACCAAAATGACCACATTTTTAGGACCGAAAGTAATGGCTCCTGTCCTGTTGCCAATCATATCCAGATTCACGAGATGCCCATCTTCGGTGATGGCATTGGTCCCGCAAAAGAAACAATCAACCAGCAGTGCCTGCCGACGGCGTTCATTTTTGTCCTCATTGGACAGGGACTTATCCCAAGTATCCAACGACTCATACTCGTCACTATCCCGTAAAAATTCATGCAGTCCAGTGGCAGCCAAAGTTAACGAACCACCCCAGGATACGGTTTGAGGCTTAAGCTGAGGCAGGATTTCATCGGTGACAATACTTTTGGCAGAGTCTGCCGAGTCCGCCAAATAGACATCAAATCCATTCTTGGTCAACCGCTGCTTCAATTCCCTAAGATTAATATCCCAAAAATTTTCTATCGGTTTATCCATAAAAACTCTCCGTGCTATTATAATGAATATATGTGACGATTCAAAAAATGAGAATTTTTTACTCGCCTTCCGTTGAGAAAACCTGTAGCAGAATTCCCGGTCAGTCGAAAGCGGTGGCCGGTACATGGATCAAAATTTGATCTTGACTGCCACCCGAGCAGCGGTTATATGCTTCCGTTCAACACGACTTTCAGCAATTTTTCACTCTTTAGGAGAATATAGATATGAAACGTACTTACCAGCCCAGCAAATGCCGTCGTAAAAGAACCCACGGTTTCCTGGTGCGCTCCCGCACCAAAAACGGTCGCGCCGTTCTTCGTCGCCGCCGCGCCAAAGGGCGTAAGAGATTAGCCGTCTAGCTTGGAACAAGGAGCGCCGACTGCTCAAAAGCCCTGAATTCACAGTTTGTTATGAACAGGGCAAGAAGCAATATACAAAAAGCTTCATCCTGTTCATTCTCAAACGAGGTGAGCCTCATGGCGGTCTTCGCCTCGGGCTCACCGTCAGTAAAAAGATGGGGCATGCAGTAGCGCGAAACCGTATTAAGAGGGTGGTGCGCGAGTATTTCAGACTGCATCAATTTGATTTTGAATTGCCTCTGGATATTGTCGTAGTTCCCAAGCGGAACCTTGAGGCCAAGCAGCTGACACTCGCTCTCACCATAGAAGAGTTCACCCCCATTTTTGAACGTTTACGTACGAAAATGGTGGCCTCATAGAGAGGAAATGATGCGCTCAATATTTCTAGCGCTCATTTGGTTATACCAAAAGCTCATCTCCCCCTTGCTGCCACAGGCATGCAGGTTCTATCCGACGTGCTCAGAGTACGCCCAAGAAGCTGTTACTCTGCACGGCGCATTTAAAGGGGGTCTTCTCACGCTTTGGCGTCTCCTTCGTTGCCAACCTTTTTGCAGCGGGGGCTTTGACCCCGTCCCGGCCGTTTGGCCAGATTTCAAAACCAAAGCGAGAATCATCCCATGGAGAAGAAGGAGCAAATCCGTTTAGTGATTGCCCTGGTCCTGAGTTTTATCGTCATCTTCGGCTGGCAGTATTTCACCGGACCCTCAGCAGAAGAACAGGCCACTATGGCCCAAAAGGCCGCCGAGGCCGAACAGAAAACAGCTTCGCTGACCCAGCAGGCTGAACCTGCCGCCACCGAGGCTGCACCTGCCACAGATTTCATCCCCACCACCGGAACCAAGGTTACGGTGGATACTCCGCTTTACACCGCCGTTTTCAATTCTCAGGGTGGTATCGTCGAACAATTCATTCTCAAAAACTATAAAGATACTATTGAACCGGATTCTCCGAATGTCGATCTCATCGGACGCAAGGCTTTTGCCAAAGGTCCTCTCGGTCTGATCCTGACCAAAAACGACAAAGAGTATCATACATGGAAACGCGGCGAGTGGTCCTTCTCTGGGAATGATGTGACAATCGGCGCCACCGACGAAGCCAAGACGCTGACCTTTACCGGCCAGTCCGGCGGTTTCCGTATCGAACGCATACTGACATTCTACCCAGATACCTATCTCATTGAAGAATCTACCACGATTACCAATCTGACAGCTACCGGTGTCGAAGGTTCTCTCTCCTACACAGCAGCGGCCAAATCCATGTCCGCCGAGGATGATCGTTACAATCCGACCAAAGTGGCTTACCTGACCAAGGATGGCCGCGAAGAACTGGATGACCGCGACGACCTCAAAGAAAAAGGCCTGTCCGCTCCTGGCGACCTCAAATGGGGTGCCATTGAATCCAACTACTTCCTGTTTGCAGTCCTGCCCGGCTCTGAGAACACCTCCCTGTCCGCAGGCGTTCAGGATGACGTCTTCCGTATGGCTGTCACTGACAAGGCCACTTTCATGCCCAACGTGGCCAAGACACTGAAAGCGTCCTATTTCATCGGCTCCACCGACCGCGAAATGCTCGCCAAGATGCCTAATGAACTTGCCGATGCCGTCAACTTCGGTTGGTTCGATGTTCTGGCAAAACCGCTTCTCATCGGTCTGAACTTCTTCTACGGCTACATCGGTAACTACGGTGTTGCCATCATCATTCTGACTATTATCATCAAGCTGATCTTCTGGCCTCTGTCCCAGAAGAGTTACGGTTCCATGGAGCAGATGAAGAAACTGCAACCCATGGTCCAAAAGCTCCGCGAAAAATACGGCGACGACAAGCAGCGTCTCAACCAGGAAACCATGGCCCTGTATAAAACGTACAAGGTTAATCCAATGGGTGGTTGTCTGCCCATGGTCGTACAAATCCCGGTTTTCTTCGGTCTGTACAAGGCTCTGCTCGGCGCAGTCGAACTCAGGCACGCACCCTTTATCGCGCATGTGCCTTTTACCGACCTGCCATGGTTAGCTGACCTGTCCGCCAAGGACCCGTATTACATCACACCCATTATCATGGGTGCGTCCATGTTCCTGCAGCAGAAGATGACACCCAGTGCCGGTGACCCGACTCAGCAAAAAATCATGCTGTTCATGCCGCTCATCTTCACCTTCATGTTCCTGCAGTTCCCTTCAGGTCTGGTTGTTTACTGGTTGTTCAACAACCTCCTGTCCATCGGACAGCAGCTTATGATCGCCCGATCCACCAAGAAGGCAACTCTGGACGCTTAACATCGCCTCCGGGGGCTTTTTCCCCGGCTGAGAAGGATACACACAATGAGTGACTTTAAAGAATTCCAGGGCAAGGATCTGGACGACGCCATAGAGTCTGCTTGCGATTACTTTAATCTCAAGCGGGAACGGCTGGAAATCGAAATCCTGGCTGGCGGTTCCAGCGGCATCTTCGGCATCATGGGTGTCAAGAAAGCCAAGGTACATGCCCGCCCTCGCGCTCAGGTTAATGCCACAGACATTCTCAACACCGAAGAGAAGCCGGCCAAACCCACACGCGAAACAAAGCCTAACGTTGCGCCCAAACCTAAGGCACAACCCAAGGCGAAACCCAAGCCAAAACCAAAGCCTGTTGTAGAAACATCTGAGGAACCGAACGGCAACCTCATTGTAGAAGAAGTCTACAACGACATTAACGGAAACGTGGTTCCTTCCGAGGAAGCTCCTCGGCCTGCACGCAAACCTCGCGAACGCAAGCCCAAACAGGCTTCCCCCCGTGAAGACAGACCTCAACGTGACCGCAGGCCTCGTGAACGCAAACCTCGTGAACCTCGTGAGCAACGCGAAGAACGTCCGCGCGCCAATATGGCCGACTTCGATCCAACAGTGCTCGAAGCCGCTGTCATGGAAGTCATGGTCAAGCTACTCGACCCCATTGTCGGCGAAACGACCATCCAGGTCACCATTGAATCCGACCGGGTCAAAGTCTTCATTGACGACGATGAAAATTCCGGTCTGATCATCGGTCGCGAGGGACAAACCCTCTCTTCCATCCAGTATCTGGTCAATCGCCTCGTCTCTCGCAAAATGGAAGCCTCTGTCCGCATTCAGGTGGACACAGGTGACTACCGCGAACGTCAGGACGACAAACTCCGTCAGATTGCATGTCATCTGGCAGAAAAAGCTGGCAACCTGGGTCGCACCCAGTCCACCAAGCCCTTGTCTTCCTATCATCGCCGAGTGGTCCATCTCGCGCTTCAGGAAAACGAGACTGTCTTCACCCGCTCCAAGGGTGACGGTCCCATGAAACGCGTCCTGATCGTACCGAAGAGCCGCAAGAACGGAAGCCGCGCACGCGACTAAAGATCTTGGGTTACGAAGATACAACGAACTCAAAAGGGCCGCTTTTAAAAGCGGCCCTTTTCTCTTTTGCCTTTCGCAAAAAAGGCCTATAACCACCCTCATGCTTGATCCACGACTCGCCAACGACACCATTGCCGCTATTGCCACCCCCCCCGGAGACGGCGGTGTGGGCATCATCCGTATCAGTGGCAGCCAATGCCGAAGCGTTGCCAATGCGCTATTCCGAGCCGCAAACCAACGCTTCACGGATTTTATCCCCTATCACCTTCATTATGGTCACTTGCTTGATGCAAACGGTAATGAACTGGATGACGTCTTATGTGCATTCATGCCCGGACCCAATTCATACACAGGTGAAGACATCGTAGAAATCAACTGTCATGGAGGTCGGGCCGTCCTATCCGCCGTGCTGGATGAGATCCTACACAAAGGTGTCCGCCTTGCTGAACGCGGCGAGTTTACCTACCGCGCCTTCATGAACGGACGCATGGACCTCTCTCAGGCAGAAGCTGTGGCAGAAATGATCCACGCGCCTACCAAAGCAGCCATGCATTTGGCTCAAGTCAAACTCTCCGGCCTGCTTGGTCAAAAAATTACCGACCTCCGGGCTCGACTGGAATATTTGCGTGCTCAACTTTGCATAGCCGTGGACTTTCCTGACGACGAAATCGAATGTCTTTCCCCTGAAGAACTGATCGAGACCTCAGCGTCTGTACGCACTGAAATCGACGAACTTCTTTCTGCCGTAGACCGCACCAAAGCATGGCGCGAAGGAGCATTGGTCGTCTTGGCTGGTCGAGTCAATGCGGGCAAATCAAGTCTGATGAACGCTCTGCTCGGCCGCAATCGCGCTATCGTCACGGACCAACCCGGCACAACTCGAGACTACCTTGAAGAATCCATCAACCTTAATGGGTTGAATATCCGATTGGCTGATACCGCCGGCATCCGACAAACGGACGATGCCATCGAAGCCGCTGGATTGGAAAAAGGCCGCGAGCTGATGGATCAGGCTGACCTCGTTCTGTTGCTAGCCGACGGAACAGCGCCGCTGACCGATGAAACCATGTCCACTGCAGCCACTCTTGACCCACAAAAAACGGTGTTGGTGCTCAACAAATCTGATCTGGACGGCTTTGACACAAGCAACGCCGCACAAATGGCTGCCCATGACCTTGAAATGCTTGCCATTTCTGCCAAGAAGGGGACGGATATCGACACGCTCTGCGCACGTATCCGCGACCGCATTCTTCAAGGCGCAGGTCAACCCGACCCCGACGAGCTCGCCCCCAATGCACGGCAGGCCGCCGTACTTGGCGAAGCAGCCCTTGAATTATCCGAACTTGAACAGGATACAGCGGCTGGTATCCCCTACGACCTTTTGAGTGTCCGACTTGAAACCGCCTGCAACACATTGTCCGGCATCACGGGTGAAATCGCATCCAACGATGTCCTGAACTCCATTTTCGACGCATTCTGCATAGGAAAATAATCATGATCGACGACAAAGATATCATCGACGTTCAACACGTCACCTGTGGTCTGGTGCCACTCATGCAAACACATCTCTGCGGCACTGATCCCGAAGTAGAAACCGTACGATTCAAAGTGCGCCAAGGGATTGAAACCGAACTCTGGAACTCATTCGGCACGGGCAGTGAATGGCTTCTTAACGATATCACCAAAGATCTATTCTTTGATGTCTACACCTTCGTCCGTGTAGAACTGTCTGATCTCGACCCGCTCGGGCTGATGGATTTCTAAACAAAAACCCCGGCACATTTTCGTGTACCGGGGTTACTGCTTTTTTTTCCGATCTTATTCAGGAATCTTTTCCGCTGTCGTCTCTCCGGCTCCAGAAGCATCCGGTGCCATGTACTTCAAAACGACATAGCCAGCCACTCCTGAGACTAACGAAGCGAACAGAATGGCGATCTTGGAAAGTTCTACCAGTCGCGCTGCATCCGCAAAGGCAAGGTTGGCGATAAAAATAGACATGGTGAATCCGACACCAGCCAGACAGGCCGCTCCCCACAAGTGAACAAGCGTCGTCCGATCTGGAAATTTAGCCCAGCCCAGTTTATTGACCACCCAGCAGGCACCGGTCACACCAATTTGCTTGCCCAAGACAAGCCCAAAGAAAATACCAAGTGACACCGGAGTGAGCAATTCACTCAGGACGTCTGCCTCCAGCGCAACCCCTGCGTTGGCCAATGCAAAAATCGGCATAATAAAAAAGGATACCCATGGATGCAAGGCGTGCTCGATGTTCTGCAATGGCGTTGTCGCGGCCTCGTATGCATGCTCCAGAGAATGTAAGGCTATCTGCTGTTCCTTATTGGTCAGCACGGTCTTACCCGGCGTAATCGCCAACTCAAAGACTTCAGCAGCATGTCGCAGTTCCTCTACAAATGTGGAACAATTCATCCGTGTCCCCGCAGGGATTGTCATGGCCGCCAGCACGCCCGCAATGGTCGCGTGGATACCGGACAAAAGAAAGGCAAACCAGACGATTACCCCAAGCACCAAGTACGGAATGGAATGCCGAATTCCCCACCGCAAATTAAGAATAGCCATAAGGCCAAGCACCGCCAAACCGACTGATAATGCTGTCAGGTTCAACGATGTTGTATAAAAAATGGCGATAACAAGAATGGCTCCGATATCATCCACAATGGCAACGGCGGTAAGGAAAATTTTGACACCCAACGGCACGCGGTTGCCCAGAAGAGACATGATGCCGAGCGCAAAAGCGATATCCGTGGCCATGGGAATACCCCAACCAGCCGCGGATTCCTGTCCTGCATTCATCGAAACAAAGATAAGTGCGGGAACGGCCATACCACCTATGGCTGCCGCCACAGGCATGATCGTCTGACTCGGGGTGGACAACCCGCCAACCAGAAGCTCTCGTTTGATTTCCAGACCGACCAGAAAAAAGAAAATAGCCATCAACCCGTCATTGATCCACAGTATGGCCGCTTTGGAAAGCACCCAACTGCCGAATCCCACGGTAATTTTGGTCTGCCATAAGGCGTGATAACTTTCGGCCCACGGCGAATTGGCCCAGACCAATGCCGCTATCGTACAAATCATCAAGGCGATGCCACCCGCTGCTTCCATTTTGAAAAAGCTGTCAAAGGAATTCAGCAGATAGTGAATAGGTAATTGATTATCTCTGGATCGGCTCATGGGTATCTCCCGGTTATAACAGCGGCATTATAACAATATTTCCACACAGAGCAATCATTGTTTACCCGACAGTCTCAGCCTGTTTTTTCTGCACTACAAAGGTTGTTTTCCAGCTTCGAGTGATTCATAAAACGTGTGGCTCGAAACACACTCAACGGAGAATCCTCATGCGCAAAGGGTACACTGAAAACGAAACCGCTATCGCAAATATTCTGACCGAAGCCAATATTCTCTGGCTTGCCCTGACCGATAATGACGCGCCGTACTGCGTTCCCGTCAACTTTGCGGTGGAAGGAAACGTCATCTACATCCATTCCGGCAAACGTGGCCGCAAGGCTGCCTGCCTGAACACTGGTGCGACGGTGGCCTTCTCAACAGCCGTAGACGTTCGCATGCGTCAAGGTGGCGACAACGCCTGTGATCAGGGCTATCTTTTCCGTTCCGTCATGGGCCACGGCACTCCCCGACTCGTTGACGACGACGAGAAAATGCACGGTCTGGATTTGCTGACGGTCAAGCATCTCGGCAAACAACTTCCCTATAAGGAAGCAGCCCTTCCTGCCACGGTTGTCTACGCCATTGATGTCGAAAACATATCCGCACGGATCAAGGAATAACTTATGATCGTCTTTTTTTTCGGCGACTCTCTCACGTTGGGCTATGGCGATGAGACGGGCCTTGGCTGGCCCGGACGCATCACCGCCTCGCTCGCAAAAAACGGGAAGGACATCACTGGCTACAACCTCGGTGTGCGCAAAGATACAACCATCCGGCTGCAAGATCGCTGGCTGAGTGAGGCGGCCCCCCGCACCATAGATGGCATGGAGAGCCGATTCGTCTTCAGCTTCGGCGTGGCCGACATCATGAACGATGTTCCACTTCAGGAATCGTTGAAGGCCGCCCGAAACATCCTGAGCACGGCGCAAGCAAAAGGCGATGTCCTGTTTATCGGCCCGCCCCCTGTCTCGGATACTCACAAGAACACACGCGTCAAGTCTTTGGCCGTCGAAATAGCCCGACTCTGCGACGAGCTTGCTATCCCGGCCATCTCGACCTTTGACAGCATGGAAAGTTCCGCAGTATACGAGCAGGCCTTGAGCGACGGTGACACCGTGCATCCAACGGCTGCCGGATACATCGCCCTTGCCGATTCAATTTTGAAACACAAAGCGGCCCGAACCTTTTTCGGGCTGGAGTAATCATCATGAGTGCATTGAAATCATTTGCCAGCGATAATAATTCCGGCGCACATCCGGCCATCATGGAAGCCATGATCAAAGCCAACGAAGGCTTTCTGAAATCCTACGGTGACGATGAAATATCCATCCATACCGATGAAGTGTTCAAGGAATATTTCGGTTCTCAGGCAAGTATTCATTACGTGACTACCGGCACCGCTGCCAACGTCCTTGGCCTGCGCACAGTGACACAGACCTACAACTCGGTTTTGTGTGCGGCACAAGCGCATATCAACAACGACGAATGTGGCGCTCCCGAAGCTTTCGGCGGCATCAAGCTCGTTCCCATTCCGTCCGAAGACGGCAAGCTCACCCCCGGTGCCATTGCCCCGTATCTCGGCCATGTTGGATTCGTCCACGCCTCGCAGCCAAAGGTTATTTCGATCACCCAGCCCACAGAATTGGGCAAGCTCTACACATTAAAAGAGATCGAAGACCTCGTGGAATTCGCCCATGACCGCGACCTGCTGTTGCACATGGACGGGGCACGTATCGCCAATGCCTGCGCCGCACTGGATTGTTCATTCTTCGACATGACCACGGCTCTTGATGTTGATTTCATCTCGTTCGGCGGCACCAAGAACGGCTGTCTCATGGGCGAGGCCGTCATCTTCCTCAAGCCAAACATTGGCGAAGGATTTAAGTATCTCCGCAAGCAGGCCATGCAGCTCGTCTCGAAGATGCGCTTTGTGTCCGCCCAGCTGGAACGATATCTGGCCGATGATCTGTGGTTGGAGAACGCCCGCCACGCCAACGCCATGGCAAAAAGACTGGCTGAAAAAGCCGGTGCCATTGATGGCGTCACGATCAAGGGCAGCGTGGACTGCAACGCCATGTTTGCCTCCATCCCGCCTGAGGCAACTGAAATTCTTCATGAAAAATATTACTTTTATGTCTGGGACGAACACGACCACACTGTCCGCTGGATGACCTCATGGGCCACTACCGAAGCAATGGTTGACGAATTCGTGGCTGACATCGAAAAGGCTATCAAGGCAATTTAATGAAAAGAATCTGCGTCTATCTCGGCTCCAACCCCGGAACAAATCCGGCTTATGGCGAATGTGCCGAGACGCTGGCCAAGGAACTGGCCAACCGAGGCCTCGGCCTTGTCTATGGCGGGTCCAGCACCGGACTCATGGGCCGTCTCGCCAATACCTGTCTGGAAGCTGGCGGCGAAGTCATCGGCGTCATCCCCAAACTGTTGGTAGAAAAGGAAGTGGCCCACACCGGCCTGACCGAAAGCCACGTGGTTACTTCCATGCACGAACGCAAACAGAAGATGGCCGATCTTTCCGACGGTTTCATCGCCCTGCCCGGCGGACTCGGCACGCTCGAAGAATTCTTCGAAGCCCTGACATGGAATCATTGACCCAGCCTTATACCCGTTGTAATTATTCATCTTTTTCGACAAATTTTGCCGCCTAGGCACATAAAAGCACACCCTGATATACAGTCCGTATACCAGGGTGAAATTGCTTTATTTCAGGCGTTTACTTATGGTTTTCTAATTTGTTATGCTGGAAGCAGTTTTCCAAAACCCGTATGATGTCAGACGGTTAACTCGGGTGCCGTGCTGACTCTAAATCTGGATGGCGTGTGGAGAGAGTATGCTCAGTTACATAGGATCAAATTGTTGGTTCCAACATGCTGAGAATATTGACTACTTGTGTGTGAATATCATTTGAACACTTGCTTGAATTGACAGAGTGCTATAAATTTCGCGTACTAAATTCTGAAGGCTCGACAAGGCAGCCTTTGATCAAGATGTTTGCCACATTTGAACACCGAGAAAATCAGTTAAAATGAACACTACCCAGCTCTATAAAAAACTTGAGAAGCTTGTTGATCCCGTTTCCGAAGATGACTTCATTTTTGATCTGCTGAAAGCCTATAAGATTCCGAAGGCGCAGATTACTCAGTTGAAGAATGGGACCGATAATCGGTCCAATGTTGAGGGGGGGTGGCCTCAGAAAATTGGACCACTTGTTTAGGTAATGGGATGGGAAAGTATACACAAAGGATTTCTGACGCAAAAGGTAAAACCCTTACTTTCCATTATTCAAAAGAAGATTGAGGCAGACAGTGTGGTTTACTCAGACTGCTCGTACAGATACAATGTCCTTGATATTTCAGAATTCCAACCAAACATTTTTTTCTCTGTTTTTAAAAAAATGTGACTGGCATTTTAATAACAGTAATCCCCGAAGGCAATTTAAATTGCTGAAACAGTGGGTTAGAAAATATATGGGCTAATTGTCTGGTACAGCCTCTTTAGGTTTTATCAGGGGAATCGATGATGGCCTGAATCATGGAGTTCACAGCATCCTGATCACCGGCCATATCCATATGGCTGGTAGGCATGTCGAACTGAGATACACCCAGAAGCTTGACCACGATGTCATCGTGCAAGGCATCGATCTGACCGATAATAACCTCTGTAAAATCGTGTTCATGATCGACCAGAACATCCTTGATGTACATGCCAAGCGGCAATTCCAGGACATCACTTCCAAAATGGAAATCGGAAACCACAATCTTGTCTTCGCCGTTTTCCAGCACCGAGGGGTCAATGAAAAACCCGTCGGAATCATCATCAACTCCAGCAACGGTGTGGGCCACGAACAAAAAGTCATCCGAAAACATCTGCCCGGGCTCGTCGTCGGAGGTGATGAGGGCATATCCGCCTTCTTCCGGCACGATCAGAAACGTCCCCTCGCTTCCGGCGGGATTAAAATTCGCCCTGTCGAACAGCACGTCGACCAGTGTATCGTTATTGGCCAACACCCAGTTGCCGCCATCCTTGAGGAAATGTAAATCAGCGTTCAGGTCAAGGCCCATGTCATCCACGTTCTCCACAAGGAAGAACCGGATGTCGGAATGGTTTGAAAACATGGAGACCAAACGGCCAAGCATGGCCGAATCCCGACAGTTTGCCAAGACGATATCAGGCTCGGATGGGATGCCATCTTTCAACACAAACGTCCCCAACATATTGATATTCATAGAAATATCACCGTTTATATTTCATCTTCTCCAGTTACAGGAGAAATAAAGATTCGCAAAAAGAATGTCCCGAACCCAGCCACACAGGCCGGGTCCGGGATTATTATTTGGTTTAGAACTGGTCGGGCGAATCGATGATCTGCTGAATCAATGAGTTCACATCATCATTACTCATGTCAACATCTACAGTACCGATGCCGGTATTGGTGGTCAGTACGCCCTGAAGGACGATCTCAACCGCTGCTCCATCGTTATCCATGGTAAGGACGAGATCATTGTTCTGGCTGCCATCAGAGTTAATCTGCACATTCGTGCTGGCACCAAGATCAAGCACATCACCGGCCATAACGTCGAAGTCAGTCACTTCAAGCGTACCGCCGCTGGACGGAATCCAAGTCGGGTCGACATGAATCGTATCCGCGCCCTCGCCGAGAGTGACGGTATCCGTACCGGAGCTGACATAGATATGATCATTGCCGCCGTCGCCGAACAGCATGTCGTTACCATGTCCGCCAACCAGATCATCATCACCAGCACCACCGCTGAGGTAGTCGTTATCGGCTCCACCGTTGAGGAAGTCGTCGCCACTTTCGCCGTACAGGAAGTCGTCACCGTTTCCACCGGAGATAGAATGGCTTCCAGCATCGTCAACGATGACGTTATCGGCGTTAATGTCAACTTCAGCAGGAGTGACATTGTAATGTACCGGAATCGTCAGGGTTGCGATATCAGTTGCGCCGAAACCATCGGTCACCTCGTAGGTGAATGTCTCCAAACCGGGAAGGTCACCGGCATGTTCTTCATAGATATCGGTATCAGGCGTATAGGTCCAACTGCCGTCAGCACCCATGGCCAATGTACCCCACTGGCCGTGAAGAGAGCCGTCGCCATCAATGTCACCAACAAGTTCCACGCTATTCGCAGCGTCACCTGCATCCGGGTCATACATATTGCCGAACAGGTTACCGGAGGCTCCTGAGACTTGACTGCTCACTTCCTGATGCGAACCGACTGCTTCTTGACCTGCTTCGGTCATCTTAATGGACTTCAGCGTAAACCCATCACCATTACCAGGATCAACATGGATAGACTTGATAAGCACCAAGTCATCACCAGGCTGTGCCTGAACACCGGACACGATATACTTGCCATTAGTTCCATTAACCGGATCAACCGATATGGTAGTACGATTATCATTTTGGTCGTATACGATAAAGTGGAGGGTTTCACCGGAAGCTACATCACCAAATTGAAGTTCAACCTCAATCGGCATATCCTTATTCTTTCCACCAAAGTTGATGACCATGATTTCATATGCTTCCTGGGATTGCCAAGACGAGAAAGGAGCTCTAGTCCATTCTACACCCTGACCAACTTGACCGTTGTCGTCTTCATACCCATAATAATCAAACAGCGCCCCCTTATGATTTTCTGCGGACTGGATGCCAACCTTCACTATGGAAGCATCTCTATCAAGACTATTGTCTGCTTCGAAGGTAACGCCCTTATTAGCGGCATTGGCAGCCCAACTATTACCAGCAAAGGCAAGGGAGACTTCATCGCCACTGGCAGTCCAACCGAAGTCCGTCACTGTCTCCGAGACCTCATTAACCATTGCGCCATGGCCCAGGGCATTGGTTGCCACGGGCGCGTCATTGGCTCCATTGATCTGGAAAGTGATCTCTGCGGCTCCCGTTCCGGCCAAGCCTTCAAAGTCCTTAATCGTATAAGAGAAGGTCTCGAATACCGGGGCATCTCCTTCACCCAAGGCATTGGCTGCCGGCTGATTCGGGTTGTAGTCAAAATCACCATCGACATTGATGGTCAATGTACCGTACTTGCCGACAATAACCGCACCCAGGGCGTCGCCAACGACGTCGGGAGTGATGTCCGAATCAAGGTCCGCTGTTTCCGTTACACTCGTATCGGGATCAGTGTAGGAGATGGTCATGACGCTCATGTCATCGCCGTCAGGATCAGTGTCGTTGGTAAGCACGTTGCCCTCGGCTATAATTGCCGAACTTTCAACATTGTTGAGGAGATCGACAAGCAATCCATTCAGATCACTGGAGCTTGAGAGCATGGTAGCACTATGATCCCCATCAATGAGGTTCATATTAGCTGTAAACTCGGCAGGCATCTCAACACTGATGGCGGTCACAGTCGCGTCCGGATGATCAGTGTGAAGAGCAGTAGCCAACGGCATCCAAGAATCACCACCAAGCTCAGGCGTAGGTTCACCATCAGACATGAAGATCATCTGTGCCGGGCCTTCATGTGCGCCCAACCAAGCATCGGCCTCTGTTAAAGCCTCGACATAATTGGTGCCATTGTCTACCCGAGGATCAATGCCATCCCACGCCTGCAGGGTAGCCACAAAACCGCGAGCAGCAAGGTATCCGGTAGTGTCATCACCCTTCAATTCGAATGTATCAACTACGGTATCAGTATCGAAATCAATGATGCCAACATTTGTTGACTCACCGGCCTCAAGACTGTTTTGCAAGGTTTCCAGCATTTCATAAAGGGCGTTCTGCGTATTGACCATACGACTTCCGGCCATAGAAGCTGAGGTGTCCACAACCAAAAGGTAATTACTCGGATTACTCTCGACACCAACACCAGCTTCGGTAGCCGTATACGTGCCTTCGCTGGTCACACCGTCACCATTCACACCGGGGTCATCCGTAGGTGTCGGAGCTGCGTTGCCGTCGATCACGTTCAGGCTCACAGTGGCGCGATTGGAGGAGGTCAGGTCGCCGTCGTTCACATCGTAGGTGAAGTATGCCGGTCCATCGTAACCTTCCGTCGGAGTGAACACCAACTGATCGCCAGTAGCATTCAGCGCGACGGTACCGACAACGTCACCAGAGCCATCCGCATTTTTGTGGGCAACGGAATCGTAACTGTTAATAAACAACTGGTCATTTTCAGGATCAGTGTCATTACCCGTAACGTTAATGGTAATGCTTCCGTCTTCAGCAACTGAGAGTGGGGATGCAACAGAGCCGTCATCAACAGCGGTCGGACCGTCGTTGAAGCCATTCACATGAATCGTCGCAACGGCCTCGTTGCTCGGTGCGCCGACCGGGTTGCTGGCGTCGTCCCACACCTGCACGTTGACAGCGCGGTCACCGGATGCCAGGGCGTCATTATCATTAGAGAAGGTCATGGATTCGATCAGGTCCTCGGCTTCCGCCGGGGTCCAATGCCCATTAAGGGTGACCGTACCCGTGCTCGAATCAACAACATTTCCATCCAAGGTCAAAACGTCACCCGTCTGATGTGTCATGGAAACCGTGATCTGCGAGATGAAGTCGGAATCCACATCCGAGATATCCACGGCACCTGTAACGTTCATGGCGGGATCGCCTTCGTAGTAAGTTCCCTCACTATTGTAAGTGGAAGGATCGCCGGGATTTTCCTGAGCCACGACGTCGTCGTAATCGTCGTCATCGCCGTCAATATTCAGGCCGAACTGGTCGCCATTCATCAACTGGTCGTCAAGTTCGACGCTGTTGTCAGGATTGTGATGGCCATTCGGATCGCCGAAGGTCGCTTCTTCACCCGCCGGATTCAGGTCGGGATTATCGAAACGAGCGTCGAACTGGGTCACGGTTGTTCCGTCAGTAAACTGGATCGCCCACTGTTCGGTAGCGGTATCCCAAACGAACTCGGGTGTACCAGTAGGAGTATCTCCGTATTCAACGTTGACGAGGAAGTAGTGGAGTTCTGCGCCATCGCCGTACGTGGTGAGGATATCACCTTCGGCGTAAGCTTGTTCACCAGCCTGGCTGGGATCAGAATCGTTCACGTTTTCCATGATGATTTCCGGGTTCACCGGCTTGCCGTTAACCAACTGGTAGAAACCGAGCATATTGTTGTACCCGGCTCCCTCTTCCACGAAGTTCACAGTACCGGCGGACAGGTCCAAAACCGGGGCATCGTTGGTGCCGGTCACTGTAATCTCGATGAATGAATCACCGGTCGCACCCTGATCGTCCGTAGCGGTATAACCCACCTTGAAGTGCAGGGAATCGTCCGTGGGACTCAAGTAATCGTATGCATCAGCGTTGAAGCTCCAGGAGCCATCTCCGTTAAATGTCAAGCCTTCGGGAGCATCTTCGAAGTTGCTGTTCAATGCGAACGTCAGGTCCGTACCTGCGGGCAGGTCGACATCAGTCGCCGTTACCTGGCTGTATTCTGTCGTGTCTTCGACAACAGTCAGGGAATCAGACTCGGCCACAGGGGCATCGTTCACCGGAGTGACCGTGACTTTGAGGTCAGCCAGAGACGTATCCGATCCATCGGACAACGTATACTCGAAGGTCTCGACCGGAGGATCCTGATGAACTCCCAACGAATTGTCGTCGGCAATATATTCGTAATCTCCATTGGCCCAGAATCTCATGGTGCCATGATCAACATCGGGAATTTCGGTGGGACCATTCTCCGCGATAGCGGTCAGCACACCGTTGTACTTCACAGCGGTAATAAAGAGAGAATCCGTCGGATTGTCGACGTCGTAATCCGTACCAGCTGTACCGGCATCGTCAATAACGTTACCCATGGGGGCTGTACCTGTGCTTATTGCGTGACCCGACTCATTGGGTTCATGCACTGCGTCAGCATTGTCCAATGCAACCGGAGCATCATTGACGGGTTCCACGTTGATAACGGACTTGGCCGAAGCTGTTCCGCCATGCTCATCGTACACCGTAATGGTGAACTCTCTGTTGCCGTCCAGCGGATCCTGATCTGCCGGGTTGCCAAAGGTCATACCGTCCAGAGCATCCTGATACTCAGCCATGGATGCGCCGGAAGGACCGGTGATGGTCCAGGTAATCATACCAGTGGTGATATCAGTGACCGACGAAGCGGACCAGCCTGGATCCAGATTCAGGTTGAAAGCGGTGAGGTCTTCAGGCTCACTCGGAGTAAAGGACACAGTTGCCTTGGCAATGGATGCACCATCGTCGACGTCCATGATCACAGAACCGCCGGTGATGGAAACAGCCGAATGATTTTCTGTGTACGTATCGGCATAATTGACGCCGTCGCCGTCGCCATTCAGGTCGAAGGTCGGAACATCATTGGTACCGATCACGGTCACGGTCACGGTTGCGGGGTCGGAGTACAATTCGCCATCATAGGCCTTGTAGGTCAGGGTGATGGTGTCGGTTGCATCCTTGGCCAGGTGGTTGAAGTCAGGATGATCCTGATCAAACTCAACCAAGCCGTCCGCGTTCATCTTCACCGCAGGATGACTGCTGCTGATGAACTGATAGGAATCAATGGCGTCGCCATCGTCGGGATCGTAATCCTTGGCAATAAAGTCGTCACCGGGAGCCGAGTTGACATCACCGACATTACCAATTCCGATCCATGCGTCGACGTTGGTTTCCGTTGCGTCAAGGTAATCATCAATGGCTATCGGAGCCTCATTCACATCGCCGACATGAACGGTAACAACGACATCCTGCCCTGCTTCATGATCGTCGTGCGGGGTAACCGTGACGTAGAACTCACTATAGGTCTCGTGATCGAAGCCCTCTGCGCCGCCATGAGCGACCAGGGTGTTTCCGACCATCGAGAACATGCCCTCAGTGAGATCGATATCAACAATGCTACCGTCGTCAGCCAGGGCCTGGACCTTGTCCACGGTGTAGGTAGCGGGATCGTCATTGACGTCAACGTCAGTGGAACCGAACTGAGCGACAAAGGTGTCGCCGGTCACGTTCTCGACAACCGAGAACATGGGGACTTCGCCTTCACCGTAGGAGGCCACGGATACGTTGTCGATGCCGAAGGCTTCAACACCTTCCCAGAAACTGGATTCGGTGTTGGCACTGAGGTCCACTGTCAGTTCACCGTCCGCAGGAGGCGTCATGCTCACGGAAATATGGTGAATAAACGCACCTGCAGGACCGTCCGGCGAAAAAATGCTCAGGGTTGCGTCAGTGGCGGGATCCTTCACCGTAAAGTTTTCGTGATCCAAGCCGGTCGGGATAATGCCAAACCATTCGAAAGCGGAAAGCGGAATTTCGAAATGAGCGTCACCGACGTTAACGGTGAAATTATCGCTATCCAAGAATTCGCCACCCCACAAACCGTGTTCGAACATGTCGAATTCCACAGTCACCGTATCGGCATCAGGGTCAACATAGAAGGTCTTTGCCGTGTGCTCATTATCACTGAACATGCCGAGGAAACGATTTTCAAGGACGTTCGTAATATTGCTCAGGTCGACGTTGAAGATGTCGTCCACACCGTGCAAGAGGTCATTAAGTGCATCAACCAACACATTGTCGACCGGTGCGCTGGTCCTAGCGATATCCCAGCCGCCTGCGCCGGACTCGAAAGTCTCGACCGGGGCGGTGATGCTGTTGATAACCGGGGCATCGTTGGAGCCTTCCACGGTCACTGTGATCGTCTGGTTGGCTGTATCATCATAGGAATAGACGGTGAACGTCTGCTCGAAAGACTCGCCTTGGCCCATGGACTGGACCTCACTAAGCGTATTGTCGATCTCGTAGTTCCAGGTACCGTCCGGATTGATGGAGAAGGTGCCGCCTTCACTGGTCTGCACGGAGAATTCCATGCTGCCGTCGGCCTGCTCAACAAAAGAGCCTTCGTAAACAGAGCCGTCGTGCTCAATCTTTGCCGCCAGGGTCGACTCGTCGATAACCGGGGTCTGACTGTGGCCGGGGTCATTCTGGCCCAAGGTATGATCGTCCGGGTCGGTCACTTCGAGCTTGCCGCCCACGGACAGCATTGTAGCGGCCGGAGTCACTTCGTAATTCCCAAACTGATCAAGGGCATTCTCGGTTGTTCCGGTGTCTTCGCCGGTGCTTCCAGAGAAGTCATCCATAACAGTTGCATCGCCATCATCAAAAGAACCGGAAACGTTGGGGTCAACGGCATCGTCGGCCCACTCGGCTTCCTGTACGGAGGCGATCGCGACACCGTCGTCGTTGACTTCGCCTTCTTCCACTTCAATGGTGGCCTGATCGTTGCTGCCGTTCACCTTGAAGGTAACAGTAGCGGTATCAAAGGCCGGATTGTTGTAATCGTTGCCGTCGCCACCAGCGGCCTCAGCGTCACCGTCCGAGATTTGGTAGGTAAAAGTCTCGGTAGCATAATGACCGTCTGCCAGCCTGTTGGCTGCATCAGTGTCGGCCACATAGGTAAAGTTACCCAATGCGTCGATATACAAAGTGCCGTAAATACCCTGAACTTCGAATCCGCCAGCGGGATCGAGGTCGACAGTACCATCCGGGGCATCGATGGGCGGGAACTCGTTGTCGAAGTTACCTGCGGCAAGACCGGTTACACGCAAATCGTGCAGGTCATTGGCGTTGTTATTGGGATCGTCAGTGCTATCGTTTTCATCGACATACCCGTCAACATCGAAGTCATTGGTCAACAGGTTGCCCATGAATACGTTGTCAGCGATATCAAACTCCGTATGGGGGAGAAACGGAAGTCCGAGTTCGGCCAGAATGCCGTTGACGAAACCTTCAAGGTCTTCAAGAAGTTCCAGGAGGAAACAACCGCCGTCGGTGATCACGTCGCTCAGTTCGGTGACAGCGTAAATACCGTCATCAATTGCGGTGGGTGCATCGTTGGCAGCCACGATGTTCAAGGTGAAGGTATCGGTTGCGACACCCGTCTCGCCATGATGAACGCCATCGATATCCAAACCAGGCTCAATACCATCCTGATTATCTTCAACCATGATTTCGAACTCACGCGGAGAAGTATCCGGGGTGTGATCGGAACCATCGATTTCAAAGGTGACCATCTTAAGAGCCTGCCTATACTGATTAAAGCCGGGATTCTTCCCGTCTGCGGCTTCCATGGTCACAGTATTGGCATCATTATCAATGGTAATAAGAAGTCCCTTGTAGGAATACTGGGTCACAGCGTCGGTCGGGTCAGCGTCAAATAGTGCGTTGGCCCTGGCATGTGATATATCAAACCCAATGATATCATTGGACATGTCGATCGGATTCTGGGGATCATCAAGCTCTGTCAGGGTAACGGTCAGTTCCTTGCCGCTATTGTCCACATCATTCAGTCTCAGGTCGTGAGTGCCGAGGACATGAGTAGCGCCAGTGCCGTCACCATGGACGCCCGCTTCAATGAATTCACCATCATGATGATCTTTGCCGGTGACCTTGATGACAGGATCATCGTTGTTGCCGTAGATGGTGATATCCAACTGGGCTTCGTTGCTCTCCACGCCGTCGTTGTATTCATTGCGAACGGTGTAGAAGAACGTATCGGTCAACGGATCATCGTCGGTGTTCAGCCTTTGAACGGCACGATTTCCATTATTCAATTCGTAGGAGTAGTTACCATCCTCGTGGATGATCAGCGTACCGAAATTGCCCTGGATGGTAACAGGATCAACAACGCCGTCGCCATCGATATCGTTGCCATAGACGTTGAAGGACTCATTAATTTCAAAGCCATCTGCACTTCTACCTTCGTACCCACCGTCACCTTCGCCAAAGTCAGGATCAGTCTCGACAGGACGCTTGGTGTAGACCTTGGATACGAATATCTCGGTATCGTCGACATCGGTGTCCTTGGCGCTTTCAACCAGCACGCCATCGTCCATTCCCATGATCACGTTGCCGGACACGGTACCGGCCTGGTCAACTTCTCCGTCCAGACCAAAAAGGTTCGCGCCGAATTCGATGATAGAATTCGCGTCGTCATAAGCCACAGGTGCGTCGTTGGCGCCGTTCACCGTGAAAGTGAGGTTGGCATAGCTCAACGCGCCGGAGTCATCCATGATGGCGTAGGTAAAAGAATCCTCACCGGAATTGTTGTAATTCAGCTTGTCGAGGTCAGTATTCTCATCCGGGCTGTGCAGGATATAATCGTAAGAGCCATCGGCACGAATGGTCAGTTCGCCATAGTGGCCCTGAACGGTGAAGGAAGCGCCATCGGCGATGCCATCGCCATCGACATCATCTGTATTCGGAACATTGCGACCATTTGCCTCCACGGTGGGCAGGGCGAAATCGGTCTGATCATTGATGTCGCCGGAAAGATGTGCAGAGTAGACACCCATGACGAAAAGCGCGTCAGCCGCGTCATCGACATCGGTATCGTTGGTCAGCACGTTGCCGTGTGCGTCCACCTGGGTGGTGTAGTTGTGAGAAGAAACTTCACTCCCGACCACGCTCCAGGCGAAAACGCCGTCATGACCGATGTTGGAAACGGCTTCCGCATTGAGGAATTCACTGCCGGACAATGGCAGGTCGTAATTCACGCCGTCGCCAGCGGACCAACCGCCCTTTGCACTGTTATAAGCCCATTCCATGTCGGCATAACGAATTTCGAAATCGAAATCACCGTCGTCATGGACGTGCAGGACAATCTGCATGGAATTGTCCGATCCAGAATAGTCATTCCAAGCTCTTACATCTTCCCAAGTAATCGAGACGGTGCCGGATGCCTCGTCAATATCAAGATAAAGGCCACCACCGTTATCAAGAACAATATCATTAAATTGTGCGGCAATGAACGGCGGCATATTCGTAAGCTCGGAATCACCACTCCAGGAAAAATCGCCGCTCCCTTCACCAAAAGTGATGTAACCGTTACTGCCAACATAAAAGCCGGAGTAATTCTGGTTGCCGAAATCAAACCCGCCTTCGAACACGCTGGAGAGATCGACATATTCAAATTCGTCATCCGCGCCAGGCAGAATCTGATCACCGTAAGATGTACCGTCAAGTTTGATCAGATTATTGCCAGAGACAATGCCGACATCCTCACCAGTGGTCACATCAACGTCGACTTCTCCGGTATCGCCCGCACCAGGATAACCGTCAGGATACTGATAACCTGTGGAATCACCCTGCTCAATGGCCTGAACATTGGTATCGGCGACCGCGAAAGGGGCGTCGTTAGAACCAAAAACGTTGATGGTCAACTGCGCAACGTTACTTTCGGCACCGACGGGATCCTGAATGGTGTAATTAAAAACTTCGTGCTCGATCTGGCCCTCTTCGAGCTTGTCTGCCAGACCCTGGTCCAATTCATAAGAATAAGAGCCGTCAGGATGGATTGTCAGCTCGCCGTACATACCTTTGATGACCTGCCCTTCATTCGGAATCCCGACGGGATCGGGATTATTTCCGTCAGAATCAGGACCAATAAGGTCGATGGAATTCATTCGCAGAGTGTCGATGCTATGTTCGACGTTCGGGTCCCAATCGTTCTCGATGACGTTACCTTCAACGGGATTCACCTCAGGAACGACAACACCGGGGTAATCGATAAAGAAGCCATTCTGAAAATCTGATCCGCCGTCGTAGTCAGTGAGCCGGGGCTCAAGGTAGCCATCATCATGAGTTTCATCGAGAGGGTTGCTACCAAGTTCGAAGAAACGACCACCAGGCACAAAGCCTTCAGGCGACTCTACGAAAGTTTCACCATCGTATACATATACAATACCATTTTGAATGATAGCGAAATGTTGAGTGGGATCGAAGTCAGGATCACCCTGTTCAATAATATCATTAAAATCGTCAATAGCGACAGGATTCTCGTTACCCCTAATACCAACTGCTGCGGAAAAGAGATGGGCGCCAAAAACATCTTCCTGGCCACCCAGAGAATCAATGCTATCACCCAACTTGCCGGGATCGTCGCTGTACTCGCCCGCGCCAGAACCATTGGCTGCACCATCGGCTGCGGTTTCAAGCTCGGTCTCACCAGGCTGTTCAGCTCCTTCAAATGCGAACAAATAAAAATCACCGGTAACCTCTTCACCATCCGCCATTACGAAAGAAGGCAGAGACTCAGCAGCCGCGAGCTTTTCATAGTTTTCGAAAATAACTGTCCCGCCACCTTCAATGGCGATTTCCAGATTACCATTATTACCGGTAAATACGGCTTCGGAAATGTCGAATTCGAATTTGATCGGGGTATCAGCATTCAATTGATACCCCTTAGTCTGTCCTGCGCCAGGAAGAGAAACGATCAGCATTGGGGTCTTGGGGCCAGCCATGGTATCCTCCGTGTTAAATAAAAAATGGCATTGAAAACGCTATTGATTAATTCAGCATATTTTATACATATATCTCTTTTTTTGGTCAATGCCACAAAAAAGTAATAATTCGACCCTTTAGGGTGTGGAGAGAACTGATCGTCATTTCAAATCCATGTAAAACATCAACAAGAGCTTATGATTCTATTTTGGGTATTTATCTGAAGTTGGTTTATATTTCCACAGCTATCTGTTGAAAAATATTTTCCCATCCGCATGTTTTCCACCAATTACATACAAGCCGAACCTCAATATAACCACCTTAAATAGCGGATTTTATTTAGCCCAAATGTCTGCTTGAGCATAATTAAAATAAAATGACGTCAAATTTAATGGAAAAGGACACCACATAAAATAGAGCTAAACACGATAGCTACGACTTTCAAGCCATGGGACACGTTGACGCAAAACAACTTAAACGACTTTACCACAAAGACAACAGATTGGAATATTGACAAAAAGATATCCACCACACAGAGGTAAGTTTGGAGTCACCAGATACCCGTCTTTTCCCAAAACACTAAATCCACTAAACTTTTACTGAGGAAAAGCACAGAAACTCACAAAGCACCTACCATAACACCAAACTGTCGTATAAAGATTCGGAACAATCATGAATTAAAAACAAATGGAAAAAGGTGGACATATAGTAGCCGAAGGAGGCTCGATCATGTCCAAGAGAAGACGTTTTTCTGCAGAGTTCAAAGCCCGTGTCGCACTTGATGCATTATCCGGTGAACACACGATTTCAGAACTGGCCAGCAATCATGGCGTTCATCCCAACCAAATTTCCACGTGGAAGAAACAAGCTAAGGAAGGGATCGTCGAATCCTTTTCCGGCAAGACCAAGAATACCCCACAAAACAACGAAGCGCAGATCAAAGATCTCCATGCAAAGATCGGCCAGTTGATTGTGGAAAAAGATTTTTTGCAACAAGCTTTCGCCAAAAGATGAGCTACGGTCAACAAGCGCGAGGTCGTCGACAACGGGTATCCAAATCTCAGTATTCGACGACAATGCAAAGTTCTGCAATTACAAAGATCGACATATTATTATAAGCCCGTCGGCGAGTCTCCACTCAATCTGAAATTGATGCGGAAAATCGGTGAGCTGTTCATGGAATTGCCGTTTTTTTGATCCCGACAGGTGTGTAAAGGCTCTGTATAGTAGGTCCATTGCAAAGTAGAGACTTCTGCCCAAACTAGGAGCAGGAATTTCATATGCGCAAGTCAAAATTCAGTGAGTATCAGATTGTCAAGATCCTGAAGTCTGTGGAAGGCGAAAGAGCCATCGTCGACGTACGCCGTGAACACGGCGTGAGCAGTGCCACTTTCTACAAGTGGAAGTCGAAATATGGCGGCATGAAAACATCCGGCATTCAGCGGATGAAGGACCTTGAAGCTGAGAATCGTAAGCGTAAACAAATGTTCGCCGACCTCAGCCTTGAAAATATAATGCTCAAGGATGTCATTGAAAAAAAACTTTGAGGCCAGTCCAGCGAAAGAAGATCGTGACACACGCTATTTGCGAACACAAGTTGAGCATACGCAAAGCGTGTGCAGCATTGGGCGTCAGTCGTAGCTTGTATGCCTACAAGCCACATCCCCGCGATGACAGCGAAGTAATCACCGCAATGACTGAACTAGCCGCAAAAAAGTCCACCAGATGCTTTAGCAAACTGTTCTCCGCGCTTCGAAGACAAGGTAAGCCATGGCATTACAAAAGGGTTTGGAGAGTGTATTGCCTTTTGAAAATGAATTTGAAGCGTAAGGCAAAGAAACGGCTGCCTCAAAGGGCTAGGAAGGCCTTGGCCCAGCCTTTGTCTCCCAATTCTTGTTGGTCGATCGACTTCATGCGCGATACTCTTTACAACGGACGAACCTATAGAACTTTCATGCTATTGATGACTATAACCGCGAGGTGCTGGCTGTGGAAGTTGATACGAATCTACCTGCAGGCCGTGTGATTAGGGTTCTCGATAGGATATCAGAAGAACAAGGCTGTTACCCGGAAAATCTCAGAATGGATAATGGACCTAAGTGTATCAGCAATGTCATGGAAGAGTGGGCAAAACTACATAGCGTTGAGCTGCAATTTATTCAACCTGGAAAGCCAACGCTAAATTCATATATCGAATGCTTCAACCGCACACACCGAGAAGAAGTGTTTGATTTTTATATTTTTAATAGCTTGAGTGAGGTTCGAAAATCTACAGAAGAATTTATCCGGGAATACAATGAGGAGCGTCTTCATGAATCCATGAGAAATCTGACGTCGCTAGAATTTGCCATCCATGCCGGGCAATTGCCCGGCATGGATGAACCTCAAAAGAGCCGAAAACTCGCATAGTGCTGGGCCCTAAAACGGGGAGACCTTCAACTGAGCGGAAGTCTCTACTCCTAGGTGGACCGAAGAATGGGGACTTTACACGGTCAGCAATGAACAATAAACGTTTGTCATACATAGTTTTTTCCATCTATAAGTATAGAAAATACGGAATTGATGTCTACTTCGATGAGCGAGGAGTCACATATTTTCGAAATGGTAATTTTTTTTACCAGACTTATGGTTTTCCCATACGTTTTTCCGTCCAAAGCTCCATCTGGATTGGAAAAGGCTATGGATATCTTTACAAAACTTACGACTCTCGACACGAGTCAAAGCGCTAAGATAATAGAAGACAGACAACTAGAGGATCTAATCAAAGCTGTTTCTCCGCGTCTTTCTCATAATTTGGCAGATTGGATTGTTTATAAACATGTTGAGAGGGCTTATGGCAATAAGCAATCCTATAATTGTATCGCACCGTTCGCTCTTTTTAACAAAGGGCCAAAGGATTTGTTTGGTGGCTACAGTCTTTCATTAACGCATTTTTTAGATAAAGAATCTTTTTTATTCTATTATGATGCCAATGCATTGAGAATGTTGGATTATGACTATTGGGGTGATGTAGAGGAACAAATCGAGGCTGGCGACCCAAATATATAGTGACAGCGCAAAGTTTCTGAACCCATTCGGCTGACATAAATAGCTCTGACGGAAAGAATCCGTAGTAACGAGATTACGCCAAGCGCGAATGGAGCAACGAATTGCCAAAGTACCGAAACCACCCCATTGCCAGAAACATCATTGACGGACTGACCAAGCTAAACCTTCCCACCATATCCTGGTCGAAAGACGTTCTTGTCGCCTCGCTGAACGGAGAATGCCAAGCCAACACCGAGCCGAACAACGTCTGCATCGCGCTTCATTTCAACTTTGACCTTGAGGATAAGGAGTATGGGGAACACATGCAGATCGTGACGGTTGAGTCGTGCATCAAAGGTGGAGGTACCGGGCTGGTGTCCGTGGTCATGGACTGCTTGCCCGAAGATATGAAGGTGTGCGTTTATGACTCCACGGATGGCGAAGCCAAGACGTTCTGGCCGAAGATGGCCGAGAAGTATCCGAACATCGTGCGCTATTAAGCGTCCGACAAAAGGCGAGCCAGGACTTCTGCTTGGACGTCTTCTTCGCATTTCCTTGCGTAGCTGCTGGCCGCTGCATACACCAACTGTTCGATGTCGAGTTGTTTCCTAACGCTCAAGGCGACTTTCTCAGCGATCTCGTTTGCCTTGGCGTTGATCGGGTGGACTTTGTAGAAGCTTCCGTTATGGAGATAGTGCAGGGTGTGGCAGAGTGCCAACGTCTCTTGCTCGTCGAAGTCGTAGCTGGCTGCGGCGATGGCAACCCTTCCTATTGCGAGATATTCGTATAAATCAGGGTACTCACAAGAACTTATGAAGAATTTTTGGGCGGCATTGAGTGCAAGTGTACGTGCTTCTTCAAAGGACTCGGCAGCCTGCACCGCTTCGATCACGAGCCGTGCTCCTTTGTGCATAACGTCATGCGCGATGTCCTTCCCTGCTGACTCCAGAGACTCCATGAGGAAGTCCCTCATGTCCTTTTCGCTGATCTGAATGTTGTCGTAGCCGATGAAGCCGAGCAGCTCCTCGGCGATGGTGTGAGAGACGTGCCATATCTCCGCTTCGACAGCGGCAAGGGTATGCTTGGACGTGACGCCGTAGACCGCGCCGAACGAGATCGCCCCGCCTTTGTACCATGCCTCGCGCAAGGCGTGTTCTTGGTCTCCCTTGAATGCGTATGCGCTGCTTCGGGCGATGCATCCGTGGTGGTCGCTCAGGGCTTCGCGGGCTTTCTCAAGTGAGGACATGAGATTGTAAGACGCCGTGAGCAAGGCACAGTCTCTCGCGTCCAGAGCTGCGAATAAGTGCCTGCTGGCCTTGTCCTTGATCACGGTCGGATGGGGCTTTTCAAAGAGGCGTTCCTGGAGTTGCTCGTATTCGATTTCGCCATGGGCATAGAGATGGGCCAAGCGCATGATCTCTTTGAGGCCGTCCTGGCTGACTTCGGTGTCTGCCCACAGAAGCATGGTGCGATACGCTGCGTCGAGAGCCAGCAGCCGAAGCGTCTTGTCGATGAATTCTTCGTACATGTATGGAGCAGCGTCCATTGCACCGAGGCAGGCATGAAAGCCTAGGTTCTCGAGAATGAAAAGGAACAAAGGCTGGACGTCCTTGGAGTCTGTCAGGAGGTCGAGCTTGGACTTGGTGATCGGCTGGAACCCGCCATTGATGTGCTTGCCTTTGGTCGTCGAAATGAAATTTTTCTTAGTCATGGTTTTAGTGGAAGGTTTGTGCTCGGGGCAAAGGCACCCAAGCTGGTTAATTTAAAAGCGGGGAAGCTTTTCGATGGCTTTCCTTCCTGTGCCGTCGACGCTGTGACAGTAAGTGCTAAACAGCATCGCCGGGCTTGAGTGTCCCATGAGTACGGAGAGTGTCTTGAAGTCGACCTTGCGCGCGACCAGGATGGAAGCAAAGTAATGGCGTAAATGATACGGTACGACATCCTTGGTGATGCCCGCCCTTTTCACGGATTTCAAAAATGCGCCGTTAATGCACTTGATGGGCTTGCCTCTGAACTCGACAAGGTGCTCCGTCCTGGCTTCTTTCTCCCATTCCTTGATGACTTCAAGGAATTCGTTTTGGACAGGGACGTACCGATCACTCCTGATTGTCTTGGTTCCACGAATCCTGATGACCTTGTTCTCGTAGTCCACGTCGCTGTACTTGATCTTGAGCAATTCGGTCTGCCCAGGGCGGCACCCGGTGTTCATGATTATCTTGATGACCCTTTGGATGTGCGGAGGGGCGTTGTCAGAGATGGCCTGGATTTCCTCTCGACCGATCTCAAGCTCTCTGGGCTTTTCTTGTTTCTTGACTCGTTTCCACCAGTTCGCCATGGGATTCTTTTCGATGTAGTCAGAGTCCATCCCAAAGTTGAAAATGACGTTGAGGTAAGCGAGGTAGCGGTTGAACGAACAATTGGAGAGCCCCTTGTACTCAAGTGCCAGCTTGTCAAAGTCTCTGGCCTTGAGCTTGTGGATCGGAGCATGATTCAGCACGGGTAGATATGATCTGTTGAGCCTGTTAGCAAGCTCAGTGAGGTCTTTGATCGACTTCTTTCCGATGGCTTTTTCGTGATCGATGTATGTCTGAGCAAGCTCGTCAAGGTAGACGTCGCTTTCCCTAACATCTTCCTGTCGAGCCTTCATGAGCTTAACCTCAGCATCGCGCTCTTTGGCTGCTTTCCTGGCTTCAATCCCTCTCCCGAAATACTCACGCTTCGGGCTTTTGCTGTGCGGGACTCTGTACTGGACATAAAAACGGCCGTCTTTGGTGGAGCCTACACTCATTTAAACCACCACCTGTGCATGACCGTGCCTGCGGGTTCGCACGGGATTGTGGAAGTTGGCAGGATCGGACATGAAATCGTCAAGATCATCCTTGCGGTAGCGATCACCCTTGGGGCCGCACTTCGGGATTTCATAGTCTTTGGCGAAGCTCCTGAACGTGACCACGCAGTATCCGCAGTATTCCGCTGCTTCTTTCTGGGTGTAGAACTGCCTTTCGACAGTGATGGGCCTGATCATTACTAATAAACTCCTGTGTGAAATGGTTCGTCCAAACGGAGGAAAACGCTTCCTCCATTGTTATTACGCTCATATTTTGGGGTTAATAGTAAACGCACCTCACAAAATTAGATTGAATTCTTCAATATTCCGATGACTTCCGCGTCGTTGATTCCGAGGTAGCGCATGGTGATAGTTGGCGAGGCGTGGTTGAATCGCTTGCAGAGCACTTCAAAGCCGACTCCGTAGTGAACGCGCTGCACGTAGCCGAACGTTTTGCGTAGGCTGTGAGCTCCGTAGTTGCCTTCGAGGTCGACATTTCGGCACCATGATTTCACCATGCGGTTGACGGACTGGATGGTCAGAGGGTTGTTCTCACCCTTTTGGGATCGGAATAGATAAGCCTCGTCGCCGAACGAGCCTGACGCGAGAAATCGCGTCAGGGCCGAGTGGACGGAGTCGTTGATTGCGATGAAGTTTGGCTTGCCCGTCTTGGACTCTTTGATAGTGAGTGTGTCGTCGACGTTCTTGCCACGCAGGTCGCCGACTTTGAGCTTGAGGAGGTCGCCACAACGAATGCCATTGTTGGTTGCCATGACGAACAAGAGCAAATCGCGTGGCTTGTCGTGGAGCATCTCTTTGATTGTGGAGATAGCGTCGAGGGAGCGGATTGGCTCGACAATGGTGGAACTTCCCTTGACGGGATGATTCGGGTTTCTAGACGTCATTTCGTTGGTAATCCTTGAATGTTAAGTATGTGCTTGATTTTTGGTGGTTACTTAACGTTGTCGAAGGGGACGATTTCGAGATGTGTGTAAGTGTCCAAAATCACAACACCATTTCTTGAAATGTTAACTTTTATCTAAAACTTAATATTCTTGAGGGTTTGCGTGAACGTGCTTTAAAGAAAAAAAGTGGAATGTTTTTGAAAAAACATGGCTAGAATCACGTTCGTGGAAACATTGATTTGATAAATAATAGCAATCGGAGATGAAGCGGCGGGAGCGGTTCAACGGAGGTGTGTTTCTTTCAAGAAATGCAACTCATGAGCATCGCTCATCGTATGGGTGAGCTTTGCTCACCACGTACGTGAGTGTGGTCATACGCGAAGCGTACAATGACTCATTCAATGAACTTCAAAATTTTGAAATTTCAAATTTGAAACATGCTGAATGAAAATTCTAAAGAATGAGAATTGACATGTGGGATGTTTAAGCCATGAGCAGTTCAATGGACTTCAAAATTTCAAATTCGAGAATGAAAATTTTGAATGGATATTTCAATGAACGAAAATTGACGTGTGTGAAATTTAAACACATGGGCAAGTCAAGTGTTCAATATGTGTGCAACCATCATCAAGCCGATCGTCGTTTTGGACCAATTCCGACTTCACAATGCTGAACAAAACAAAAAAAGGGCATTTGCAGGCCATGCCCACAAACGCCCAACATTCGTTCAAGTCTCACGCATCGATCCTATTGGAACTTCGACACGCTCTCCCTCAGCTGGCCGTCGCTTCCGATGTGTTCCACCCAATATGCCGACCTCCTTCCCATGTCTTTCTTGAGCTGGCCCAGGTTGATGGACTGCCTCAGCATCATCACGATCTCGTTCCACGCCTTGCGTGACACCTTGTCGAACTGGCCGTTCAAGACCTTGGTGAAGTGCGATCGGCTTTAGCCTGACCTTCGTTGGTAGTGAGCCGCGCCCATGCGTTCGGATTTGTAAAAGGCGAAGTGGAGTCGGACGGACGCAAGGAAGTCAAGGTCGTTGGCAAGCTGGCCGATGGCGTCTTTGCGTGTCTTTGGCTTCAGGGCGATGAGTTTGAGATTGTACATCTTGACAAGTGCGGCGAAGGCTTCGTCGTTGTCCACGCTTTTGACCTTGGCGACAAGGTTGATGGCGTTGCCTCCCCATCCGCATGAGTGGCATCGAGCGACGCCGTTGTCTCGGTACGGCGTGAAGGCTTTCATGCCGCAGAACGGGCAGACGTGGTTTCCGTTGTGGGTGGCCGCGTCGAGGCCAAGCTCGGCGAAAAGGCTTTGGTAGTCGATGGTTTCGAGCATCGTATCCTCCGTATTACATATAATAGAAGAGCGTGAGCAAGACAGGCGGTCGATCCACGAGCCTCTCACGATTCTATTTATGCGAACGGAAATATTGTTCAGCTTACGATGTCAGAAGCGAAGCCGTAGATGGCGCAGAGTTCCTCATCAGATGCTGATTCGATGGTCTTGTGGAGCTTCTGGGTGATGGCTTCGCGGTCGATGATGCGCTCATGTGAGCTGGCGAGCAACTCATGGGTATCGACGTCAAGGCCTGCGGCAATCTGGGCGAGATTCTTGATGAAGATGTTGTTGGACCCTCTCTCGACCTCGCCAAGATACTTGTCGTTGAGGCCAGCGAGTTCGGCCAGCTTACTTTGGGAAAGCCCCTCTTTTGTTCTGAGCTCTTTGATTCGTTTGCCGAGTTTGAGCAGGATATCGTCCATGTTTGTCTCCATTCGACATATATAGACGGCTTACTTGAAATCTAAACCGTATATATATGTTTACATGTTCTCAAAGGGTGGATATATCCGGTTAAAGGTTTTGAGGTTTCATGTTCGAACACAAGATGAGGAGAATTCTTAATGACACAGGCTACATCTGAACAGACAACAACAGAGCAAGGGCAACAGACAATTAACGTTAATGTGAACGCAGGCGGCAGGAAGTACATGACTGTGTCGTCAGATAAGAGCCGGAAGACGGCTCTTATCTTGTGCGCTGTGAGTGGCTTCTTTGGCGTGCATCTTTTTTACGTTGGCAGGATCGGCAAAGGCATAGCGTATGCGCTGACGGACGGGCTGTTTGGAATCGGCTGGTTCTGGGACTCCGTGACGATTTGGACAGGAAGTTTCAAGGACAATGCGGGAGCACCTCTCAGGGAGTGGTAGCACTTGCTTATCGGCGAACGATGATGGGTCGAGGGCTGCGTCCTCGGCCTTTTTCATGCACAAGGGCAGGCGCGTGACGTTTGCCTTGATGATAGGAGGCAATATCCTAATGCGGAAATTTGTGATGGCGTTGGCGATGGTGTTGACGGCGATGTGTGGGACGGCGGTTGCTGAGTCAGTAACGGGCGTGGTTGAGCGATCCGAGGACGGTGGTAAAACGTATTATCGACTCTACGATTCGGGCATGGGCTTTCTTGTCGGATGCAGCGATGAATCAGAGCTGACCCCTGAAGTGCGGGAGCTTTTGGCAAATAATGTGGGGAAAAAAGCTACTGTGAACGGGCTTGTCATAGATCATCCGACTTGGGGGTTTTGCGTCGATGGCCCAGAACTTTCTGGGGTGAAGTCGAATAGTGAAGAAGCAGAGAGTAACTCACAGCAAGCTGTGAGAACGGGAGATGTGGGGCAAGAAAAGGCAGCCAGCACCATTAAGTCTGCCGATAGGAGTGATGTGTTGTTGGCCGAAGCGGCGAATGCTTTAGCTCGTCAAGACATTACGGACATGGGAATAACCGTTTATGATCATGTTATGCCAGCAGATCAGTGCGGTGACTCAGCGATTTGTAGCCTCGTTACAACATTTTATGTTGATGATGCCGGAGCCTTTAAGTGGGAGACATTCTCTTCTCACGATCGCTGGGGCGGAAAAATGCGAAAGTTTGAGTTGTCTGAAGAGGAAACAAAAAGATTGGTTGAGTTGCTTGGTGAGGCCACCCAGCGGGCAGAAGTCGCGTTGAGGAATAAAGAAGAGTTTACTGAAAAGCTTGGGGAGGCAGGCTGCGTGCGAGTATCATTTGCTTCCCTTCCAGGCGGAGTGAGCAGTTTGGTCATGCTGTCTATTTACGACAAGCCTTTTCTACTTGGGCAAGAAGTGCTTTACAGCGTCTCTTTTACGGTTGGATATAAGCCCACAGAGTCCGTTGGCTTGAAGTACAAGATACTGGCCGCGCCTGGAGTCATTAAGTCTAGATCGGCGCAATAATTTCGTTGGTTAATAAGAAAACGGGTGTCCTGAAAACTGTCAGGACACCCGTTTTGTGTTTAGTCGTCAGTGCATGCAGCGGCAATCTCGTCTTGGAAAAGCGGGTCGTTGCTGCGGATGTTGAAGTGTTCGCTCGGCTCCGGTCTCACTTCGTCTTCGAAGAACCAGTCGAGAGCATCCTTGCTGTGGAGCTGGCTTGCAGAAATATCTTTTCCTGCGGTGTGCCTGCTCGCTTTAGCGACTTCATCTCGCCACAGGACCACAGCCTTGACCTTAGCTTCGAAGATTTTTCGAGCTTGGGCCCTGGTTGGCATTTTCAGGTGCGCTTGGCCTTCGATTTTTCGGAATGGCGCAGAGAAGAATGCTTCGGCTATCGATCGCATCTTGCCTTGGCTGGTGATCTGACCGCCTTTAAGGTAGCCGCCGAGATCGCGAGCTTCCTCAAACCACTGCTTGTAGTTGTCGTAAAGGTCACGGGTCCGAACGGGGTGGCCCCAATCGAAAGCATTTTCATCGTGGAGCACCTCGTAGGCCCACTTCTCGAAAGCACTGAAGGATTCGTAGATGTCCTCAAACAGGGCCTCGGTCAGGGGTGGGTTCAACAGCTCCACCTTGTCCACATTCCAATTAAGGAGGTAATGCATAAAGGCTTCCACGCCGCCGTTTTCGATTTCTTCCCACAGGTCGCGGAAGTAGTCGATGTTCATGGCTTTGTCGCCGGACACGGACAGTGCAAAGTAGCGTCGTTCATCAGCGGTGGCGGGAACGGCGCGGCGCTCGTTGGAGACGAACGCCAAACGGAAGTACGAGTCCTCTTGGTACGCGTCCACACCTTTGGGCTCGATCATGGTTTTTCTATCAGTGATCATGCTCTTGAGTGCACCCTCTGCCGCTTTGTCTCCGGCCCAGACAGCCTCCTCGAGGACCAGGAGAAGCTTGCCACGCTGGTGTGCGTTGAATTTGCCTGTGACCTGTTCGGGACGATCTACCTTACAATACGCGGCTCCCAGGATACGCTCGAAGATGCCCTCAAAGATGGTGGATTTACCCGCGCCTTTGCCCCCCTTAATGACCAATGCGACTTTGGCTTTCTCCTTGGGGTACTGGAGCAGGTGTGCGAACCAGTTGGTCAGGTACCTGTAATGCCGCCAGTTTCCTTTGCACCAGATTTCCTTGAGATGGTGCTCGATTTTAGAGAATTTCCCTTCAGCGGGCGTTACTTCGAAGCCGCGAAACAGGTTGTAGAAGCGTTTAGCTTCCTCTTCATTCAGCCCTCCAGGGCGGAAGACTGTCGCCTCGAACGTGCGCCGGAATTCCCAGTTGAGCCAGGCTTTGGCAATCCGTACGGTTTTGTACTCAGGGTTGTGATTCTTGTCGTACCCCTTGACCTGCCTGAGAGTCTCGTGGGACTTGTGCAACAACAGTTCGCGGTCAGTCAATGCGATGATTTCGGTTTGCCCGTGCTCGTTTGTGGTCTCTTGCAGGACTCCCACCTTCCCGTTGTGGCGTGCGACAAAGAATTCGTGATTCATTTTTTCGAGCAGCATGATGTCGTCGGGGTGAGTGAGGCCATCGTAGAAGATGGTCTGTACGAATTCATCAGCAGTGTTACGGGTTTTGGCCGAATTGCCAGGGTTGGGCGAGATTACGTTTTCCTCAAGAGAAGTTTTTTTCTTAGCGGGTATGGAAGTCGGTAAAGTTGGTAAAGTCAGTATGTCTTTTGTCGTGTGATGGGTGGACTGGTGCTGGTTGTCGTCGGTTGCGATTTCAGGATTATAGTTCATGTTCTTTCTCCTTGTTGGTCTGATTTTTTTGATAGTGAATGGATTTCAATATCTGTGGATTGTCGTCCTTGATGAGAGACTGGTCACACCAGCCTTTCTCGGTATTGATCAATACTAGGCGACCATGTCTTGGTAGTGGGTCGCCATGGCTACATCGTAGGCTGTTCGGCTGGGATCAAGTCTCTGGAAGCGTTCATTAGCTCTTCGGGTAAGACGCTCCTTTTGCCGCTTTCCGAGTGCGTGGTGCCGAGGGGTGAAGGGATCGTAGGTGGTCACAAACTTGATCACGTCGGCTTGGTCCACTTTTTCAGAGACATGCTCCATCATGAGGGTCAAGATAGGCTGTTTGTTCTCGTAGATGGTTTGCGGGCTGATGTCGTTGGGCAGGTTTTTGATGACGTTATGGAAAATCTGGGTGGCGTCATGGTAACCGGCGTCAGGCGTGGTATAGTACAGGGCTTTCTCTACAGGAGTCTGGTAAAAGGTCGGAAGGTAGGCTTCCAGTGCTTTGCGCAGATACTTGTTTTGCTCCTTTCGCTTGCGTCGGTCTGGCATATCGATCAAGTCCATTTTGTCGAGTTCATCAGCGACATGGATTATGTGTTCGACCACAGCCACCGCCGAAGTGATAACCAACTCCTCAACTATAGGGCTGAGTGCCGAGTAAGCGGCAAGGTAGCAATGTGCGCCGCCATGGAACCATGCCGATTTGAGCGAATGAGTTCCTGACGATTTGTATTTGTTGGCAAAGTGTTTGGCTTTGTCAGCCTTTTGTGTAGCTTCGGATGCATGAGGGAAAGTGAACTTTGTGTTGTCGATATGCGTATTAGTAATCAATTTCTTGTTCCTTTTCGTTTTGGAATGCCAACGGGAAGGACATTCACATTTGGTTATCTTTAAGATAATGTTGTTTTTACGTGACTAACAGGAAGACCTTTGAGCGGGGGCAGCGCCCACTGCCCCCACTCGGTTTTTTAGGTTATGCGGCAAGACCATCAGGAGCGTTTTCGTCAACGTCCCCCTGGTGGTCTTCCAGTTCCTGGGTGTCCCTGGAGTTCATGTAAAGCATCTCAATGGTGTTGCCGAACTCGGTGTAGCGGCAGATCGCGGTGAGCCAAGCTGCGAAGGTGGCAATGCTTTTGGGGGTCACTTCCTCCCAGTAGGCGTCATGAACCTGATCGGCGATCAGCTTGTTCTCCTCCGTCAGATCATAGTTCGAATCGAGGTCAATGGTCTGGAGAGCCTGGAGGGCGTCGGTTGCCCATGTCTCGTTAATGTCTGTCGAATTCTCGACGATGCTGATAGCGGTTCCCAATGCCAACTGACGGAATGGCATCCCACTTGTTGACATGAACTTTGCGCACTGATCCTTCAAGTAAGGCATGAGGAAGGAGACCTGCTCAGCCATATTATCGGACTTCTTTAAAGAGAGGAGTAGGGCTTTCATGGTCAACGCCATAGGAATGTCTCTGATGATTTCCTGAGTAGCTCCGTAAGCAATGCTGGCTATGAAATCATGGTGTTTAAACTCGTCGTGGCTCCATTTTTCAGCGAACTCCGAGGTGTCCAGCGAAGCGATGATCGGGTTAATTGTCCTGTTCAGCCACTCTTCCATGGAGTTCCAGAGAGAGGCACGGGTGGCAGCCACAGCTGCGAGCGCAGAAATGTCACTGTAATTGGCGCGGTTTTCGCCGACAGGCGTCGCATCTCCTTCGTCAAGCTTCTCGGCAGCTTCTCCTGCCTTTGCCCCAAAGATCATCAAGTCCTGCACTCCCTGAGGTGCGCGAAAATGCGTGTCGGGATCGCGGTCTTCAGTTGCGTTGGCGTATTCGCCGTGAGTGGTAAGGGTTTCGATGAATCTGATCATTTTGGATGCAAAATTTGCCATGTTGTACCTCCTTGGTACTTGCTGCGCTTTCTTGCGCCGCTTTTGGACGACTGGGATGTATTCCCAGCATGGGGCCATTTGTCGTTGGACTTTCGAGTGCCAAACCAATCTTGGCGTCGATTCGTGAATTATAGGCGAACTGATTGAAGCTGTGATCGTGGCTTTTTGGAAAAAAGATAAACTTTTTTCAGGCTTCCCAAGAAAAAGTAGATATAATAGGTTCTTATGGCGTTGTTGTGTGGCTGGCTTTTTGTTTAAGAATGACGCACTTGCACCGAATCTGCCGTTTTTTGAGAACAAAGTTGTACTGAATCTGCCATTTTAGATGAAGGCAAGGCGCAAAATTGGAATCTATTGGATGGAGAAGACTGGTGCTTGGCTTTTAGGGAAAGCCAGTGGAGGTTCTTAGTGAGCTCTGATGGGGGCTATGGCTTGATTATTGTTTTTTAGGGGGGAGGATTTCTACATACAGTCCGTTAACAAAAGTGTACCGTGTAGTTTTAAGGTCGAATTTTTTGATGACATCATGTGCGCAGTTCTCAACAGAGAAGTATGCCGCTTCATAAGCAAGTCTTTCAACAGGGATGTTGTCAATCAGTCTGGCGATACGTTTTCTGATGTTTGCTCGTTCCCTATCAGGGATTAATCGGTGGGAGCTAGGATCATAATCGGCGTAAAGCCATGGGGCATCAGGAGGCGAAGGGCAGATGTCCTCAATGAGCTTTGCGGCATGATGCTTGATTAAGTAGAATTGGTCTGTGCCTAATTTTTGAACAGCATCAGTATGTATTTGGCTTGCTTCATCCCAATCTGATGCTTCGAATAAGCTGGAGGCGGTATAGGCGGTGAAATAGCAGTAGGCCAGCCTTCCTATTCGATCAGTTGCAATTTTGATGAAGTCTTTCTGTTTACGCTTTGACAAGTCCAAAAAATGCGTATCTGAAGTGCTTTTCAAAGCGTAACAGTAGAAGTCAATCACTTCCATGGCAGTGGTTACCGCGCCTTGTTTGACTCTTGGTCTCGCTGTCGAGCAGAGTGCTGCACTGAAAGAGAATGCGAATTGAGTATGCCAAGCTTCCCATTTGATAGTTTCTTGCTGCTCTTTTGGTTTTTGAGCATTTGTTAAGAATTGGTTGATCTTAGGGACTAAGTCGCTCGCCAAAAAAGCATGCTGGTGTGAGCGGTTTCCTTTTTTCTTTTTGTTAAAATCAAATCGGATATTTTCACGATTGTATCTGAAGAGCTCCTTCCATTTTTTTGTATTAATTTTGTCTACTCGCGGCATGAGTCTTTTCGCAGTCCTTTTGGGCAGTGGATATTAACTTACTACTTGATTTCTCAAATGATATATTATTAGCAGCGACCTTGCAATCAAGTGCCGCGCAAGAAAGATTGGATATCCTCAATGCAGTCTTCTTCAACAAAGTAGGGGTGTACGAAACCCATAGGGCGAGATAACGACGTCTCCTTGGATATCAAGCTAAAACAAGGAGATGTGCATGGATTACGTTGAAAAAGCGACGAGGATTGTTGAGGCTCAGGCCGGAGTTAGGGCCATGACGGCTGAAGAGTTGTGCGAGACGGTCGAGAGGTTGACGGAAGGTCTGAAAAAGATTGCTGATGGCGATGCTGAACCGCCAAAGCAGGAGCCGCCTTGTGATCCCAAACGGGCGATCAGGAACAAGTCCATCGTGTGCCTTGAGTGCGGACGGACCTTCAAGACCCTTTCCAAGAAGCATCTTGAGTCGCATGGGCTGACGCCTGACGAGTACAGGAATAAATGGGGGTACAAGAAACGCGCACCGCTTTCGTGCCGTGAGACGTCCAAGGCGCGGTCAGAACGCATGAAGGAGATGAAGCTCTGGACTCGGACGGGAAAGAACGCAGAGGAGAAGCCGAAGCCCGCTAAGAACAAGACCAAGGACGCTTAGATTGAAAAAGCCTGTCGAATGATCGACGGGCTTTTTCGTTTCCTAGGGCCGAGCAGGGACGCGGAAGCTTCTCGCTCGGCATAGCTTATCAACTTGCGAAGCAGCCGCGCCTAGGCGGCGTGGCAGGAGCAATATATGACGAACGAGAACAAGGGCTGGGTGCCCAAGATGCCCCGGCTGTACGAGACCGAGGACTCGCCCGTAGACGAGAAGCTGATCTGGACACACTTCTTCCTTGGCGATTCCCACTGGTACGCCGCCGAGTTCGACGGCAAGGACACGTTCTTCGGCTACGTCGTCCTGAACGGCGACATGCAGAACTCCGAGTGGGGATACTTCTCGCTGGCCGAGCTGACGGAACTCAAGGTGGGACCGTTCGTGGTTTGCGTCGAGGATGGCTGGAAGGTGCGTGAGTTCAAAGAGATAATGGATGAGCGGCACCAAGGGGAATGGGATGTCTGAGGGGTTTCGGCGGCACGAGGCGAAGATGCCCAGGCTTGACGAGACGGATGGCGTTTCTTTTGAGGACAAGGAGATATGGCTCCACTTCTTCGTCATTGAAACGGACTCGCACTGGATGGCAGCAGAGACCGACGGCGATGGATCGTACTACGGGTACGTCGTCCTGGACGGCGACTACGAGAAAGCTGGATGGGGAATATTCAGCTTGGCCCACCTGATGATGACGCCAGGCATGATGATCATGCGTCGGAAGGTGCTGAGGCGGTTCGCGGACGTTCTGCGGGAGGTGAGGAGCGGGTGAATTCCCTTGGCTTCGTCATTGACGCCATACTGGCATCTTCCGTATATGAACAGCCTTGAAGGGGGAGCAACCTCCACCTTTCGCTGAAAAAATATCAAGGTGACATCATGAAACGTATTTGTGTTTATCTCGGCTCCAACCCCGGCTTTGACGAAGCCTATGCAGAGGCGACTAAAGCCTTGGCCAAGGAACTGGCAGCCCGCGAAATCGGGCTGGTTTTCGGTGGCTCCAACGTCGGACTCATGGGCCTGCTTGCCAACACTTGCCTAGATGCTGGTGGCGAAGTCATTGGCGTTATCCCGGAGTTATTAGTGGAAAAAGAGGTCGCGCATGACGGCTTGACCAAGCAGCACGTGGTTAGCTCCATGCATGAGCGTAAGCAACTCATGGCCGATCTTTCTGACGGCTTCATCGCCCTGCCCGGCGGCATAGGCACGCTGGAGGAATTTTTTGAGGCCTTAACGTGGAACCAATTAGGATATCACGCTAAACCATGTGGCCTGCTCGACGTGAAAGGCTATTACACCTGCCTTGCCGAGCACATGGACCGTATGGTGCTGAACGGGTTCCTTGTGCAGGAGCACCGAGGAATGGTGTTGACCGATTCATCGCCCGATGGGTTGCTCGATCAGTTCGAGACGTATGATCCGCCGCAGGTGGACAAGTGGATTGACAAGAAAAAAGGGCTGTAGACTGCGGTACTGTGTTTATTCTGAGTTTAGCTCCAAATAAACAGAGTGCCGATTTAAGGATTTTGGATTCCAGATAGACAGAAATTCAACTCACCGAAGTTGTCCAAGATGTGTCTACTCTAGATGGATTACACATTGATTCATGTGTGATATCGGGATATTGGATTTCATCAAACTAAAAATAATGAGAGCCCATACATGAATAGCCTTCCCCCAATCACTGACCAAATTGGCGTAGGAAAAATAAATGCCTTCTTCTCGATAAATGGTTGGTTGTTCCGCGAACAGCCAGTAAATGATTACGGGATTGATGCACATGTTGAAATTGTGGATGAAGATGGACCAACGGGCTTGCTAATTGGCATCCAAATCAAGACTGGTAATAGTTTTTTTGAAGAAAGCCACAAGGACAACTATATATTCCGATTTGATTCTCGGCATGCCACATATTGGACTAGTCACAGTCTCCCAGTAATAATTGTAATGTGCCACCCCTCAGAAAATATACTAGTATGGCAAATCATAAATAGCGACACGCTTATAAGCACAGGGAAAGGCTGGAAAATTCATATTCCAAAGAGCAATTTACTGTCCAAGGAGGCTCTTAAAGACCTCAATGAATTGGTACAACCACCAAGTTATATAAGGCGATTAAATAGGTTACGCCTCGATAAAAAGTGGATGGACCTAATTACTGAAGGTGAAACAGTTTATGTAGAATTTGAAGACTGGATAAATAAATCTCTGGCTAGATTTGTGTTTCGTATAGGTTGTGAGGGCCGTCCAGATGTTCCAGAATTAAAATGGCCGATGATTTATGGTTCAGGCTCAATGGAAAGAGCCTTACAGCATGTCATCCCATGGGCGAAATTTAATCTTGATGAAGATTCACACCGCGAGGGAGCTGAAGCAATATGGGATGCAGAATGTTACTGGGGAACGGATAAAGAAACGGGAACGGTTCATCATACGATGCCCTTTGATGAATGGTACACTCCACCAACGGAAATCATGCCGTGTTCTGAAGATGGGGAGACAGCTTCTTACCGCCTACTGTTGTCATTAAACGAGCTTGGAAAAGCATTCTCTCTTATTGATGAGTTCTTGCAAGAGGACGCAATCCTGCTTGTTGAAGCACGTTAAAAACGGAATAAGAAGAATTACACCAGCTATGCAGCAACTTCTTTTTCAAACCCACCATCGAGAATATACAGCACGCTAACCGCATAGCTCTTCAATTCTTCTGGGTCGATTGCCACCTTGTCTTTTTTCTCATCTGAGTGGTGAAACGAGTTCGTATAGTTCTTGATATCTATGAAGTCTCTGACAACCGGTTTGAATCGAGCTATCCGATCATCTTCTCCAGCATTAACTACGGCATCAATCATATTGTTTAGCCACTGTTGAGGCCCAAACATCTCAGGAAATTCCCGTCTAAACATGCCCTCAAAGACAGGACGAAGAGCCCGTGCAACGCTCAATAAATCCTTTGGCGTATCCCCGTTTGCATAATCACGCACCTGCATAACGTCCTTCTGATACTGATCCATTAAATCAGCCGAAATATCCCACTCAGCTATTACGCTCGAACCATTTTCCTGAATAATTTTCAATGCAGTTTGTTGCTTTCCAGCCTTCTCACTTACATGCCACAAGAAATCCCTGTCGTGAGACATGACGAATACCACCCTAGCCTTCCCAACAAGTTCCAAAATCCGATCCTTCGTCCGGCTTCTGCGAAAACTGTCCAGACTTGAAAACGGATCGTCAAAGACAACCATTTTATGCTTTAAATCAGCATCTTGATTGAGGACCGACAAGAAAAATGCGAAAGCGAGAGCACGTTTGTCACCAGTACTTATTGTATTCCCAAAATGAGGAGTATCATTTTTTCCATTGGTTGTTTTCACTGAACAGTCATTGATTGAAATCTCAAAATTTGTTCTGGCCTTACCACCGATATGATTGGTCCCAAGGTTGTCGATCTTAAAATTTGTCCCAAATTGCCTGAGATACTTGTTAATATTACGACCGTGCTTAACAAGTACCTCTTCGCAAAGTTTATTCAATGAAGCCCTGATCTCCGCTTTTTTATTCGTCAATTTCTTTTTCGCAGCTTCGTACCGGATATATTTTTTGCAAAGATCCGACACATCTGGGCTATGACGCTTTTTTGAAGCAAGAAAAGAAATTAATGACTTTTCTGAATCAACGAGATTGCCAGCTTCAAGAGATTCACGAAGTTCTTCCACCTGTTCACAAACAATGGCAACAGCTTCATTATAGACATGAATCAACTCACAGGCTTGTTGCAACTCTGTGATCCATTCCGTATCAGGAACAATCTGGATACTTTTGATCGGATTCTGTTTTTTACTTTCGAGAAGGTCGATGAGACCAGTAAAGGCAAGATTAACAGGCGAAGATATAAGGATATCAACGTCAATCACAGGTAGTTTAGCATTAATCTTTTTCTCCCAAAAGGCCATTGCGGTTTCATTACGGGTGACAGCCAATTGGATTTCATGGAGGATCTTATCCCCTAAAGCTACTTTTATATCGGAACCAACTTGTTCCAGTTCCCTTAAATGCTCCTTGTATGTCTCATCAAAGTATGTCTCGAACAACTCAAAGAGAGGGCTCATCGCAAGATTTTGAGCACAAAATGGGCAATACCCATCATCACTCCAGTCCATTCCCATCTGTAACCACTTTTCCCCCTTCGTCTCCATTTTTTTCGACTTGAGGTGATCCGTGACTTTTTCCCTCGCGGCAGCGGTTAAGCCTGGCAGCCCCGTAGCGAGGCAAGAAGCTGTATTACAAGGAGATGCCAACCCGATAAGTTGTTGAGGTGGCGATGCTTTTTTTATTTCGTTGGAAAGTTTCAGGTTCGCAATATTAATCTTCAAAAGCTTTATCTTATTATCAATATCTTCAATTTCAGGGATGTCGGAAACTGTCTTTGGTTTTAAATCAGGAAAAACAGTTTCCAACTTGTCAGTAATGATTGTAATTTTATCCTTGATACGTTGACTGGATTCATCAATAGCATCCATCTTTGACTGAAGAGCAACACTCTCTTTTCCGATAACAACTTGATGCAACCGTTGACGTTGATGCGGTTCCACGGCACTGCCTGAATGAACTGTCTCTGCAACAAACACCTCATCAAAGATTGCAATATCAGGACAAATCCGATTCCACTTGGTTCCATTGAATCGAGCTTGTTTGCCATCCTGAAGCTTAATCGCAGCTTCACTTGGCTTGTCGCTATTAAGAGTATGGCGACCCACCAAAATATCTGCATCGCCGCTTTGGAGGGAGCGAAGAAGGTCACTCAGAGTACTTTTACCGTTGCCATTTGGAGCAAACAACGAAACCAAAGAGAAAAAGGTCGTATTTCCCTTGGATGTAAAATCTGAGAAACGGCCTACACTGCGAATAAATTCAATTTTAACTGGCATATAAGAATCCCCATGCAATGTGAAAAAGATTCAAACAAATAAATCATTCGTACAATTCATGTCAAACGTATGTTCATATATATAGCCCCTTAGCGACTGCCCCCAGTTGAGGCTATTAATAGGCTGTCAAAAGATGTGCGCCTCAGCAACTGTTGTAATTATTATCTAAAATTTTTGCCCCCCCCGGAGAGACTTTTTCCTCTGCTCATTACCAATAATAAAGCCCCTCAAATTAAGGAACTTTATTATATGCATCCGCAGCTTCAGTGTGTACCCCACAATCTCAGCTTTCTGAATAATGGGACATAAATGGGTACTTTTGAGCAAAATTCAATGGATAAAGGGATATCAAAGATTTGCTACTATATCCATGTATTTAAGATTATTAAGAAGTTTTTTGATCCATCTGTCTGTCTTTCAAAACGAGTATCCCACCTTCTCTGCCGCTGAGTTGAGATCATTAATGAATTGTTCAGGATCGTTTGTGGCAGAGAGTTTCATACTCATCCATTTTTGGGAAAAATCCCAACCTCCACATCAAGCCCCATGACCTGAGGGCCTTTGTTTTAGTGGGGTATACACGCCTGCCACCCCAGAGCATCCCCTTGCACTCAAATGTATATCAATCCGTATATCAAGGCACTCAAGACGGACCTAGGCCTGCGTTCTCTATGTCAACCTATATGCTTGATTTATTTTAAAATTTTAGCTATAAATCAAAAAAGGAAATCGCCCCTCAAGCATTTGACCTGGAACCACCTCCGCCATCCACAAAAAAAGCCCCAAATTTGGGGCTTTTTTCTAGGCAGTGTGTTTGCCGACTTCCTGTTTCCAGTCCGAGACAAGCTCTTTTACTTGTTCGGCTTGAGGGGAATCCGTTTTGTAGTGTTCCGCAAAGACATGTAAATCCGTGGCACCTCGGGGGGCAAAGAGTCCTTTGACCCGACACCAAAGAGGATCGAGAACTTCCACGAAATCGTCGAGCATCTTGTTGGTCAATGTTTCCATGAAGGATTGATGGTTGCGGTAGGCAAACATATAGAGCTTGAAACTCTTTGATTCGACGATCTTCTGGTCCGGGATATACTCCATGACAATGGTTCCGAAATCGGGCTGGCCTGTCATGGGGCAAAGCGATGTATATTCCGGGAATGAAATGGACACCACGTATGGCCGACCGGGATAGTTGTTCGGAAAGGCTTCGAGAATCCCGGGATTGGGCGAATCCATCTGGTATTTGGTTTGTCCACCCTCACCGAGGGTTTGCAGGTGGCTGGTTTTATCTTGGCTTTTTGACATAATTTTCTCCTTTATCCGTCGAGGCTCTTGGCGGATATTTTGACTTTTACCGGACCCAATGGCAAGTGCTGCGTAACAGAGGCGCCGCCGGGGACAGTTTTTCCCCCAAGCGGCAGGTTCGTACCAATACTTTTGGACAGTTCAATCCAAGGAAGAAAAAATGAAAACCTTCGAACGCAAGGCGTATGTCTTGCTCATTAGCCTGTTTATCGGCGGGCTGGTTGTCGCTGCGATCATCTCCAGCAAAATCATCACTATTTTTGGCCTTGCCGTACCCGCCGGAGTGCTGGCGTATTCCATCACCTTTGCCGTTTCCGATGTCATCAGCGAAGTGTGGGGCGAGGAACTGGCAAACGAAGCCGTGACCTGCGGATTCATAACCCTCATCTTCATCACGGGAATCGCATGGCTGGCCGTCTACTGGCCCGCAGCACCTTTCTGGCAGAATCAGGAAGCGTTCGCCGGGGTTATCGGCAACACGCCACGTATCGTTGTGGCTTCGCTCTTGGCATATGTCGTGAGCCAAAAGCATGACATCTGGCTCTTCCATCTGCTGAAACGCCGCATGAACGGCCGCTCCCTGTGGCTTCGCAACAACCTCTCCACCATGGCCTCCCAGCTTATAGATTCGACCATTTTTGTCACCGTCGCCTTTTACGGCATCCTTCCTCTGGGAGAAGTCATTATCGGACAATGGTTGGTAAAACTGCTGATTGCGGCACTCGATACCCCCGTGGTCTACATGCTCGTCGCGCTTATCCGAGGAAAAGTCAGGCCCGTCACCGCGTAGTACCAATTCCCCTCGCGGCAAAAAGATTCTACGCACGCAAGCCGTTCACTTCTCATACAAATAATGAACCCCCAACAGCATACACTGTTGGGGGTTCATCTTTTCAGCATTAAAAATCTACTTCGATTACTTGCATATCTTTTTCTCTTTGAGAGCGTCCAGCCATGGGCCGGGACCGTAACCGACAAGAACCGTGCTCCCGGCGATAAGAATCGGCGTACCGGGCAGGTCCACCGTTTTGGCAAGATCAGTGGTCAGCATGGTGTGCGGCTCGTGTTCCTTTTGCAGACGAACAGCCAATTCCGGCAGCGTCGTATCTTTCAGCATATCCGGGAAGGCTTCGGTAAACTGCATGAGCATAAGCATACGCGCCTGCATCAGATCATCCGTCTTGACCATCTTGAGATCGGAGTATGCAAAGTCCACATATTCCTTGAGGTGGTCCGTTCCGACAGCATCCTCCAAAATCCAGGCAGCCATATCGGAACCGGGGAAACTCAAGCGCGGGAAAAAGGACAGGCGCAGAGTGCGATATTGATCGGGATATTCACCAAGGAGCTTGTGGCCCAGACGGCAATGCCAGCACAAAGGATCGGTCACGACCACGATGTCCAGTTCACCCGTACCCGTGAATTCGACCACGCTGTTGTCATACAAGGCCCGATATCCGGGCTCACATCCATTCCGCTCTTCACCAGAGGCAAGGGCAGGAACAGAAAGGACCAAAACCAGAAGAAGTATCGGTATATATCGCTGCATGGCCGGACTTTATACGGTTCTCCGCCCGATGCCAACCGCGAATTATTCTCCGTGGTCAGGCCGCCGCATTGGTGTCTCGAAGAGGCAAAACGCCCGCGCCCGCATTGGCTGCCAGAAATTGCTGTACACCCTCTTTCCCCATGAATCGGCCCAGCACTTTGGGGTCGGATTTCATGAGGTCCACCAGAATCAACCCGTCCAGACAGTCGCCGAAATCTGGGTCAACATTGAAGCCGATAATCTTCCCGCCCAGCTTGAGGTATTGCTTGAGCAAAACCGGAATGGATCGTCCGTCTTCCACATCACGCACGCAATCCGCAACGTCGGCTGGATCGTCGAACATGTTATCCGGCAAGGTGAAATCCACTTTCTTGAGTTTCCTGACCTTGGGTGGCCGCTTGGGTAACGCCATTTGCGCCAGTTCTGGCAGGGATGAGTGACGCTCCATAAACCCCATGATCAACTCACGGGACACGCCGGAGTATTCACTGGATATGGACACACAGCCGAACAGTCGGGTGTACTTCGGATTCCGCACAACAAACTCGGCAACGCCCTTCCACAACAGCAGCAACGGCTGGTAGCTTTTCTGATATTTCGGCGTGATGAATGACCGGCCCATTTCAAGGGCGGGACCAAGCTCGTGCAAAAAGCTCTCTCGGTATTTAAACAGGGTTGAGGTATACAGCCCTTTGCCGCCCTGCTGTTTGAGAATCTCATCAGTCAGGCCGAATCGATACGCACCGGCAACTTCTCGATCAGTGCGATTCCACAACACGAGATGACGGTATGTATCGTCAAACTCGTCGATATCCATGGCCCTGCCCGTGCCCTCGCCCACCTGACGAAACGTCTCTTCGCGCCGGATACCAATCTCGCGGAGAATCCGGGGAATCTGTTCGGCGTTGGCATGGAACACCACAAATTCCGTGTTCTCTATCAAGATATTCTCGTCCGGCAGACTGGCGACCTCACTGGCTAAAATATGCTTGCCCCGCGAATTGGCGATGGGGTCCAACTTCCGGCTGGCTTCACGCGGCTTAAAATTGAAACGCGGTTTCTTATCCTTGCGCAACAAGTAGGTGCGGAACCGTAGGTAATCCACCAACTCCTGATCACTATCGAACTCGCGCATCTTCTCGCTGGCAATGGTCGAGCCAAGCCCCATACGGATGACATCCTTCGAGGCATGACGCAGGTTCTCATGCGGCAAAAGCATGGTTCGCAAACGAGGATGGATCAAACCAAGCGTCTGAAACAGTCCGGAATTGCGGCCATCAAAAAAGACCGGTAGCGCGTTAGCTCCGGTCTTGCGAATAATCCTGCCGATCATGGGACTCCATTTTGGATCGGCCACCATCCCTTTCTTGACCTTAAGACTCGACACTTCTCCCGCCGGAAAAACCACGAGCATACCGCCGCCCTTGAGCCAACGCATACACGCCTTGAGTCCGGCTATATTCTTCTTGGTGGAGCCGAGGTTCCCGAACGGATCAACCTCGATAATCAAGTCGTCCATCTCGGGAATCATTCCGAGCATAAAATTCGCCATAATCTTAATGTCCGACCGAACCTCACGCAAAACCCGGACGAGCAGCAGTCCCTCCAGTACGCCAAATGGATGGTTACACACCGCGACCAGCGGCCCGGTCTTTGGCACACGGCCTACAGGTTGGCCGTCCACGGAGAACTTCACGCCGAGCATATCCAATGTCTGCTCCACAAACGAAGCATCGCCGCCCTTTTCCTGAAGCGTCGAATACATAGAATTAAGCGTATCAAGCCGAAGCACCTTGGCAAGCGGCTTCTTGAGTATGGAAAACAAGGTGTGACGAACAGGGTCGGCAAAAGGCGAATCAAGATTGAAAATCGGACCGGCTATGCGATCTTCCATTCATTCCTCCTAGGGTGATTGGTTGCCGAACCCTATGATGAATCCCTGCCGAATTCGCGCCGCCTTCATGACAAAACACCACACTTTGGTGACGCTCTTTCGACTGTTCTGTGACAGCAATCTCATCCAAAAGGAAAACCCCGGACACCGACATATCCGGGGTCAAAGTATCTTCTATTTATCAATTCTCTCTCACTGGAGCGAACCTACAAGGTCACACCGTACCGACCAATGTTTGCACGGAATGGGGAGGGCACATGCTCAATGCTCATAATCAATGGCGTGAAGCACCGGCTCCGTGTCGTGGTCCTTATGAAATAATGCCAAATAACCGGAACGATCTGCACTCGACATATTGACGACCTCCGTTTGCGGTACATCAAATATTATGCAATCAACGGGCTTCAATTAGCAGTAACTATTATTATTTATAATATTTTTATAAAATCAGTAGGTTAACCGACATATCTCAAATAATGGGATATAAACCTGTTTTTCACTCTCTACGGACTGGATTTTTTTTGCCTATCCAGCTTGACACTCTGAACGCGGTGTTTATCTTTCACGCAGCATAATGGGCCGTCTGGTAGCACATGCCGACCCACAAAAAATCAAATTATTCCCTTTGGAGGTAATAAAGGATGGAACTGAAACCGCTGAACGACCGCGTCTTGGTCAAGCGTCTGGAAATGGAAGAGAAAACCGCGGGTGGCATCTACATCCCGGATTCTGCCAAGGAAAAGCCCATGAAGGGTGAAATCGTCGCTGCCGGTCCCGGTAAGCCGAACGACGCTGGCGACCGCGTTGCCCTGACCGTTAAGGTCGGCGATTCCGTGCTGTTTGCCAAATACGCCGGAATGGAAATCAACATCGAAGGCGTGGAACATCTGGTCATGCGTGAGGAAGACATCCTCGCTATCGTCGACTAGTCGTTACATTCACCGAATTCATACACAAACATTTCTTCTAAGGAGTATACACCATGGCGAAAGAAATACTTTTCGATGCCAAGGCCCGTGAAAAACTGAAAGCGGGTGTTGACAAACTGGCTGACGCAGTCAAAGTCACCCTCGGACCCAAGGGCCGTAACGTTGTGATGGAGAAGTCCTTCGGCTCCCCCGTCATCACCAAGGACGGCGTGTCCGTTGCCAAGGAAATCGAGCTGGAAGACAAGTTCGAGAACATGGGCGCACAGATGGTCAAGGAAGTTGCCTCCAAGACTTCCGACGTTGCCGGTGACGGCACCACCACTGCTACCGTTCTGGCACAGGCTATCTTCACCGAAGGTGTGAAGCTCGTTGCCGCCGGTCGCTCCCCCATGTCCATCAAGCGCGGTATCGACAAAGCTGTCGAAGCCATCGTCGCTGATCTGGAAAAAGTCGCCAAGCCGACTCGTGACCAGAAAGAAATCGCTCAGGTTGGCACCATCTCCGCCAACAATGATGCTACCATCGGTAACATCATCGCCGAAGCCATGAACAAGGTCGGCAAAGAAGGCGTTATTACCGTAGAAGAAGCCAAAGGTCTGGACACCACCCTCGACGTCGTCGAAGGTATGCAGTTCGATCGCGGCTACCTCTCCCCCTACTTCGTCACCAACACCGAACGCATGACCTGCGAAATGGAAGAGCCCCTCATTCTCATCAACGAGAAGAAGATCTCCAACATGAAGGAACTCCTGCCCGTACTCGAACAGTGCGCCAAGATGTCCAAGCCGCTCATGATCATCGCTGAAGACATCGAAGGCGAAGCTCTGGCTACCCTCGTGGTCAACAAGCTGCGTGGCACCCTGAACGTCGTCGCCATCAAAGCCCCCGGCTTCGGTGAACGTCGCAAGGCCATGCTCAAAGATATCGCTACCCTCACCGGTGGCCAGGTCGTTTCCGAGGATCTCGGCATCAAGATCGAAAACCTCACCGTTAACGACCTCGGTTCCTGCAAGCGCGTTGTCATCGACAAAGAAAACACCGTCATCGTTGACGGCGCTGGCAAAGCCGAAGAAATCAAGTCCCGTATCTCCCAGATCCGCGCTGAAATCGCTGACTCCTCCTCCGACTACGATCGCGAAAAGCTCCAGGAGCGCCTCGCCAAGATCGTCGGTGGTGTCGCAGTCATCAACGTCGGCGCCGCTACAGAGACCGAGATGAAAGAAAAGAAAGCCCGCGTCGAAGACGCACTGAACGCCACTCGCGCTGCCGTCGAAGAAGGCATCGTCCCCGGCGGCGGTGTTGTCCTCGCTCGTTCCGGCGCCGCTGCCCTCAAAGTCAAGGCAGCTGACGACGACGAACAGGCCGGTATCAACATCATCTGCCGCGCTGTCGAAGAACCCCTTCGCCAGATCGCTGCTAATGCTGGTCTCGAAGGCTCCATCGTCGTCGAGAAGATCAAAGAAGGCAAAGGTGGCATGGGCTACAACGCCGCTACCGACAAATACGAAGACCTCATCAAGGCCGGTGTCATCGATCCTAAAAAGGTCACCCGCACCGCTCTCCAGAACGCCGCGTCCGTCGCTGGTCTGCTGCTCACCACTGAGTGCGCTATCGCAGACAAGCCCGAACCCGCTGGCGCTGGCGGAATGCCCGCCGGTATGCCCGGTGGAATGGGCGGCGGAATGCCCGGAATGGGCGGCATGGGCGGCATGTACTAAACTAGTACGTACGCATAGCCAATTAAATAACCCGGCCCGCGATTCTCATCGCGGGCCGGGTTTTTCTTTTTTGGAATGCCTCCGGCGGCTGGGGGAAGGGGAAGAGGGGAACCCTTTGGAAAGGGCTTCCCCTCTTCCCCTTCCCCCAGACCCCCATCCCTTTCTCCCTTCCTAAACTTTTTGTGTGCTCTTCGCGCAAGAGGTGGGAATAATATTTAAATAGTTGTAAAATCAAACGAATAAGAATATTATATAATATTCTTTGTTACTCAACCAAACACTTATCATGAAGCATATCTACATCTTTACCATCTGTGTATTGGCTAGCCTAATCCCGGCCTCCTCTATTGCTAGCGACTATAATCAATATTGCTCTAAATATTATAATAAATACAGAGACATTAGGTACTGGGCAAAAGTCAATATCTCTGTCTCTGACTTTTATTATAATTCTGGTGCCATAAAATCACTAAAACTAGGGTCTAAATCATCTGTTGGCGTGTATCATGTAGCTGACAACTTAAAGAAATATTACTTTCATGAATTCGAACGACTTATAAAAAAGGATTTACCCTATCATGACACTACAAAAGGGTACAACAAACGTTTTAATAAAATCTATTCCAAATACAAAAATGATAAGAATTTTTTCGACAAACTAGATGCATATGAAATAGCATGGCGTGAATCAAAATTCGGAACAAATCCAGCTGCCTTATACTGCAGTATAAAGATATCCCGAACCGAATTTCCGATCTTATTACTAATACAAACAAATATTGTTACAAACGACACTTTAACGAATTACTGGACAGAAGCTGAAGAAGACCTTGAATACAGCGATCCAGAATTCGTTAACGACACTATAAAAAAAATCCTTACTAAACAGTTAACTTCTTGGCAGAGAAAATTAAAACAAATGAATTCTTGCCCATAAACAAACAACCACGCCGCCATCCCTCCCCCTCGCGCTTTTCTAACTTAACAGGCGGCGTTGGCAACCGCTTGCGAGAAACGGGGAATCCTCAGCCAGAGAGCGTCGAAAGACGCGACCAGCTGGGGATTCCCCGTTTCTCGCAAGCATTCCATGGCCCGGCCTCTGCACCCCCTTACCCTTCGCCGCTAGGCGACATGGGATTCCTAAGGCCCTCGGCCTTAGGCGGGTGCAGGGCAGCGCCCTGCTCTCTCCGAAGGAGACCGCCGGTAGGCATCCCCTCCAGAAAACTATTTCAAAATCTTGTTAGCCAGTAATTTCTGAATACCGACTACGTCGCTGCCTTTTTTGAGTTCTTTTTTGATGGGATCGTGCCGCCCGGAAACCCAGAGGGTGAGTTCTGATTCGAGATCGAAATGCCCAGCGGACTCGACACTGAAGGTTGAGATTGAGCGATAGGGGATGGAGAGATAATCGACTTTTTTGCCTGTGAGTCCTTGCTTGTCGATAAGAATCAGACGACCGGAGGTGAAGATATACATATCACGCACGACTTTGAAGGCGCGCTCGACGTGCTCGTTGTTGCCGAGAATAGGGGAAAATTCCTGCTCGATTTCCTCAACACTTACTTCCGTTGCATTCCCCATCAATCCATCTAAAAATCCCATTTTCAGTCCTTTTCAAAAAGTTAATTGCGCTTTGGGCGCATGATGAACAATAATTTTTGATGCCTTATTTCCTTTTACGCCGTCCACGTTCGTATTCCTTGAACGCCTTTTGAACGGCTTCCATCTCCTCATTCAACGTATCCGCTCGGCGGGACCGCCAATACATGGCGCCAACAAAGACAGCTACGTATACGCCACCGAGAATCCACACCGGCACCATGATAATGGGAACCAGCATCCCGAGAAAAATGAGCACCATCAAGGAAACGGCGAAGGCAGGAAGAATATTCCTGTGATTCAACCAATGCTTGTTAAAAAAACGAATGCGCTCTTCGGCATCCTTGATATCGGCCTCGGCCCTTTCCCGCTTATTCATTTCTTCCATGTGGTGTTATCCTCTTCACTTATGCATTACTTACAATGTAACGGCCAACTCCCACAACGGTCAAACACATCTCTCATCTTCCTGCAAATTCCCTACGCACACCGAGAAGTGCAAATATAAAAAACGTCCTTTTTCAGCAAAAATTTATTGATAAACGATAATAAATCATCGCAAAAAGGACTCATCACGACAACACAGGAGTCTGTTATGAACGAACGTATTCAGAAATTTGCCAAATTTTTCCGCGCGATATTCCTTGTTGCCCTTATTGCAAGCCCGCTGATTGTGGGAAGCATCTGGCTTACTGGCGGCGAAATAATGCTCATGGATGATGATAGCCCTTCAATGGCCATTGAATTCCTGACTGAGGATTTGGGCATAGATGAAGCTCAGGCCCCGGCTTACCCGCTGGCGTGGAGCACACGTATTCTTGGACTGGGTGTTGATATGCTCCCGACGGCCATAGGCATGCTTTCCTTGTGGTGGCTGGTTCAACTGTTCAGTTGCTTTGCTGCGGGTGAAATATTCACGCGAAACACGGTCATGTATATTCGTCGCACGGGTTGGACCATGCTGATTGGAGTCTGCGTCGGACCGATACATGAGGCTTTGCTGACCCTTGTTTTGACCATCAACAACCCACCGGGAGAACGTATGATATCCATATCATTGGACTCGGCCAACTTTGAAGAAGTGGTTATAGCCGGTGTCATCATACTGGTGAGTTGGATCATGGAAGAGGGCCGTAAACTCCGCGAAGTGAACGAGCTGACGGTTTAGGGGGCGCTATGGGTATCATCATTGACCTTGATGTCATGCTGGCGAGACGCAAAACCAGCTCAAAAGAACTGGCGGAAGCCGTGGGTATCACTCCTCAAAACCTTTCTATCCTGAAGACAGGCAAGGCAAAGGCTATCCGCTTCACCACACTGGATGCCATCTGCAAACATTTGGACTGCCAACCCGGCGATATATTGCGGTATGAAACCGACGAATTAACTGAATCGGAATAAAAAGGAACCACCCTTTCCTCCACCCCTCCCAGACGGATAAAAAACTCCCCTAAACAACCTCGCCGAAGGCGACCCAAAAAGTTTAGGAGAGTCCAGAGAACCCTTTTCAAAGGGTTCTCTGGTCCCGCTGAAAGCGACCGCCAGTAGGCCTAAGTATTACAGCCGTTCGCGACATCATCGACTTCACGACAAAATTCACTGAGCACCTCAAGAAAGCATTTGAGCGTCGGGGACTTGTCGCCCTTGCGCCAAACAAGCTTGAGAGGGGTGTTGTGTACTTCGCCTTGAAAATCAAAAGGAATCATACGAACGCAATCAGGGAGCGCGGCACACATACGCTCGGGTACAAAACCAATGCCCATACCTGCGGCAATGAGGGAAAGCTTTGTCTGGTGTGTCTTGGCTTCCTGCACAACACGGGGCTGAACGCCATACTTGTAATAGCGACCAATAGCGCGATCATAGGCTTCCGGATAATGCTGCCGCGAGAACATGATAAACGGTTCCTTGTCGATGTCCGGATAGCCCGCATGGCCCTGGGCAACGAGCGGGTGCTCATGATGCACTGCAAGGAAATAGCGATCCGCCATAAACGTTTTGGCTTCGAGATTGTAATGGTTGGCATAGCAATGATGCGACAGCCCGACATCGAGATCACCTGCGCGTAGGGCGTTGTTCTGATCAGAAGACTGCATCTCGCGGATATCTAACATGATGCCGGGATATTTCTTTCGAAAAGCGGTCACTCCTTTGAAAAAATCAGTATGCAAGCCGGAACTGAGAAACCCGACCCGCAACTTACCGATAAGGCCCTCGGCCATCATGTGCATTTTCTCGATACCGCCATCAAGCGTACACAGGGTATCACGCGCCACGGCAAGAAACATACTGCCCTCGTCCGTGAGCGACACCTTCCGGCTGGTTCGTTCCAACAAGATGACACCGAGTTCTTCTTCGAGTCGCTTGATCTGCTGGGAAAGCGGCGGTTGCGCGATATGGCACCGCTCGGCGGCCCGCCCAAAATGCAGTTCCTCTGCCACGGCAATAAAATATTTGAGCTGTCTAAGTTCCATCATCAAGAGGTACAACATATCAATCAAGGTGTAAATATGTATTGGACATATTGATGCCTCGCTCCTAGTTTCTGAGCATACCTAGGAGACTCTCAATGCAGAAAACAATGAATCGCCGACTGTGTGTTTTAGGGTTAACCGGCCTGCTTATCATGCTTGCAGGAATCACCGTAGCATATGCGCAACCGGTCAAAAAAACGACAGATTTTGCCTGCCCGAACCGAGCCAAACCAGTGGGGTTGGTCATGGACAACCGGTCAAACGTGTACACCGCATGCGGCCAGACAGGTCAGATATTTTGCCTGCCTTCAGGAGGCGAACCCATCATGTATGCTCAGGTGGAGGACACCCCAACGGTGTTGGCCGTAGACAGCAAACAAACACTGTATGTAGGCACAGCATCAGGACGAGTCCTTGCAGTGACACGGAATGGGAGTGTTCGTGAGGCTTACCGCTGCGATGGGCGAATTATTGGATTGAGCGTGGACCGTGACGGCGGATTGGTCATTGGCATGGGCAATGGCTCAGTCATCACTGTCGAACGGAAAGAACTAACAGATAGCAGGAAGTAATTAAAAGCTCAGGTCGTGGGTCTTTTTGACAGGTTTGCCTTTGCCTGGTGCTTTTTTCGTCGCACTGAAAATCTTTGGCTCTGCCCTCTTCATGAGCTTTTCGGCCGCGGTGTTGAGTGGGTTGCGATCTAATGCCGCCTTGGCATTGTTGAAGACTTCGCCCCACTCGCGCCGGGCGAAATGAAGCTTGGCCATCCGCAGGTACAACCCTTCGCTCGGACCGAGCCACCGCATGGCATCCTTGATGGCAGCCATGGCTTTTCCCGTTTCATGCATCCCCTCATAACTCAGGATAAGTGCATTGTGGGCACGGGCGTCATTGTTCTGGGTTTCAAGAGCTTTTTGCAAATATGGCACGGCCTCGGAAAACATGCCGAAGGTGGTCATCCGATTACCAATGTCCGAATTAATCCCTTCAATATCCTGAAAATATTCTGAAATTTTAGAATAAAGCTTCCGAGCTTCGAGCGGACTGCCCGCCTTGACGAGATTGGCGGCCTTGATCAGATTGTCATCCAATACGCCCAATCGTTTCCGCATCTTGGCGACACGAGCCTTTTCCATGGCCTCACCCAGCTTTTTGTGCAGCCGCATGAGAGTCTGATAAAAGGCCTTTTCCTTGCCCTTTTCACACTTGAGCCCCTTGGGAAAAAGCTTGCGTATCATCTTCATCTTATTGAGATCGCGCAGAGCTTCATCCAGATGGGCATGAATCTCAAATTTTTCGGCACCGAAAACCTGACTGGTTACCAGCCCTTTGATAGCACCGGCCAAACAACTGAGCGTCCGCAGATAATCACTCTTTTTGGCATAAGCGCGAGCACGGGCTATGTTTTCCCGAATTTCTTTGGCAGTCATCTTCACACGTGGCATGAACTTCGATTCCTACGTCAAATATGTTGAGATTCTTACGTAAAGTACATCAGCCTATAGATTTTATCAAGAGCACATGAAAACGTTCCAGCTTTCCCAACATGCTCTGCCCTTTTTCCTGCACAGCAGTTGACGCACAACACTCGGTCGGGCTAGCGTACTCGACCATCCAATCAAGTGAAATTACCCCATTCAGGAGCCTGATTTGAACATATACTTCGCGGTCATTATCACTTCTCTCATCATATCATGGCTGCTCGGCGTCACCTCTGATTTTCTGAATGCACGGGCCATGAGACCTGCCCCACCGCGAGAATTTCGCGATGTCTTTGATACAGACACGTATCGCCAGTCACAGGAGTATACACGAGCTTCCATGAAGTTCTCCTCCCTGACCGATTCATTCAACACCGCAGTCATTCTTATTGTCATCCTCTTCGGCGGGTTCAATCTGCTGGACCAGATAATCCGCTCGCTCGGCTTGTCCACGCTCTCTACCGGCCTGATATATATCGGAGCACTCGGACTCATCAGCGGGACCATGAGCCTGCCGTTTGAAGCCTATCATACATTTGTGCTGGAAAAAAAATTCGGCTTCAACACCACATCCTTGACGACTTTCGTCACTGATCGCATCAAAGGATTATTTCTTACAGGCCTGATCGGCGGCATACTGGTTGCTGCTATCCTACTCTTCTTGAGGGAGGCCGGAGGATACGCTTGGCTATATTGTTGGGGATTTGCCGTGGCAGTCTCATTAGGCTTGACGTATGTGGCCCCCACCTGGATTCTACCGATATTCAACAAATTCACTCCACTTGAAAAAGGTGAACTGCGTTTAGCTCTTGAAACATACGCCGATTCAGCAGGCTTTGAACTCTCAGGCATCTTCGTCATGGACGGCTCCAAACGATCCACCAAAAGCAACGCATTTTTTACAGGATTCGGCAAGCGTCGCCGCATCGCACTGTTTGACACGCTCATCAAGGAAATGACCGTGGACGAAATCGTGGCCGTACTCGCGCATGAGGTCGGACACGCCAAACTCGGACATATCAAGAAACGGATGTTCACCGGCATTCTCAAAACCGGGGCCATCTTCTATCTCATGTCCCTGTTTCTCGACTCCCGTCCATTATTTGATGCCTTTGGCATGGAGCAGACGTCCATCTACGCGGGACTGGTCTTTTTCGTTCTCCTTTACACACCGTTGTCACTGATCCTGTCTGTAATTTCCAACCGCATATCCCGTACGCATGAATATGAAGCAGATGCCTTTGCCGCCACGACCACAGAGTACCCTGACAGCATGATCTCGGCCTTGAAAAAACTCTCGGCCAGTAATCTGTCCAATCTGACTCCGCATCCACTAACGGTCTGGCTCGGGTACAGCCACCCCCCGGTCCTCGACCGCATCAGGGCACTAAAATCGCACCGCAAATAATATTCGATTTCTTCCTGCCATTATGGCAATATTCGGGATAGTTGATACCCCTAACCCGGTGAGTTGTTATGCGCGAAGTACCCTTTGATCCAGATAATGACGACATCATGGAACGACTGAAAAGTGTTCCGGTCTTTGACAACCTCCCTGAAAGTCATATCCGCGAAGCCATGCGTGCGGCCTCCATCCGCCGTTATGAGGCCAATGAAACCATCATTCAAGAAGGGGAATTTGATAATCAGGTTTTCTTCCTCATCTTCGGGTGTCTCTCAATTTCCGTGCAAGGCACCGAAGTCGGTCAATTGAAACGACTAGGCGATGTATTCGGTGAAATGGGGATTATCGATGGCAGCCCAAGGTCAGCCACCATCACCACGAAAAAAACCTCACTGGTCATAAGCATGGACGACACGGCCATTGGCTCATTGGGGGATACCAGCAAGATTTTCACACAAGCCGTCATGTACCGGGTATTCGCCGAAGTACTTGCGGTCCGTTTGCGGGCTGCAAATCAGAAAATTGCAGATATGCAGACAGAGTTAAAAGCATCGAAAGAATAATCTGGCAGGAGGCGCATATGAAAGAAATCCCCTTTGACCCGAACGACAGGGAGACAGTGGTAAGGCTACGACAAATGCCGGTATTCGGAGCCATAACCGAAGACCGTTTGCCCAATGTCCTTGGGATGACGACACTACGCCGCTATGAAAAAGATGAAACCATCATCCGAGAAGGGGATACGGATCAAACAGTTTATTTCCTCATAATGGGCAGTTGCACCGTTGTCATTGAAGGAGTGAAGGTCAATTCAATCAATAAAATCGGCGACATTTTTGGCGAAATGGGCATCATTGACCAAAAACCTCGGTCTGCCACTGTCAGAGCTGAAAAACCCGTACTTTGTCTCGTGCTGGACAGCAATTTCATGGAACGTCTGGAGGGCGTGGACAAATTGTTGGCGGAAGCACTCTTTTACCGCATATTTTCCGAGATGCTATCCGCCCGCGTCCGGGACGCCAATGCCCGCATATTGGAATTAGAAGACAAATTGGAAGAATGTTCCATGAATCAATAAAAAACTTAGAGCATCACTATCATTTATAGGCTCTCAAAATCTAATTTATAGCAAGTATCATTCTTTACACACTGAAAAAGATCCACATGGTTGTAACGGCTCTTCACAAGCTGAAGAATCCGATTTTTACTCTCCTCAGAAACCCGACATCCAAAATAAATTTCTTTAAGCTCTGCAGGTTGAAAACCATAATACACATAGCTATCGTCGTCACTCATATGGACAACAACCCTCCATTCCTTTTCATAACTCCAGTCCATACTTTTGGATGTAATAAAACGATCTAAAACAATTTCTTCAATCGGCTGGGAACTCAAACCGACAAGGGAGCTCGCCATTTCCTCTGCGGAAACAGTAGGATAGCCACTACAATAACGAACTTTCTGCGCGGCACTCCATGCAGAATCATATTTTTCATCTATTATAAAATTAAACACGACCCCTTTATGATTGTCAGCATAATGAGACCACATCAAAAGGTTGTCTTTTTTCTCCGCTAAACAAAGTACCTTCGTATTTTTAATACTTTCTTTTAATTTATCATTTAATTCTCTCCAAACATCATTATCTTTTATCTTACTAAAACAAGAAGCCATGTTATCTAACAAACCTTCCGCCAATATGGTCTGCCTATTCAGCCACAATATATACAATCTTTCAGAATCCTCATTCGAACTTGCAAATTTTGGTGGTGTGTCAGTTTTTAGAAGATTTTGAATGAATGCAAACAAAACCCTTTGCAAGTCATCTGCTGAATAATTGGGGTTTATTGTAGCCTGACCGTCAAATGGATCATTAAAGACCAATGGGCAAGAATATTGAAGCGTTCCATTTTTTAATATGGTTTCACAAGTTGAAGCTGTCACATATTTATAAAAAAAAGACCTGCGATCTTTAAATAGGGCACACATTTTTTACAATACCACCTAAAAAGACACTATGCTCTTACAAATCATAAAAGAAGAAGTAGCAAAACAGATTAACCCGCCGCCCGGGCCGCAACCTTGGCGGCTTCTTCAGCCTTGCCTTGCGCCTCAAGCGCCTCCACGAGGGTATCCCAATAGGCGTCGATGCCGGGAGAAAGGGCAGAAGACTGACGGGCCAATACTTCCGCGATCTGCGGATCTTCGCCCTGATCAAGATAGAGCTTGGCGAGCATGTGCATAGCCTGATGATCGTTGTGATCGGCATTCAATGCGAGATGCAAATACTCACGAGTCCCTTCGACATCCCCCTGTTTGTAGGAGACACGAGCCAGTGAACGAAAAACCATACGTTCGCCACCGGGTTGTTCGGCTGCTTTCGTATAAAAATTGGCCGCTTTCTTGAGATTGTTGGCCTTCTCTTCAATAGATCCCAGTCGCATGAGGGAATAAACATGCCCCGGCTCTGCTTTAAGGCATTGGCGATACGCCTTTGCCGCGCTGTCGAGATCGCCGAGACGGTGGTTGGCCCAGCCAAGATTGTACAATGCAAGCACATCTTTCTTGTCCAAAGACACCACGGTCTCAAACTCATGCCGAGCCTCTTCGAAACGACCAAGTTGGGCATAACAAATGCCGAGTGAATTTCGCGCGAGCAAATTATTCTCATCATCCAGCAAGGACAACTTAAATTCTTCGATAGATCCGTAAATATCTCCGTCCATAAACTTACGATCCGCAGACAGATTCATGGAAATCGAATTGAAGACAGCCACTCGCGGATCGGGCAGCAACAATGCGTGTTCAAGAGCCTTCCGGCAATTGTCCAAAATATCAGCCCTATCAAAATTAAGGAACGGATAGCAACTTGCGCCGACAGACACCTTGATGCCTAACGCGTCATCGGCCTGCTTTTCTATCTCCAGACAACGCTCCATGAGCGTTTCCCGATCGATATCCTCCTGAAAGAAAATCATTCCGTTAAGACCATACCGGCCGCCAGTCGCATTTTCTCCGAAGGCCCCTTGCGCCAATTTAGCCACGATCAAAGCCATCTGGTCCATACCGTCTTGATACCCTTCGGCTTGTTCATCAGGCTGGTCGAGAATACGTATAAGAGTAAGTCCAAAGGATTCAGGCGTCAGCCGTGCCTCGGAAAACCAAGAAATAAATTCAGAATATCGGTAGAGTTTGGTAGCTGCGTCCTTACTTGGCATGGCGTCGTCCTTTGCTTCCTCCGTATGGGCGAAAAGACTTTCCTCGCCTTCAATAAGTTTAAGTCGATCATTCTCTTCAATACTCCAAGCCGCATCACCCAAATGCAATACTTCTGCAAAAGCAATATCGTCCCGGACTTCAACCAACACGACTTCACCTTTGAATGGCAGCGTGGCCGATTTCTGTCCGCCCTTGGGAGCTCGTACGAGAAATCGTTGCCCGATCTTGGCTCCCGACGCTTCACCCAAAGAAACACTCACCCGATTCATGGGCAAAACTTCAAGTACACGCCCACCCCGCGCCAAGATATCAGCATAGCCAAACACTCGGTTACGTCCTTGTGCCTTGGCCACGGCCATAGCCTCTCGGGCCTTACGCACGATCATTCGTGCTTGCTCGGACCCCGAACGACGGAACTGTGCGCCTTCAAGGCCCTGCGGATAACAAACATACCCAAGACTGCCGGAAACCCGAAGGGTGTCGTTGGTCACATCGTCAATGAAAGAAAGTTTGCTGATGCCCGAACGAATAACTTCAGACAATTGAAAACAGGCCCGAGGCTTGGCATCCGGCACAAGAATGGCGAACTTGTCATTGGCGAACCGGGACACGGTTGTATACTTAGGGCACACCATATTGAGCAGACGGCCGATCTCGGACAAGATATCGTCACCTGTCAGATAGCCATACCGCTCATTCACAGGCTGAAATGTATCCAAATCGAGAAAAATGACCCCAAAAGTACCGGAAAAGGTCAAGTCTGCATTACGAGCCTCAATACCGGCTCGACAACTGCCTGTTGCCAGACATCCCTGCACCTGCTCAATGGCCTGCTCCAATTCCCCGAAAAAGAAATTGCGAGAATACAGCCCGGTCAAGGGGTCCGTAATGGCTTTTTTGTACAATGCGAGTTTTTCCAGCACGGAACAAGCAAGTGCCATAATGTACTTGGGAGCCGTGGCCGGTGCTTTGAGACGAACACCTTTGGCAATGAAAAAACAGAGCATCTTGTCCTGAAAAACCAACGGCAGAATCAACTCCTTATCCTCGGCACGATATTCCGGTTCGGGAATGACCGTTGCTTCTTCTCTGGGAAAAAAGAGACTGTAGGAGGTAAAAGGAAGAAATTCAGCGATGCAATCCTTGATGGTATGCTCGAAATCGATCAACTCCTGAGGAGTGAACGAAATGGCCCGGTCCGCAAAGATGTCTTTTTTTGTCCTCATAATCCGGGAGGGTACAACGGAGAGTGTTTTTTCTCAAATGAAAGTTTGAGAAGCCCACACCTGACGGTGTGTTAGCGTCCGTCCCCTTATAGCAGACTTTTCAACTTCATCATTTAATTGAGAACATCCATCCCGGCTGCCACAGGCACAACACCAACGTCATCAGCATATTGATCCCAAGCCGCTTTCAACCGCGCAAGCAGTTTCGGTTTTTCCTTCGATAAATCAGTTGTTTCTCCGGGATCTTCGACCACATTGAAAAGTCGCCAATGCTCCGGCCCATACGGCCCTGGAACATATATGGCCTTGTAGTCCCCCTGACGCATCCACTTATTGGCCCCCATTTCTCCGCCCACATACTCATCGTTTGCGTATACATTTTCACGCGCCCCAGACAGCAACCCTGTAATGGAATGCCCACGCATGGGTTCCACACGTCGGCCTCTGAACTCTTCTGGATGGACCAGATCAGCCAATTCAAGGATGGTAGGCATGATGTCTATGACATACGAAAACGCGTCAACCTGTCGTCCGCCTATCACTCCAGGGCCAGAAATTATCATCGGGCTGCGTATCCCGCCTTCTCCGACGGTCATCTTGAAAAAATCAAGTGGCCCGGAACAAGCCGATCCCCACCCCACACCATAGGCATAGTGAGATTTCGGGCTGCCAAGGCTATCGAGACTATTGTCAAATTTAGCGAGAAATTCCCGTCCGGCCTCACCAGGACTATAATCCGCATTGGTCAGAGGGTTGGAACCATTATCGCTCATGAAAATAATGATAGTGTTGTCGTACTCATTAATATCCTTGAGAAATCGAATGATCCTACCGACATTATAATCCATATTATCAACCATGCCGGCATAGACCTCCATAGCTCTGGACTCGTAAGTCTTCTGCTCTGGCGTCAGGGAACCCCAAGCTGCAGCCATCGGATGTAAAGAAGCTGGCTCAATGCGCGAAGACAAAATACCCGCCTGTCTCGCCCCCTGGGAACGCCCCGACTTCAAAGCGGCATATCCTTCATCATATTGTCCCTTATACTTACTGCGCCATGGCTCAGGCACATGCAAAGGGTCATGAGGCGCAGTAAAAGCCAGATAAGCCAAAAAGGGTTTGCCGTCGTCCCGGTTCTCACGAATGAAATCCATCAAATAATCAGTATAACTTCGCGTGGCATAAAAATCTCGCGGCAGACTCTTCAACTCTTCTCCATCAAGAACATATTTAGCCACTTCCTGAACACGAGCCAACACCCCAGACATATCACTCCAATAGCTGGCCCCGCCATACAGCATGCTTATGGACCGTCCAAATCCTCTATCAAAAGGATAATGTCCGGCATCGTGCCCAAGATGCCATTTGCCAGCCATATAAGTATGATACCCCTCTTCGCGAAGTACTTCTGCCACTGTCACCACCCGATCATTCAAATGCCCTTCATACCCCGGAACTCCAGCCAGTTCTTCGGTCAATAATTCAGCCATGGTTCCCAGTCCGGCAATATGATTGTCAGTCCCGGTCAAAAGCATGGACCGCGTCGGAGAGCAACTCATGGAGACATGAAAATCAGTAAAGCTGACACCCTCTTTAGCCAAAGTATCCAAATTCGGTGTCTGTATCTCGCTTCCGAAACACCCAAGGTCGGTCCATCCCATATCATCAGCGACAATGACCAGAAAATTCGGTTTTACAGCAGCTTCATCCGGCTGAGACTGACACCCCAAGAGGGGCAGGACGATTAAAATCATCAAAAAGCAACAAGAAAACTTCCGCATATTTCACCTTGACCAATTTACAATGGGACATTCCACAATGCTCAACATATCAGCATGTCGACAATTATGGCAACTCTCTCATTCTCAGACACATCCCTCCCCTTAAAACTCTACACGGCATTTAACTATATCAATACATCTTGATATAAACATTTTGTTTGACTCCCCCCTCCAAATCTGTCAGATGTTCATCATAAATTGAGAGATACAATGAAAATACTCACTGATCCTATAGAACTACAGAGCCAATGCATGGCATGGCGCAACCAAGGCCTGACCGTTGGCTTGGTGCCGACCATGGGCTATTTCCATAACGGCCACACGTCGCTCATAGACATGGCCCGCGCTCAGTGCGACAAACTCGTTGTCACTCTGTTCGTCAATCCGACCCAGTTCGGCGAGAACGAAGACCTTGGCAATTACCCCCACGATTTTGACGGGGATTGCACCAAGGCCGAAACGCACGGCGCTGATCTGCTTTTCGCACCAGCCCCGGATGCCATGTACGCACCAGACCATGCCACATGGGTGACCGTGCCGACGCTCGGCAAGCACCTGTGCGGAGCGTCCCGCCCCATTCATTTTCAAGGTGTGTGTACGGTCGTGACCAAGTTGTTTAACCTTGTCCAGCCAACCAAAGCGGTGTTTGGACAAAAGGACTGGCAACAACTCGCCATTCTCAAACGTATGGTCCGCGACCTGAATATGCCGATAGAAATCATCGGTCATCCTATTGTCCGCGAAGCCGATGGCTTGGCCCTCAGTTCACGCAATGCCTATATGACAGATGAAGAACGGGCAGCAGCCCCAGCCATCCGCCAAGACCTGCTCAAGCTGGCCGATAAAGTTAAAAATGGTGAGCGCGATTCCGCTGCTGCCAAACAATGGCTTGAAAAAGAATATTCATCCACCCTGCCCATGGGCATTGTGGATTATATAGAATTGGTTACTCCGGATTCAATTGAACCGGTCTCGACTATTTCATCGTCGGTACTCGCTGCTGTGGCAATCCACGTCGGCAAAGCCCGGCTCTTAGACAACATTTTGATAGAGGTATAATCCATTGGCTCAACGATGCTTTTTGAGCGCCAAGATTCACGGCGTCGCAATTACTTGCGCAAATCTGGAATACAGAGGCAGCCTGTCCATCGATCCCATCCTGATGAAGACGGTCGGTATCCTTCCTTATGAACAGATCGACGTTTACAATCTGGACAACGGCGAAAGGCTGACCACGTATGCCATTCCCGGTGGCCCCGGCGAGATATGTCTCAACGGAGCAGCCGCCCACAAAGGGAAAGTCGGCCAACGTGTCATCATCGCCACCTACATGTGGCTGGATGAGAATGAAGCCAAAACCCGCAAACCGCGTGTTATCGTAGCTGATGAAAACAATGGCATCGACGAAATCCTTGAGTGCGATCTCAACCCAGATTTCTAGACGCTTATTACAGCAGTATCCTTAAAGGAGGACTCTGATGCAAATTGAAGGCAAGTACCTGTTCACTTCCGAATCCGTGACCGAAGGCCATCCCGATAAAGTGGCTGACCAGATTTCCGACGCCATTCTTGACGCCATCATCGGCCAGGATGCCATGGCACGCGTAGCCTGTGAAACGCTGGTCACGACCGGCATGGCCTTCATTGCTGGTGAGATTTCCACCACTGCTTACGCCGATTTCCCAGAGATCGTCCGTAACACCATCAAAGATATCGGATACAACTCTGCCGACAACATGGGTTTTGACTGGCAGACCTGCGCTGTCATTTCTTCCGTGGACAAACAGTCCCCGGACATCGCACAGGGTGTTGATCGCCAGAAGCCCGAAGAACAGGGCGCGGGCGACCAGGGCATGATGTTTGGTTATGCCACCAACGAGACCCCGACCCTGATGCCCACTCCCATCTACTACGCTCACCAGCTGTCCAAACGGCTGACCGACGTACGCAAGCAGGGTATCATCGATTATCTGCGTCCTGACGGAAAGACTCAGGTCTGCGTCGAATTCGACAACGGCAAGCCCGTACGTATCGACAACGTGGTCGTTTCTTCCCAGCATGCCGAAGGCATCGAACTGGCTGACCTTCAGGCTGCCATTCATAAAGAAGTCATCATGAAAACCCTGCCTGAAGAATTGATCGACGAAAATCTCAAAACATACATCAACCCCACCGGACGCTTCGTTATCGGCGGACCGGTTGGCGACTGCGGTCTGACTGGTCGTAAAATCATCAACGACACCTATGGTGGAGCTGGTGGTCACGGCGGTGGCGCATTCTCCGGCAAGGACCCGTCCAAAGTTGACCGTTCCGGCGCATACATGGCCCGTTACGTTGCCAAAAATGTTGTTGCATCAGGTCTCGCCGCCCAGTGCGAAGTCCAGATTGCATACGCCATCGGCGTCGCGAACCCGGTTTCCGTGGTTGTTTCCTCTCGCGGCACCGGCCAGGTCTCTGACGAACAATTGACCAAAGCTGTCACCGAAGTCTTTGACATGCGCCCCTACTACATTCTGGAACGCTTGAACCTTCGTCGTCCGATCTTCCAGAAGTCGACCAACTACGGTCACTTCGGTCGCGAACTCCCCGAGTTCACTTGGGAACAGACTGATGCCGTAGACGATCTGCGCACTGCAGCCAAGATTTAGCTGCACTAAAGACAAAAAAACTGCCCGGTTTGGCTTTTGCCGAACCGGGCTTTTTCGTCTTTTTTCTATTTTAATGACTTTGCTGCAAAGTATGGCTTTGATTACTATTCACAAAACCATCAAACTGTGCCAAACTCCCCCATAAGAGGGCAATATGCAGCATCGGATATTTATCTTACTATTTTTTTTTTAATCATTTCCACGCCAGCAACCGCAGGACAACCTCGTCGTATCTCACTGGCTACACTTGAACTTTCTCCGTATGTTATTTGCAACACAAATCAAAATCCCAGTGGAAGCTGCATTCACATCATACAATGCACTCTGAGAAAAATGGGAATTGAACTCTCCCTGCATGTTGTTCCATGGGCCAGAGCACAATCTATGGCACTCCATGGTGAAGTTGATGGTTTTTTCCCCGCATCCAGAACGTCAGAACGCGATGTATTTGCTACCCAATCAGCCCCCTTCAACGACCACAAACTTTTCTGGTATGTCAGAAAAGATTATCCTCACGATCCGACTGCCCCAACATTTCCAACAGAAGCAAAATGTGCGTGTTTTCGGGGGACCAATGCCGAACGCTGGATGGAAAACAACGGATACACCATTTCGTACAAAGCCAAGGATTATCCCAACCTGATCAATGTCCTCCTTGAAAATCGAATTGATGCAATTCTTGCTAATAATGGGTCCATGGATGAAATTGTCAGAAAACAACATGCTGAAGACAAGATACTACGAATACACCTCATGGATGCACCTCTTGGAGTCTATTTCACCAAGGATTTCTTAAAAAAACATCAAGATTTCCTCGAAGACTTCAATCAATATACTGAAGAATGTCGCATTTTTTAGTGCGTATATTTTACACATAAAATCAGCCCTCATACTCTCACATCTTTTACTTTCCTACTCCCACTCCTTCATCATTTTTTTTGTGAAATAAAATATCACTCACAAAGATAGTTGACACATCAACAAATCTTTTTTAAAGACCTCCTTTCAACACTGTTAACATGTCAACAAAAGAGCTTTCATGCAGGATAATACAGGACGGCGCACAACAAGTCTTGGATACAAAATAAGCCGACTATTCAGGCTCAACGGGTGTTTACTCGACTCTTGGCTTAATAAACACGGGATCTGTTCGGGACAAATTCCATACATTATGACCACTGTAGAAAATGAAGGCCAAACACAAGACCAGCTTTCGGCAAGCATACGAGTTTGCCCTGCGGCCACAGCCAGAATGTTGAAAAACATGGAGGCTTCCAATCTTGTATGGCGAGAAGAAAACCCGAAGAATCGCCGTCAAAAATTTGTGTATCCCACGAATAAAGCCAAACAACTGTACGCCACACTCATCCCTCTGCTCGACCGACATAATCAGGTCATGCTCAAAGGATTCTCCAAAGACGAAAAAGCGCTCGCAAAATCCATGCTCGATCGCATCTACGCAAATGTCCAAAATGAATTCAAGGAAGTGAAAAAATAAATGATTTCGGAAAAAGAACGCACTGCGGCCCTTTGGGCCATCACAGTCACCCAGTTTTCACTGGTATTTATGCTCTCATCCGTTGCCGTGGCAATTCCGTCACTGGGCAAGGAATTCGGTGCAACAGCCGCACAACTCGGCCTTGTTGAATCAGGCTACATAGCAGCTGTTGCCATGCTCCTTTTCCCTGTTACTCGATTGGCTGATATGACAGGACGAGGATTTATCTTTGCAACCGGCATGGCCTTGTTCACAACAGTCAGCCTGATTCTACCCTTGTCAGGCTCCATCGAACATTTCATCATACTCCGTGTGTTCCAGGGGTGTGGCGGCGCAATGATGGTCACCACCGGGTTGGCCATTCTCGCGGACCTCTTTACGGGACCACGCAGATCCATGGCACTGGGAATTGCGTCGACTGGAGTTTACGTAGGACTATCCGCAGGGCCATGGCTCGGCGGCATCATTGCCACCACCATGGGATGGCGGGCCATCTTCTATATAGGAGCAGTGCCATGCGCTGTCTGCCTTGCGCTGACACTCTGTGTTCTTCCGGTCAAACCGGAACACAAGAAATGCCCGCCTTTTGACTGGGGTGGTGCCATCCTCATTGCCATAGGCATGGTCATGCTCTCGCAAGGCGGTTCCCACTTTCATTTGCTCACAGGCAAGGCAATGCTCGCTGGCGGAGTGGTCTCACTCGCTGCATTTGCCCTCTGGGAAAAACGCGCAAAAGCCCCGCTACTGGACATGACCTTATTCAGCACGAACCAGTCCTTTGCACTGGGCAACACTGTGCAGTTCATCAGCTATGCTGCAACATTTGGCATCACTTTTCTGATTTCTCTCTATCTTCAGATCGCGCAAGGCATGACACCCAGCGAAGCCGGAATGATACTCATGGCTCAGCCGCTCATGCAGACACTTTTTTCACCGATCAGCGGCAAACTTTGCCAGCGATGGGCTGCACACCATATTGCAACCGTCGGCATGCTCTTTGCCACGGCCGGACTGGCTGGTGCCATTTTCATCGGTGATAATGGATCATTGTGGCTCATCATTTCAGTACTGGGGCTATGCGGTACGGGTAGTGCCATATTCGCAACGGCCAACACGGCTGTCATTATGGGAGCCGTGGAAAAGGAAAACTACGGTATTGCTTCCGCCATGGTGGCGGGGATGCGAACAACCGGCATGACCATCAGCCTTGTTTTCATCAGCGCAGTTCTAGCAACCATAGTCGGTCCGACGACCCTACATACCGGCAATGCAAACGCCTTTGTTGAAGCCATGAACATTTCATTCATAACCCTGACAGCATTCAGCGCTCTGGGAGTCTTCCTCTCCGCCCGAGCTAAACTCAAGCGCACAAAATAAGACAAAAAAAGCCCCGCCATCATGTCATGATGGCGGGGCTTTAAATTTACGTTCTACTGCATCAGCGTGCGTTCTTTCTTGATACGATCAATTTCTTCGGAAAAACTCTCGGCAAGTTCCAAACCACGGGAACCAAGTTTTTTTGAAAAAGCCAGATACAACGAAAGTGCCGGCAGCATCAATACGGGTTTGACCTGATCGCCACCCGGTATTTTCTTCAAATAATACTCACCTGACAAACTGTATCCCAAACCTACATCAAAACGGCGCTCAGCAATCATTTTGTACAGAGTACCACCGTCTTTGACAGGCCGTATTTCTCCAGTCAAAGACTCAAGCACTCTGTCACCGTATTGATAGCCTCGAATCACACCGACAGTGAGACCGTGTGTGTCTTCCAAAGAATCCACTTTCACGCCACTTTGCGTATGCGCAAAAAGTGTAGGTCCATCCTGAGTATGTCCGGTTGAAGGATAATACAAATATTTTTGTCGTTCTTTGGTCTTTACGACGCCCAGAATGCCATCGATACCACGAAATTCAACTTCCTGAATGGCTCTAACAAATGGTCGTTTAATAAAAATCGTTCCCACGCCTAACCGCTGTCCAGCTTCACGGATGAGGTCTATAACCTCACCACAGGCTTTCCCATTCTCGGTATAATTCAATGGCGGATATTCATCATATGCCAAAACCACTTCCTCTGCTTTGGCAGGAAGAGCACAGAGCATAAGAATCAATAACGAACATCCGAAAAATACGCATTTATACATTTATTAAGTATGCGGGAACATTTACTAAATGTCAAATCTTGTTAGTTGACTATCCGTTCCGAATTGCAATTCTTATAATATTTTCGGCCAGTCCGAGGCATGATGAGTCAAAATCATGCCTCGGACAAGGCCGAAGGTCAGGGGGTGGAGGTATGTCGTATTGATCTTTTTAAAAATTAAATGGGAAGAACTCACCGGAACAACAAATCTTGTTGCCCCGGCAGTCCATATTAATTGACCGGCTTCTAAAGAATACCGTCCTCAGCGGTCCGAATACGCATGGCCTTGGCAAGCTCCTGAACAAAGATCACACCATCTCCTTCGGTACCAGTCTGACCGGCAGACTGAATAGCTTCAATAGCCAACGGTTCGAAATCATTGTTCACACCGATTTCAAGACGAACCTTCTTGAGCAAATTAACTTCCATCTGCACACCACGATAGGTTTCAGTAAACCCTTTCTGACGACCGGAACCAAGAATATTGGACACGGACAGGGAGTAAATCTCCTTGGCGTACAAAGCCTGCTTCACGTCATTGAGCTTTTCGGGCCTGATATATGCTATAATGAGCTTCATTTTCTTATTCTCCTAATAAATACGTCTGATTCATTGCTTCTTGTAAACGGATTCAACTTATTCGTTGGAAAAGAGCTGAAATCCATTGTAGGACTCAGAACCGTGTTCGGCGATATCCAATCCCTTGAGTTCTTCATCTTTTTCAGCACGAAGACCGAAAAGAGCTTTAACTGCAGTCATGAGAATAAAACCTCCACCGAATGCCCAGACAAAGAACGTACCGACACCAAGAAGCTGAACTCCAAGCTGCGATGCACCGCCACCAAAAAACAACCCGCCATCAGCATTAAACAGACCACAAGCGATAGTACCCCAGGCGCCACACACGCCATGGACAGAAGAAGCACCGACCGGATCATCAATCTTGAGAACCTTATCGATAAATTCAATAGACAAGACAACCAACACGCCTGCGACCAAACCGATAACCATGGAAGAACTCGGAGTAACCGTGGCACATCCGGCAGTGATGCCGACCAAACCTGCGAGAGCACCGTTGAAGGTCATGGAAATGTCAGGCTTGCCATAACGAAACCAGGAAACAACCATGGCACCAAGAACACCTGCTGCGGCTGCCAAAGAAGTATTCATGGCAATCAAACCAATAGTATTGTCGGCTGTCGTCGTAGAACCGGGATTGAAACCGAACCAACCGAACCAAAGGATGAACACACCCAAACCAGCAAGCGGAATGTTGTGACCGGGAATAGCCTTGGCTTTGCCATCTTCAGTATACTTGCCGATACGGGGACCAAGCACCATGGCACCGGCTAAAGCAATCCAGCCACCAACAGAATGGACAACAGAGGACCCGGCGAAATCACAGAAACCGAGACCTTCCAACCAACCGGCTCCGTCATCACCCAGCCACAACGACCCCCATGCCCAATGGCCTGAAATGGGATAAATCACGCCGGTAACCACGATGGAGACTATAATGTAACTGGAGAACTTGGTGCGCTCGGCCATACCACCGGAAACGATGGTCGCGGCAGTAGCGGCAAACACGGACTGAAAGAACCAGAAAGTGTACGTCCACATCATGTCGCTCTCACCAACACCAGTCAGACCGTAGCCGGAAGTACCGATGAACCCACCTGCATCCAGACCAAACATCAACGCAAAGCCAAACAGGAAAAAAATGACCGAACCGACGGAAAAATCCAGAAAGTTCTTCATCATGATATTGCCTGCGGATTTAGCGCGAGTGAAACCGGCCTCAACGCAGCCAAAACCGGCCTGCATGAGCATGACCAAACATGCTGCGATCAACGTCCACAAAATATTGGCGTTGGACTGCGTCAAATATTCCACCTCTTCTGCATAGGCAAAGGTAGGGGCAAGAGCTGCCGTCAAGACTACTGCGCCTGTAACGAGCCTCCTGAAAACATGGTTCGGGGACTTTCTTAAAAACATAGGGAACTCCTCTTTGAATAAAATGCGTTTCTAACCTGTCCCTCCTATATCAAGAGTCGTGCCAAAATGGTTTACCATTGCGATTTATGTAAAAACACAGTTTTTTGTATTTTTTAAAATCTATATTTTTTACTTTTTTGTGATTTTATTCATTTTTATTCCATATATTTTCACAAAAAATGTCAAATAACGAAAAGCGCCCCCAGCGCATTTGGAGAATTCATGCTAACAAACGTTACAAAAAAATATTTGAGAACGACAAACACGATTTTAATCAAAAAGAAGCCATTTCCTCAAAACTCACCCTCATAAGAAATGTCATATTTCAGGGCCAAAACACGCTAAAGAAGTGACCGTCGGTCACACAGTATATTACTATATATAGTATCACACTGAAATCGCTGTAACTTTTTTTGTTGACAGATCGACCGGGGCTGTGTAGCTAATAAAGCCATGAACTCCACAACCGTCTCCAACGTATCCTTTTCCAACTTTACCTTCTGGTATTGGTATTGCCACGCTCGTGGTCTTGGGAGAGGTGCATTGTAGCCAACTGGTGGATACAAACTGAACAAAACCTCTTCAAGGGCCGCGGGCGAAAGCCGGCGGCCCTTGTTTTTTGTGGCTCGTCGGTTGGATGCTCACTCAGTGAAGGGACAACCTCAAGGAGAATAAAATGCACATAGGTAAAGCCATCAGACTGGAAAGAATCTTCAATCGGAATACCGGCCGAACTATCGTAGTTCCCATGGATCACGGCGTAACCGTCGGCCCTATCGATGGGCTGGTCGATATGCGCGAGGCCGTCGGCAAAGTTGTTGACGGCGGTGCCAACGCAGTCATCGAGCACAAAGGACTGGTTCGTTGTGGACACCGAGCCCAGGGCAAGGACATCGGGCTGATCGTCCATCTGTCAGCTTCCACTTCCTTGTCTCCCTTCCCCAATGCCAAAACACTGGTCGCAAGTGTGGAAGATGCCGTCCGTCTCGGCGCAGACGCCGTTTCCATCCATTGTAACCTCGGCGACGAAACCGAGGCTGCCATGCTCAACGACTTCGGCAAAATTTCTTCTGACGCAGCCAGATGGGGCATCCCGTTGCTGGCCATGGTCTACGCTCGCGGTTCCAAAATTTCTGACGAATACGACGCAAAAGTCGTGGCCCATTGCGCCCGTGTTGGCACAGAACTCGGTGCGGACGTTGTGAAAGTCCCGTACACTGGCAACATAGACACCTTTGCCCATGTGTGCGATTCCTGTTGTATTCCTGTTGTCATAGCTGGTGGTCCCAAACTTGACAGCACAGAAGCATTTCTTCAGATGGTACATGATTCTCTGGAAGCCGGTGGCGCAGGATTGTCCGTGGGCCGCAACGTATTCCAACATGAAAATCCGACCCGTCTGGTCGAAGCGCTCAACATGGTGGTCCACGCTGACGAATCTGTGGAAACCGCTCTCAATCACCTCAATGGATAACGGTACCATACAATGAAAAAAGTCATCTTCAAGTCCATCCCCTTTGACAAGAACCTCGTCACTCTGGCTCTTGAGTCCGGTGTAGACGCTGTGATGGTCGAGAAAGATCAGGCCAAGGCAGTCAAATCTCTCGGTCGAGTCACGGTCATCACTCCAGACGATATGCCCGTGGTCGAGTTGACCAAGAAAGCCGATGAAGACATTGCCATCAAAGGCATTCGTGACGGCAAGGATGTCGTACTCAAAAAGGGATGGGAAATCATTCCAGTAGAAAACATCCTTGCGCAGGTGGATTCTCTTGCTCTTGAATGTGAATCGCTGGACCGGGCTGTGTTGGCCGCAGGAATTCTGGAACGCGGTTGTGACACCGTGGTCGTATTGCCCGAAGGCGCATCCGACCTCAAGCAGATCGTCTCCGAACTCAAACTCTCGCAGGGAACCATGGACCTCCAAACCGCCGAAGTTACCGAGATCGAATCCACCGGGTTGGGACACCGCGTTTGTGTCGACACCATTTCCGTCCTGAAAAAAGGCCAAGGCATGCTCATCGGCAACTCCTCCGCCTTCTCCTTCCTTGTCCATGCAGAGACCGAATCCAATCCGTATGTGGCTGCACGCCCCTTCCGTATCAATGCGGGAGCAGTTCACGCCTATGCCCAAATGCCCGGTGACAAAACGACCTATCTGGATGAGTTAGGTGCTGGCGACGACGTGCTCATCGTGGGTGCAAATGGTGACACCAGTATAGCCACCGTAGGCCGCGTCAAAGTGGAAGTTCGGCCCATGTTGCTCATTAAGGCCGCAATCAAAACCAAAGAAGCCACCACCGAAGGTCAAATTTTCCTGCAAAACGCCGAAACCATCCGCGTTGTCTCGGACAAAGGTGAACCAGTGTCCGTCGTGACCCTCAAGGTTGGTGATAAAATCATGGTCAAAACCGATGAAGCTGGTCGACACTTCGGCATGCGCATCAAAGAAGAAATCAAGGAAGCTTAGGCTTCGGAGAACGTCATGGCAGATAAAGACCACAACGATATTCCCGATCTCGGCGAACTGCGCGAGTCCATCGACTCCGTGGATCGTCGAATCGTGGACCTGCTCAATCAACGGGCAAATCTGAGCCTCGGTGTAGGCCGATACAAAGCGTCCAAGGGCGAAGCCATCTACAAACCCTTCCGCGAGCAGGAAGTCATGAACAAGATCGCGGGTTCCAGTCCCGGCCCGTTGCCGGACAAACACCTGCGCACCATCTACCGCGAGATCATGAGCTCCTCGCGCCATCTGCAACGCCCCGAGCGTGTGGTCTATCTTGGCCCTGAAGGGACCTTCTCCTATTTTGCTGCCATCGAACACATGGGCAGTGCCGCATCCCTGACTCCCAAGGGAAATTTTGAAGAAATATTCCGGGCCGTGGCCGAGGAAGGAGCCGAACTCGGCGTTATACCAATGGAAAACACGATTGAAGGCACCGTGGGGCAGGTCGTGGACTTGTTCATGAAATACAAGGTCTACATTCAGGCCGAGGTTTTCAGTCGCATCAGCCACTCGATCATGTCCAAAGCCGAATCCCTTAAGGATGTGGAGGTCATATACTCCCACCCTCAACCATTGGGCCAATGCCGTGATTGGTTGCGCACCCATCTGCCGGATGTACCGACCATCCCCATGGAATCAACAGCTGAGGCTGCCGAAGTAGTAGCAGGCAAAAAAGCTGCTGCCGTTATCGGTCATATCAAGCTGGCTGACATGCACGCCATGAACGTGCTGTCCCAATCAATTGAGGACCTGCCCGACAACTGGACACGATTCCTCATCATCGGCGCAGCTCCTTCACAAGAAGACCGACGCGACAAGACAACCATACTTTTCACTTTGCCCGACAAACCGGGTGCACTGGCCCGCGTGTTGACCACTCTGGGCCATCAAGGCATCAATATGACGAAGCTTGAATCCCGTCCATTCCGAGGTGAAAAATGGAAATATGTTTTCTTCACCGACCTCGAATGTGATTTGGGCGGCGACCGTTACCAAGACGTCCTTGAGGACATTCGTCAGCAGTGCCATACGCTGCGAGTCCTCGGCACCTACCCCACTCAGGAGAATCGATCATGACCAAGGAACCGATTATCATCAATGCACCGGCCAGCAAGTCGCTTTCCCACCGCACACTCATCGCGGCAGCATTGGCCAACGGCGTCTCCGAAGTATCATCTATCCTCGATTCAGACGACATCACCCGCACACGCGGTTGTCTGACCGCCTGCGGAGCAAAAATCGATGAAAAGGACGGGAAACTCATCGTTACAGGCATGGAGTCCGGACCCAAGGGCGGCAATGCTGACGGCAAGCACAAGGATGAAGAACCGCACGAATTATTCATGCACGAATCCGGGACCACCTGCCGTCTGATGACCGCCGTGGCCGCTGCCGGATACGGTTCCTTCAAAGTACACGGCGCCCAGCGCATGCATGAACGGCCCATGGCCGAACTGGTGACAGCCTTGCAAAAACTCGGCTCCACATTCGAATTTGCTGAAAAAGAGGAATTCCTCCCCTTTATCATGACCAGCAAAGGCTACACCTCGAAAAAGGTGGAAATCACCCTGGAAGAAAGCAGCCAATACCTCTCCGGTCTGCTCCTAGGTGCGCCTTTGACTGACCATGAAACCACAATCACGGTCACGGGAAAAAAAGCTGTTTCCTGGCCGTATGTGGCTCTGACCTTACGCATCATGGAAGATTTCAAGGCAGGGTTCGAAGTCGAAATCAAAAACGGCAAGAAATGGGAAGCCGTACCGTGGCGCTCCATCAAGGTCGTCAGCCCTGGCAAAATTCGGTTCATTGTCAAACCGACCGGCTATGATCCGACACATTATCGAGTGGAAGGCGACTGGTCCAACGCCAGTTACTTTCTGGCCGCCGGAGCTGTTGGCAGACGCCCCGTACTCATCAAGGGACTGGCAGCTGATTCGCTTCAAGGCGACCGGGCCATCATGGATATTCTCAGCCAGATGGGCGCATCGATCAAAGTCACCTTTGACGGCATCCTCATTGAACCGAGCACCTTGCATGGTATAACCGTGGACATGGGCCGTTGCCCGGATCTGGTCCCGACAGTTTCCGCCGCCGCAGCATTCGCCACCTCACCGACCACCATCACCAATGTGGCCCATCTGCGCATCAAAGAAACCGACAGACTGGAAGCCTGTGCTCTGGAAGTATCCCGCACTCAGGCCGAAACCGAAATCGTTGAAGACACACTCATCATCCGCCCCGGCAGGCTGCCCAACGGACATGCAATAGATTTCACGACATACGGCGACCATCGCATGGCTATGTCCATGTCCCTGTTTCAATTGGCGGGTATCGACGTCACTCTCGACAATCCGACCTGTGTCAACAAATCATTCCCCGGCTTCTGGGACGAATGGGAAAAAATCATCGGATAAGGCAATGACTGAGGCAGATATACATACAATCGCCATCGCGGGCGCAAGCGGTCAGATGGGCGGGCTTTTTTTCAAAGCCTTTGCCGATCTCGGACGCACTGTCATTGCTTTGGACCTTCCATACACCGAGGATACACTCCGCGAGGCTCTCACCGACTGCGACATGTTGCTGCTCAGTGTGCCGGTAACGGCCATGAAATCCGTCTTGGACCAGGTGGTGCCGTACCTGAACGGCACCACGATCCTGTGCGATGTTGGCTCAGTCAAAATGCTCCCCATGAAAGCAATGACAGAAAGTTATGACGGTCCAGTGGTCGGTACGCATCCGCTTTTCGGACCAGTCATCCCGGAAGATTTTACACCCAAGATTGCTGTCGCGCCGGGACGCGAGACCGATACAGATGCCGCAAACAAAGTCACCAGCCTCATGCAGGCATGTGGCTACGACTGTTTCTCGACAACAGCTGAAGATCACGACCGATCCATGGCCTTTGTTCAGGGATTGAATTTCACGTCCACCGTGGCTTTTTTAGCTGCAGCCAGAGATGTGGAAGGTATTGATAACTTCATCACCCCCTCGTTCAAACGCAGATTGGACTCTGCCCGTAAAATGCTCACACAGGATACGGAACTCTTCGAGATCATCTCTGAATCGAATCCATTTCTTCAGGAAGTCAACCGCAAATTCATGTCCTACCTCAGCCTGGCCGCAGGCGGTGATCTCGATCTGCTCGCAGATCGGGCACAGTGGTGGTGGCGTAACGAAACTTCATAAATGGTGCGGCTCATGCCGTTACTTGGAATCAAACGTGAACCAAGGCCGCACCCCCAGAAAGGGTACGGCCTTTTTTATAAGGAGCACACAATGAAAGGGACGTGAAAGTCATATGAAAACCGAAAAAAGGTAAAAGGGTGGGAGGTTATACCTCGCCCGCTCAACTAACGAGACTGAACCTACAAGGAAAAATAATGGAAAAGATTTCACTGACGCAGCACGGGAAGTGGCTCCCGGCTGACGTCCAGACCACCATATCCCTCTATATGGGACTGGTGGGAGACCAACCCGGCATTTTGCTGGAATCGGCAGAGGTGGATGGTCGCCTTGGTCGATACAGTTTGATCGCCTGGGACTATCGACTCATGCTCCACCCTGTGGATGGCAAGCTGGTGGTAGAAGTTTCAGACGATAGACTCGCCCAGCTCAAAGAGCTGGAAGGTATGGAGTATCTCACCGGCATTAAAAAGGCCGTGAAACTACTCTCAATCACGCAGGAAACCACCGGTGGCAACGCGCGTGACGGCCTCCCCGGTCTGACTCGCGGTCTGTACGGCTACTTCGGATATGGCGTAGCTGGCATGTTCGAACGCAAGCTGACCGAATGCTGCAAACCAGCCGATGCCGAGGCGTGTTTAGTCCTGCCCGGACAAATGGTCCTTTTCGATCACCTGCGCCACTCCTGCTGCTATCTCAGCCTTGATAAAGGCGCGACCCCCATGCCTGCCCCCATTCAATGGGGCGCGGACCTGACTGCTCCCGAGGTCGGGACACCCACGGTCCATCCCGGTAAGGAAGAATACATGCGCGGCGTAGAGCGGTGCAAGGAACTCATTGCCGAAGGCGAATGCATTCAAGTGGTGTTGTCCACCCGATTCACCGTGCCTTTGCCGGATGAACCTTTCAAGATTTATCGCCGCCTCAGACAGGCCAACCCTTCACCATTCATGTTCTACATGAAATTCCCGGACTGCTCGTCCATGGGCAAAACCTGTGGCACCACCCTGCTCGGATCATCCCCGGAAATGATGGTCAGAAGCTCGGCCGGACATCTGGAAGTACGTCCCATCGCCGGAACTCGCTGGAGAGGCGAAACCGAGAAAGAAGATATGCGTCTGGAAAAAGAACTGTTGGCCGACCCCAAAGAACGGGCCGAGCATGTCATGCTGGTCGACCTCGGGCGAAACGATCTGGGTCGTATTTCCAAACCCGGCACAGTCACCGTCGAAAAATTCATGAACGTTGAACGCTTCTCCCATGTCATGCACCTCACTTCCTATGTGGAAGGCGAGCTAAAAGACGGACTGGATGGCGTGGATGTTCTTCAATCCACCTTCCCGGCGGGAACATTATCCGGCGCACCGAAAATTCGGGCCATGGAAATTATCGCCGATCTGGAACCACAGGAACGCGGCCCTTATGGCGGCTGCATAGGCTGGATGGGGCTGGACGACGGCGTTATCTCCCTCGACACGGGCATTACCATCCGGTCCATGTGGATTCGAAACGGCATCTGCCACTGGCAGGCCGGAGCTGGCATCGTGTACGACTCGGACGCTGAATCCGAGTGGAACGAATGTCACAACAAGGCACGAGTTATTCTGGAAGTCATCACAGGCAAGGGGGGAACCGATGTTTTTGCTGATAGATAATTTCGATTCCTTCACCTTCAATCTGGTACAGGCCTTCCAACAACTTGGAGCCGACCCCGTGGTCATCCGCAACGACCGTGAAACAGTACTGGATCTAGCACAAAGCGGCACGCTTGAACGAGTTTGTCTTTCACCCGGACCAAGCAACCCGGAAAATGCCGGTTTTTGTCTGGAATTCCTCAGCCGACTGCCTAAAGCGATTCCGGTATTCGGCGTATGTCTGGGGCATCAGACCCTTGGGCACTTTGCCGGAGCACCTGTAGAACGCGCCGAACGTATCATGCACGGCAAGACCTCGCAGGTAATCCACGGTGGGCAAGGCATTTTTGCCGGTCTCGACTCACCCTTCGAGGTGTGCAGATACCACTCGCTCATTGTTCCGGCTGAGAAAGCGGCAGACACACTCGATGTCACGGCCCGAACCCGACAGGGCGAAATCATGGGTATCCAGTACAAGGACCGGCCATGGCATGGCGTCCAGTTCCACCCGGAATCCATCCTCACACCGGACGGCCCGAAATTACTCCAGAACTTTCTGAATATACAAGGATAATGATATGACCATACCTGAAATACTTGAAATCATTGCACAGCGAAAGCCACTCACCGACATGCAGGCGGACTTTATGTTCACCGAACTCATGGACGGGAAAATGACCGAATCCCAAACCGGAGCCTTCCTCATGGGGCTACGCGTCAAGGGTGAAGACTCCACGGATCTGGCCGCCGGAGTCCGTGCCGGAGTAGCCCACGCCATCAAGATCCCCGGCTTTGACGGCACCCGAAAGGAACCGGTCATCGACACCTGCGGCACAGGTGGTGACGGCCAATGCAGCTTCAACAACTCCACGGCAGTCTCCCTGTTTCTCGCGGACATGGGATACACCGTTGCCAAACACGGCAACCGCGCCTTGTCTTCTTCATGCGGATCAGCCGATGCTCTGGAAGCCCTCGGCATCCCGTTGGACATGGCCCCAGAAAAAGCCGCTGAAGGTTTAAAGAAACACAACTTCGCCTTTCTGTTCGCGCCAGCTTACCACCCGGCCTTCAAACACGTCATGCCCGTTCGCCAGCAACTCGGTATCCGTACCCTGTTCAACTTCATGGGACCGTTGCTCAACCCGGCCCGTCCATCCCACCAACTCTTGGGCGTAGGCGACCCGGAACGACTGGAACTCATGGGCGAAACCCTACTTCTGACCGGCGTTAACCGCGCACTCCTTTTCTCCGGAGCAGGAGGATTCGATGAACTAACCACATGGGGCGTTAACCGGGGGTACATCATCCATGACGGCGTGATGGAAAAAACCACGGTCAACCCTCAGCAACTCGGCTTTAAAGCGCATGATCCCAAAGAAGTTGTTGTGACCAGCAAAGAAGATGCCGTGGTCAAACTCAAGGAGATTCTCGCTGGAGATGGCCCCCGCGCCATGATGGACATGGTGGCCCTGAATCTGGCAGGGTGCCTGCATCTTTTGGACAAGGGACCCATGGCCGAATGCGCTGAACTGGCCCGAGACACAGTATACACAGGACTGAAGAAAGGAATTCCATATGTTGAATAAATTCAGAGAAGCAAAGCAACTTGAAATCGATTCCCTCCGTAAAAGCTTCATGGAAGGACATTTGCCTGCCGTTTACCGTGGCGATCGCCCGTCATTCGTTGACGCCATCAAAACCAAAGGCCCCGGAGCTGTCATTGCCGAATTCAAACCTGCCAGCCCGAGCAAAGGTGTTCTGCGCGAAAACGCAAACCCGCTGGATTTTGCAGATATATATGCCAACAATGGAGCGGCTGCCATCTCCGTTCTCACGGAGCACCAATACTTTGGCGGCACCCCGGACTTTTTGTTCATGATGAGCCAACCCGGTATTCCTTTGTTGCGCAAGGATTTCATCCTCGACCCGCTTCAGGTCGCCATGACCGCATCCAGCCCGGCAGCCGCCGTGCTGCTGGTCGCCCGTATGTGTGACGACGTGACACACCTTGCACAGATGGTGGAGCTGGCCCGCATGCCCGGCCTAAGCCCGGTAGTTGAAATCTTCGACCAAGCAGACCTTGACATGGCCCGTGCAGCCGGAGCCGACATTATTCAGGTCAACAACCGAAATCTCGACACCCTTGAGACGTCACTGGATCAAAGCCGCAACTTCATCAAACAAAAGCAGGAAGGCGAACTTTGGATTTGTGCCAGCGGCATATCCAAACGTGCACAGGTAGAAGAAATGGCCGGCCTCGGTTTCGACGCCGTGCTGGTCGGAACCTGCCTGATGGAAGCGGACAACCCCGGCGAAAAACTGGCCGAGTTGACAGGAGCAAAGTAGTGGCACGACCTCTGGTCAAAGTGTGCGGCATGACCCGCATGGAAGATGTTAAGCTGTGCGTCGATCTCGGCGTTGATCTGCTTGGATTCATCTTTCACCCCAAAAGTCCTCGGTTGGCCGATCCCGACTTCGTGGCCTCGGTCAAAACTGGCAAGGTCACCAAAGTTGGCATTTTTGTCGACCAGACCGCTGAAGAAATCATTGAGACCATGGATCGGTGCGGACTGCACGCAGCCCAACTCCATGGTGGACAGGATATGGATGCATGCTGGAAAATCGGACCCGATAGGGTCATTCGAGTTTTCTGGCCAAACACCTATTCCTCTGCTTCAGCATTACTCCGAGACATGGAAAACTACTCTGAAGCCTGTGGTCATTTCCTGCTGGATGCAGGGACCAAAGGTCAGGGTGGAACGGGGACGACCATTGATTTTGCCACATTACAAGATATCGAAATACTTACACCTTGGTTTCTTGCTGGCGGCCTTGGGCCACACAACACCAAGAAAGCTCTGGCCATAAATCCTCCAGGATTGGACATCAATTCAGGGGTGGAACTCGAACCAGGTGTCAAGGATGCATCAAAGCTGCGGGAAGTCTTCAGGATTCTCGCGGAGGAAGAATAATGAAAAAGGGTTATTTCGGCGATTTTGGCGGACAGTTCATTCCAGAACTGCTCATGCCGCCGCTTATCGAGCTTGAAGAAGCCATGAAAACCATTCTCCCCTCGGAGAAATTTCAGACGCGCTTTATTCAAATGCTCAAGGAAAACGTGGGCCGTCCTTCGGCCATGACATACTGCCAACACATGTCCAAGGACCTTGGTCTGGACCTATGGCTCAAACGTGAAGACCTGAACCATTCAGGCGCACACAAAATCAACAACACGCTTGGGCAGGGACTCCTCGCCAAAATGATGGGCAAGGAAGTACTGCTGGCCGAAACAGGCGCAGGTATGCACGGTGTAGCAACAACTGTCGCCGCTGCCATGCTCGACATGAAGGCCGTCATCTACATGGGCGCCGCCGACGTGGTACGTCAGGCTCCTAATGTCAACAGGATGCGACTCATGGGGGCGGAAATCATCCCTGTCGAATCCGGCACAAAGACACTCAAGGACGCCATCAACGAGGCTTTACGACGCTGGTTGGCCGATCAGGAAAACACCCATTACTGTTTCGGCACGGCTGCCGGACCGCACCCCTTCCCTGATTTGGTGCGTGAATTCCAACAAATCATCTCCAAAGAAGCCCGTCAGCAGTATATGGATCGCAATGACGGCAATCTGCCGGACATAGTCACTGCTTGTGTGGGCGGTGGGTCTAACGCCATCGGCATGTTCCATCATTTCGTGCCTGACGAATCCGTCAAGCTCGTCGGCGTGGAGGCTGCGGGCACCGGAGAACCGGGCTGCGACAATTCCGCACCGCTCAATCTCGGAACGGATGGCGTATTGCACGGCATGAAAACCAAGCTGTTACAAACGGATGAAGGACAGATTCTCCCGTCCCATTCAGTAGCTCCCGGTCTAGATTATCCCGGAGTCGGTCCCGAGCATGCCCATTTGCAGGACATCGGTCGCGCCGAGTACGTGACAATCAATGATAAGCAAGCCTTGAACGCGTTCAAAGTATTATCACGCCGCGAAGGCATTATCCCGGCGTTGGAATCTTCTCACGCCGTGGCCTACGCCATTGAAAACAAAGACAAACTGCATGGGAAATCCGTACTCGTTTGCCTGTCAGGACGCGGTGACAAGGACCTCGGCATCCTCGACCAGATCCTTTAGGATGCCTCCGGCGGCCTAAGAACCTTTTGAAAAAGGTTCTTAGGAATCTCCAAAACTTTTTGGCGCGCTTCGCGTTAGTAACAAAAAGTTGGAGTGAATCATTACTGTGAGAATAGAATTTGGAGATATTCATGAATCCAATGCAAATAAAAATTGAAGAGGCCACCGCGCAAGGCAAGGTCAGTCTCATTCCATTCCTCCCGGCAGGATTTCCCAATCGGGAACAATTCTGGAAGGAAATGGAAGAACTGGACAAGGCCGGCGCCTCTGTCATTGAGATAGGTATGCCCTTTTCCGATCCCGTGGCCGATGGCCCCGTCGTGGAAAAGGCCTCGCTGAAATGTCTGGAAGACGGCATCAACCTCGAGTGGATTCTCGCGGAACTCAAGGCACGCAAGGGCCAGTTCAATGCCGCCCTACTGCTCATGGGCTACCTGAATCCTGTCTACCAATACGGACTGGATAAATTCGGCGAAGATTGTGAGGCCGCAGGCGTATCCGGGCTGATCATCGCAGACATACCCCATGAAGAATCCCAGTTCGTCAAGGATGCCATTGAGCCACACGGCGTAGCGCTGGTCCCCCTTGTCGGACTGAACACGAGCAAGGAACGCATGAAGCTGTACGCCAAAAATGCGTCCGGATTCTGTTATTTCGTGTCCGTACTCGGCACCACAGGCCAACGTAAAGCCCTACCCACTCGTATCAAAGAAAAACTGGCCGAGGCCAAGGAAGTCTTCGACATCCCCATCGCCCTCGGTTTCGGCATCAAGCATCCCGATCAGCTCGACGAGTTCGACGGGTTGATGGATGCCGCCGTTTTCGGTTCCGCACTCATCACTCACGTCGAATCCGGCAAGTCGAGTGATGAATTCATGGAGCCGTGGAAATAAAGAATTAAGAATGCCTCCGGCGGCCAGAGGGGAAACCTCTTGAAAGAGGTTTCCCCTCTGGACTCCCCTTCCAGAACTTTTTAGTGCCGCCTTTGGCGGAATATTCGCAATTTGATGGTGTAATTCATAATAAAAACTATCCCCTACACAAAGGTCCCTTGCGCTAAGCGCACCCAAAAAGTTTAGGAAGGGAGATAGGGGTGCACGGGGAGGCTCCTCTGCTTCCTTCTTGCCAAGGCGGGTATATATAATATACCTGTCCTCATCATGACTTCGCCTAAAAATACATATTCTCCCACACGGGACCTGATCGCACTTGTGATCATTGCCCTGTCCTTTGCCGTCCGCTACTGGTTCGTCGATTCCGGCCAGCTCAATCTGGTACAAGATGAGGCTCAGTACTGGGATTGGATTCGTCGCCCACAGTTATCCTATTATTCCAAGGGACCGCTCATCGCATGGATGATCGCCGCTTGGACCGAGGTGTTCGGCAATACAGAACTGGGTGTCAGGTTCGGCTCAATCATCGGCATGACAGGTATTCAAGCCGCCCTATACATAGGTGTGTCCAGAATATGGCGGGAATATTCCATGGCCATATTTGTCCTGTTGGTTGCCGTGACCATGCCGCTTCTGAACGGATTGGGTATCCTTGCCACAACAGACAACCCTTTGATTTTCTGCTGGACGGTCGCCTTCTTTGCTCTGGCGGCAGCCACACGAAACACCCCGGACTCCACGCCATCCAACTGGCCTTTCTTCATCCTGGGATTCTGTGTAGCCATAGGCATTCTGGCTAAATATATGATGCTCAGCTTTCTAGGCCTAGGCATTATCTACGCCCTGATTTTGCAACTGCGCGGCCAAATGCCATCCCGCTTTTGGAGACGCTTTTTCCTGGCCTCTCTCATCGGTACGATTGTCGGCCTTGCTCCCATCATATTATGGAATATGCACAACGACTGGGTGGCCTATAAACATGTGGCCAAACTCTCCACAGGCGTTGGCAGAGAATTTTCCGTTCGCTTCATGCCATTTCTTGAAATGCTCGGCGCACAGATTGGCCTGCTCGCTCCTTGGTGGTTCATCTTCATCCTGATGGGCAGTAAAAAAGCATTGGGTAAATCCTTTGTCGGCCCAGTCGGCGCGTTCGATGCAAAATACAGACGCGACCTCCAATCGGTCCTGTTTTTCTGGCCACTCTGGGCGATTATTACTTTCAAAGCGCTTTTCTCAAAAGTAGAAGCCAACTGGACTGCGGTGGCTTTCATGGCTGGCGCCCTGCTCGGTGGCATGGGGCTACACGCATGGTGGCACGCTCCCAATCGCAAAATGCGCGGCAAATTTATACTTGTCACAACCGCAATCGCTGTAACGGGCTTGATCTACGTTGCACCAATTCTGCCGGTCCCAGACAATTTGAACCCCACCCACCGACTCAAAGGATGGGAAGATCTCGGCACAAAAATCGAACAACTGACCCAAACAGAATTTAACGACCCCGCCAAAGTCTTTGCCATGAGCGACAACTACGGTTTTACCTCGGAACTCGCCTTCTATATTCCGGGCCAACCCATCACCTACTGCCCATGGACTGATAACCGACGCATGAATCAGTATGACCTCTGGCCCAACCCGGAAGCCAACGGCCAGCTCGGGTGGGACGGAATTATGGTGCGCAAACGCTTTCAAAAAGGCCGTATCGCAGAGCTTGAAAAAATGTTCGACTCCGTGAGTGAACCCATTTTCTACGAGTCGAGCTTCAATGGTCAGCCAGCCAGAAAATTTACCCTGATCATCTGTAAAGGGTACAACGGATACTGGCCGCAACTCGGACTCGGGAAATATTAGAGTTTCTACAAGTACTCCATAAAAAATAGACTTCGCCCGCTCCCGTGAGTAGATGAAGTCTATTTTTTATGGAGTACTTGTTTTAATCAACAAAAAGACAATTATTGCAAAACCTTTGAGACTCTAAGTCTTTTGGCCTTTTATTCAAAAGGGTTCCCCTATGGCAAGATTCTTGCTTCGTTGGAAGCAGGTGGAACCAGTTCATACCCACGGGAAAAGGCGCAAAGACTCATCGTGAAAAAAGCAATTCTCATACTCGTAATCTTCCTTTCACCGGGGTGTGCCGCGGTGCCGTTTGGCATCGGGCTCATCCCCGGTGCACCAGCATACGTCTCATCACTCGTGGGTGGCAGCCAGTCCATGTATGCCACTGCCGTGGATGAACGAACAACTGAACAGCAGATGATGGATGCCATCATAGCAGGCCACGCTCAAGCGGAACTGTACAAAAGCAAAGAAGTCAGGGCCGGACAAATCACCACATACAGTTATTTCGGGAAGCTTTACCTTGTCGGGGAATACGATTCCCAAGAACAACTCAGGTATATCTATGAATGCGCTGACAACGTGAAAGGGAAGCGGGCTATCATCAGTTGTCTTTATCTCCGCAAGGACATGGAAGAAAACGAATATTTCCATGAGCAGGCCAAGTATGCGGACCTTCAAACACAACTCATGGCCGATTTCGAAGTAACAAGTACACCCATTGAAGTCGAAATTGTCCATGGAGACATGATTCTGCTCGGAGTCATCAAGGGAAAAGAGGAACGTGATCGGATCATGTCACACGCTCTCAGCGTGGATGGCATCGACCGGGTTGTCTCTTATCTTTATCATCAGGAAAACGCAGGACCGGAACCGCACATCATGGTGGCAGGCCTCACGCCTTCACCCGATAAAACTATTGCCCCACCGCCTAAGAAAAAACCCAAGAGCAAACGTTCTCGCCCTGTCGCCACAAAAAAACAAATAGTAGCACCAATACTGGTCGTCTCCAACCCGGATCGGGGGCGTTAACCCCGCCCACGGCCACTTTTCGGTGACTGCAAAGGAAACCGCCTGTCATCCTCGGGCGGCTTTCTTACGTCCCAAACCTAAAAACGATACGAGAATTGCCCGGTCAAACTAGTCCGCCCACCATAGCTCACCTCAACCAACGCCTGCATTCTCTTGGAAAATTCCCACATGCCGCCCATCAGGGCTGAATATGGATTCTCGGTGGTAAAAATAAGATCATAATTAAGCTTACGGGATCCAGGACCAGGAAGAATATTGGTTTCAATAGAACCGTGTAATCGTTCTTCCAAATCAAGATACATGACACCAGCCCAGAAACTTCCCTTTCCGTACCGTTCAGAATCCACAAGAATACCAATCCTCGGAGTGACGGTATATGTTTCGATTTCTCCATGGAGAAAATCAAGCTCGGTTCTAGCCATATTCATATCTAGTGACCCAAAATATTGTTTGTAGCCACCGGCAAGAGTCAAACCGAGCCCACCGGTATACCCCGTGTAGTCGCTGTCAATATCCAACTGAAAATCATCAATGACAGTACCCCCAAGTGTAAACCCGGCCACGTTCACACGGATATCCGCATGCCCTGCGATAACTCCGGCGAAACCATACACATTGAGAAAAGGGAATAACCAGACATCGGCTCTGCCCAGCATGGTCGCGCTGATCACTTCGGACCCCTCAAGATCAATCCCCGGTCTCGCTGTGGGATCACCGAATCCAAACTTGAGATTTTCAATCTTCGGTTCCTGCCGCTGTACCAGACTGGTAATACTCAACCCGAAAGGCAGAGGAAGTTCATACCCCTTGGCCCGAGCTTCATCCCCCCATATGGGCAACAGCCGAGTGGACGGCTCCACGGGTTTGTGATCTTCCTCATACGGGTCGTCTATAGGAAAATATTCAGGTTTCTTGACTGGAGTTGAGGCCGCGGACATTTTAAGCCAACTATCCTCTGATACCTCGCCGCCACTGGTCCAGTCCCATTGATCAAGCAAAAAAGTCTCTGCAGCACAAGCAGGTTGAAAACAGAATAGACAACTCATAATCATAACAAGGTACAACGCAGCATGTCTGATCATACATTCCACCAAGCCATGATTTCTTTGCCATACAAAAGATACACCATACACCCGAGGCTAAGAAACGGACCGTATGGCACCTTCCCGCGTATGCCATCCGTGCCGGGACGAATCGTATAATAAAGACTGCCAATCATACCGGACACCGAACCAACAAAAATGGTCAGAGGTAATCCCGCCAATCCGGTCATTCCGCCGATCATAGCCATGAGTTTGACGTCGCCTGTGCCCAGTCCTTCCTCTTTGCGCAACAGTCGATACCCCTGTTGCAAAACCCAAAAGGCACCGGCACCGGCCACTGCCCCAAGAAAAGTACTTTGCCATCCCACGCCGTTCTCAAGAAAAAAACTGGCTACGAAAACTATGCAGGTTCCACCCAGTGTAATACGATCAGGTAAAAGGAACGTTTCAAAATCGATAAAACTTCCGGCAATAAGCATGACACCAAGAATCAAGTATACACCCCACTCCGGGGACAGACCGAAACGGTAAGCCGAGGCCAAAGCCCACGCCATGCAGGAAAGCTCGACCAGCATGTACTGGCCGCCAATGAACTCGTCGCAATGGCGACACCGTCCTTTGAGCACAATAAAACTCAAAAGTGGAATGGTATCAAGCATCCCGAGTTTATGTTCACACGAAGGACAACGGGATCCGCCCGGCTTGAGAATGGGTACCTCATCGATCCACCGTTGAATGAATATGGTGGTCAGGCTACCGAGTTCCAGACCGATGACTCCGGCAGCCAGATAAAAAATCCATGTGGGAATAGCGTCCATAATGCCCCTCGGCACTTGAAGAGTTGCCGTTTTTACTGCATGAATACCGCGAGAGCAACATCCTATGAACTATCGGATTTCACAACCCGACACAAGAGGATGGCAGACAGAACGCATTAAGGGAGCCGCGCATGGACCATCGTTTTATTCCACATCTGACAGAAGAACAGATCGCCGACATCCAACTTGAAGGACTAAAATGGACCACGGCCCACGCTTACGCCAATAGCCCATTTTATCAGGCTCGATTGAATGACGTCGGGATGAAACCCGGTGACATTACATCTTTGGATGACCTCCAAAAACTTCCGTTCACCACGGCGGACGATCTGAAAAACGGCTATCCCATGCCCTTGCTCTCCGTACCAGAATCAGATGTTGTCCGTATCCACGGCTCCAGCGGAACCACAGGCAAACGAAAGATTCTTGCCTATACCCAAAAAGACCTCGATATCTGGCGGGATATGTTTGCCCGATGCTACGAACTGGCCGGACTGACCATCGAAGATCGTATCCAGATTTGTGTAGGATATGGTTTGTGGACCGCCGGAGCAGGCTTCCAGCTCGGTTGCGAACGTTTTGGTGCCATGGCACTGCCTGTTGGTCCCGGTCTGCTGGAAATTCAACTCCAGATGCTCACTGATCTAAAATCCACTTGCCTTTGCTCTACGGCATCAATGGCCCTTCTCATGGGCGAAGAAGTCCAGAAACAAGGGATCTTCGAACAAATAGCCCTGAAAAAAGCGATATTCGGCTCTGAAACTCATACTCCCAAAATGCGCCGTCAGTTCGAAGAAGCCCTCGGACTGGAAGACAGCTTCGACATCATCGGCATGACCGAACTCTACGGTCCAGGAACCGGTCTGGAATGTCAGGCCCATGACGGCATCCACTATTGGGCAGACCGCTACATCATGGAGATATTGGACCCGGAGACCCTAGAGCCGGTAGCCCCCGGCGAAGTCGGTGAAATGGTCGTGACCTCCCTGCAAAAGGAAGCCTCTCCGCTCATCCGATACCGTACCCACGACCTGACCAGAAAAATTGCCGGCGATTGTGCCTGCGGTGTAACCATGCCGCGTATCGACAAGATCATGGGGCGCTCCGACGACATGTTCATCTTCCGTGGCGTAAATATCTACCCCGGCCAAATTGGTTCAGTGCTGGAAGAATTCAACGACCTTTCCGCAGAATACAAGATTTCCCTGACCCGTCGCGACGGACTGGACCATATGGCCGTGGATGTAGAACGGACACCCGAAGCGAATGTCTCGGACAATGAACACCTCGCCCAAAAGTTATCCACTGAAATTCGCAAACACATTCTGGTGCGTAGTGATGTCCGTATTTTAAATCCGGGAGAACTGCCGCGCAGTTTTGCCAAGACAAAGCGCGTACAGGACGAACGCGGCGAAGAATAAGGCAGACTACAAAACATGCCCAGTCTGTCCGACGATCCCACCCGCCATGTGGTCATCGACCGCAGGCCGGGCCGATATATTGCCTTTCCTGATGTGATCCGCACTGGCAAAGAATCGTTGGTAGTTGCATACAACGAAGCAGACAAACATGTCAGGCCCACCAGTCGCGTCCTTGTCGTTAAAACAAGTCGGGACAACGGGAAAACATGGTCTGAACCGATTTATCTGGATTCGCCAACAAGCCATTGTCCTCGCCTCTACATGGCATCAGACAACGAACTGATTATTTCGGACAGCTCCCGCATTTTTCATCGCAGCCTCAACAACGGGCGTTCATGGATCCCATTCCCGACAACCGGTCTGACTCACGACATGCATGACCGAATCATGAGCCTCGACAATAATGTTTTACTAACCACCGGCCATCGTCATCTCGGCAGCGAAGAGCATCCCGCCATTCGTCAGCCTCCCACACAACAGATGATCTTCCGCTCTAAAGATCACGGCCTGAATTGGGCCACACATTCCATCCTTGCCGAGCATCGTAATCTGGTCCTATGTGAAGCATCCATGACCAGATTGCCAAATGGGTGTATCCTCGCTCTCATGCGAGAAAACAGTTTCGTATTCGAACCGATGTACTGTTCAATCAGTACGGATAACGGCGCGTCATGGTCCGCCCCGGTAGACACTCCACTGATGGGACATCGACCGACCATGGGACTGCTTCCTGATGGACGACTCCTCGTCACCTACCGAAATGTAGGACCGGACTGGGGAACCTCAGCATGGAGCGGTACCGTGAATGAACTAATGTCCGGCTTCAGGGTCCACGGACTTGCAGCAGATCTAAACAACCCAACATTCACGCAGGACGGCATGCGTATCCACAACACACCGGGCAGCGAGTCCGTTGTTCGCTATGCACTCCGTCCCATGACTGATCCACGCACGGCCACTGCAACACTGGAAGCCGAAGTCAGAGTCGACACGGCTGACACTAATGGATGCGGCATTCGCTTTGGAACATGGTGGCGGCTCACACCAGGAAACATAACCCCGGACGCGAAAGAATCTTTTTCCACCCCTCTTCCAACGGGACAATTCAACCGTATCCGCTTTCATTACGCCGATGGGGTCGTGACCCTGCACGTCAACGACACAAAAGCAGCGGCTATTTCCGTTGACCCGGACCACGCTGAAACGCGGCCCATCATGTTCGGTGCTCCCTATCCTTTTGAGGACAACGGTGTGGACTGCATATGGCGACGTGTGAACCTAAATATCATGGAACCTGCGTACGAAAGAAAATATACTTGGCACTGGAAGGCTGAAAACGGACTGCCTGACCACTGGGTACGCGACCATGTCCTTGAATTGCGCAATGATCGACACGCAGCAGCACCGGATTTCGGATATTCCGGCTGGACAAGGCTCAAAGACGGAACTTTTTTCTGCGCTTACCATCACGGTGGCGGAACCAAGGCAGAATATGAGCCGCTCCATTCGAGCCACATCGCAGGGACATGGTTCACACTGGACGACTTCACTACGGACTGAAAACGGGAGGTACACCATGGAACGAGCGGATATCGAACACATTTTCGAGGCCTATTTCGAAAAATACAAAAAAACGGAAGGAGATCGGACTGCATGGTCCGCCTTCTGGACCGAAATGACACCCAATGGTGTACTTGAAATCAATCTGACAAAATGCCCAAGAGGTACCACCTTCAAAATTTTCGTGGATAAAAAGAAGGTTGCCGAAGCCGCTGGATGGGACAATTATTATTCGACAATGGATTCCATTGCAGCAAAATATCCAGGGCTCTATGATGCAGACAAAATTTTCAACGATATGAAATTCATACTCTAAATATAAATCTAAGACATTCTATACTTTGTTGCCTTTTTTTCTTGACGACTACTACCTCAAAGCGTAAGTCAATTTACCATAGGGGTCAGTGGCGTTCATGGGGATGCGTCCGGTATATCAACGGATTTCACTGACAATGGGTGAAATGATTATTGGTTGTGAAGGGCTCGCGCGCTTTAATTTCCTCTCGCTTATTTCACCGGGCGAACGATCGCTCTATTCATTATTCTTTATATTTTTTTGGAGTTGGGTACACAATGGCTAAGAATATTTATGTGGGCAATCTGCCCTGGAGTTCCACGGAAGAGGATGTACGCGCAGCTTTTGAAACATACGGTGAAGTTGTCTCCGTCAAATTGATCAATGACCGTGAAACCGGTCGCCCCCGCGGCTTTGGTTTCGTGGAAATGGAAGACAATGGCGCTCTGGAAGCTATCGAAAGTCTGGACGGCTCCGACATGGGCGGGCGCAATATCAAAGTCAACGAGGCTCGCCCACGCCCCGAACGTCCGCGTTGGTAGACGTTGACACTCTCATCAATTTACGACACAACAAGCCCGCCCTGTCCAAAAAAGGGCGGGCTTTTCCCGTCTCCAAAAAACAAGAGGAAGCAATAGATGGCTAAAGAAGAAGGAATCGTCGTTCAAGGCACCGTTGAAGAAGCCTTGCCCAACGCTATGTTCCGCGTTGAACTTGAAAACGGTCACACCGTGCTGGCACATATTTCTGGAAAAATGCGCAAATTCCGCATCCGCGTTATGCCTGGCGACACTGTCACCGTGGAACTTTCCCCGTACGACCTCACCCGCGGCAGAATCACCTTCCGCCCTCGGTAAGTCGGTTTCGGCGGTTGGGGGAAGAGGAAAGAGGGAGAACTCAAAAGATGGGTTCCGCTTTCTCCTCTTCCCCCAAACCCTTCACCTTTTCTCTCCTTCCTCAAACCATAAAGAATGCGCATCGCGCGTCTGTGCGTTTGCGGTTATCTATGCTATTGTCCCAGTGTTGGGTTACACGATATTTTTTTAAAAGGAATTTTTATGTCCAGTTTCAAGGAACTGGGGCTGTCGGCTGCCACGCTGACCGCTCTGGAATCTAAAGGGTTTACGAACCCCACCCCCATTCAGGCCCTGACCATCCCCATGCTGCTCGACGGCTCTGTGGATATCGTGGGCCAGGCCCAGACCGGAACCGGCAAGACCGCCGCTTTCGGCCTTCCCGTTATTGAAGCCGCCCAGGAAAAGGTACGCCACGTCCAGTCGCTCATCCTGACCCCCACCCGCGAACTCGCTATTCAGGTGGCTGAGGAAATCAATTCACTCAAAGGACAAAAACGCATCCGGGTTCTGCCCGTTTACGGTGGACAGGCTATTCACATGCAACTGAAAGCCTTGAAACAAGGCGTTGACGTTGTTGTTGGCACACCTGGTCGCATCATGGATCATCTTAAGCGCCGCACCCTGCATATCGACAATCTCGATTTCTTCATTCTTGATGAAGCGGATGAGATGTGCAACATGGGCTTCGTGGAAGATGTCCGCGAAATTCTCGCTTCCGCCAACGAAGATCGTCGGACCCTGCTCTTTTCGGCCACCATGCCTCGAGAGGTTATGCGCATTGCCAAGGAATTCATGGGCGACTTCGAAGTCGTCTCCGTGAAGCCTGAAAAAAGCGACATTCCGCTCACTCGACAGATTTTCCATGAGATGGCCGACTCAGACCGTTTTGAGGCTCTTTGCAGAGTTATCGACGCCCAGCCGGACTTCTACGGTCTGGTCTTCACACGCACACGTGCTGATGCAGATCGGGTAGCTGCCCGACTGACCCAGCGTGGGTATCCTTCCGAACCGATCCATGGTGATCTTTCGCAGGGCCAGCGTGAAAAAATTCTGGCGAGTTTCCGTAAGAAAAAGGCAACCATCCTTGTGGCAACAGATGTTGCAGCACGTGGTATTGACGTGCCGGACCTGACACACGTGGTCAACTTTGCCCTGCCTCAGGACCCACAGACATATGTACACCGCACCGGACGTACAGGCCGAGCAGGGAAACAAGGCGTTGCCATCACTCTGATCGCGCCTAATGAATTCCGTCGCCTCATGTTCATCTCCAAAAGCTCCGGCATTGAGATCAAAAAAGAAAAATTGCCGCGCATCGAAGATGTAATATATTCCAAGAAGAGCCGCGTGGTTTCCGAACTGAACGCAATCATGGAAGCTGAAGGCCATAGCAACTACTTGGACATGGCCCGCGAACTGATGGCTGAAAAAGATGCCGCCGAAGTCGTGGCCGCCCTGCTCAAAAACACCTTCGGAGACGAACTGATCGCCTCAAGCTATCGCGAAATCGATCTTGCCGGCCCTGGTTCAGGTTCTCGTGGTCAGTCCGGACGAGTTGATCTCGTCTGCGCACTAGGTCGCGCTCACGGCATGGGTCCAAAAGAATTCGTTGAATTTGTTGCCCAGTCCGCTCATATCAAACCTTGGTCCATTCAGCATGTTCGCGTGCAAGGCAACAAAACCACGTTCACTGTCCCCAATCATGAAGCCGACAAGGTCATGAACAAGGTCAACAGCAGAGATGGCAAACCGCTCATCACACAAGGCGAATTCAAAAAGAAACCATCCTACCGTCGTGACTTCCACAAGAAAGGTGGACAACGTCCCGGTAAACGACCTTACATGACTCGGGGCAAGAAAAAAGATTAAACAAACCGTTTTCGAACGGAACTCGCAGCCTTTCCGGGTTCTTTATCATTGCCGAACTTCCTTTGTTTTTGCTAGACAAAACATACGAGGAAGCAATGAGAGAAGATCACGAAAAGTCAAAAGCGGAGCTTATAGCGGAGCTGAACAAGCTCCGCTTTGCTGTGGCGGGCACAGATAATGAAAAATACCGCAATATAGTTGAAGGCCTACCTCAATTCGTCTTTGAACTCGATACCGCGGGGAACTTACGGTACACCAACGAATATGCCCTCAAAAGCTACGGATACTCCCCAAAGGACGTCATAGACGGCCTTCACTTGGCAGACATCATTCACCCGGATTCAGTCAGCCAAGCCCAAAACAGCGTCGCTTCTATCCTCAAGGGTGAAATCATTCAGGGCGAAGAATACATTGCTCTTCGCAAAGACAAATCCACCTTTCCCATCAAGGTCTATTCCCAACGGATAGTCGAAAACAACCGTACGGCAGGCATACGCGGCATTATCGTCGACATCTCTGACATGAAGCTCGTTGAAAGGGCTCTTCTCAAAAGTGAAACTTACTACCGTACGCTGTTCGAAAACACGGGTACGGCCATGACCATCATCGACACCAATAGCGTTATCCGCAGTTGCAACTCACAATATGAAAGACTTTCCGGTTACTCAACCCAAGAGATTGAAGGAAAGATGTGTTGGTCGGATTTTGTTCCCCCCGAAGAACTGGAACGAATGCAAGCCTACCATGCCACCCGTACGCTCAAAACCAACTCGGCTCCCGACAATTATGAATTCATTTTCCTTGCCCGCAACGGAATTCATAAACAGGTTCACGTTTTTGTAGGCGTTATTCCAGATACCAATGATCGGGTCTGCTCTCTCATTGATGTCACGGAAAGAAAAGAGGCTCTGCAAGCTTTACGCAAAAGCGAAGAGCGATACGAACTCATGACATGGGGAGCCAACGACGGTCTTTGGGATTGGGATTTGACAACCAATTCCGTATATTATTCTCCACGATACAAGGAAATTCTCGGATATACCGATGAAGAATTCCCTAACCAGATCAGTTCATGGGAAAACGCAGTCCATCCCAATGATGCGAAACGGTGCATAGCCGCCAACAGGGAATGCGTCGACGGCAAGATTGATCAATTTCAAGTAGAATTTCGCATGTTCCACAAGGATGGCTCGATCCGTTGGATACTCGGTCGAGGCGGCAGCACCAAAGATGAAAACGGCACAGTGTATCGTCTTTCGGGAACGCATACCGACATCACCAAACGCAAACAGGCTGAAAACGCCCTACGCGACAGCGAGGAACGCTACAGAACCATTTTCGAAAATGCGACAGATGGCATCTACCAATGCACTCTGGACGGACAATTCCTGACGGTCAACACTGCCATGGCCCGCTATATGGGATACGACAGTCCTACGGAAATGATCAATACCATCAACAACATCTGTCAACAGATGTGGGTCAACCCAAATGATCGGCAAGTTTTTCTACAAGAACTCGCTAAAAACGGCACGCTGCAAAACTACGAGCAGCACATCAAACGCAAAGACGGATCCAGAATATGGATATCCGAAAATGCCCGTGCAATTTATAACGATAATGGAGACATTGAGTATTACGAGGGATTTCTTCAGGACATCACTACGCGTCGATTCAATGAAAGCACGACAAAAGCTCTCTATGCCATTTCTGCGGCCATAACCATCACTCGCGACCTTTCCGAACTCTACTGTGCCATTCACGCCATTATTGCTGATGTGATTCACGCCAAAAATTTCTTCATTGCACAGGTCGATGAAATAACAGACACGATGCGATTCGTTTATTTTCGCGATGAAAAAGATGACTATATCGACATCAGTGGCATCAGCGATCCAAACCAAAACAGCCTGTCCATCAATGTATATAGGACAGGCAACCCTTTCCGTTTTTCCTCGGCTCGTCCAAACGATATTGCCATGACCAAAAAAATTGGCATCATCGGTACCCCCCCTGCAGCATGGCTCGGTGTTCCACTCAGACTGAACGGCAAGGTCATGGGCGTCATGGTCGTACAGGATTATTCCAACCCCCTGCAATACTCAAAAACAGACGTCACTTTCATGATAGCCGTTTCCGAGCAGGTGGCCATGGCCATTGAACGCAAAGCCAACGAAGAGTCCCTGACCCGACTCAACGAAAAGTTGGAATCAAAAGTCGATCAACGAACCGCAGAACTCAAGACACAGACTGCTGAACTCGAAAATGCCAACAAACGACTTCGCAAATTGGATGAAATCAAGTCAGCTCTTGTTTCTTCAGTTTCTCATGAACTCCGCACACCGCTGACATCCATACGTGGGTTTGCCAAACTCTGCGCCCGTGATTTCACGCGATATTTCCACCCTCTCACGGAGAACAAGCAACTTAAAGGAAAGGGCGAACGCATTCGGGATAATCTCGGAATTATCGACACAGAAGGCGAACGCCTCACACGCCTTATCAATGATTTCCTGGATATCAATCGTATTGAATCAGGCAAAGCGGCCTGGCACGACTCCCTTCTTAATCCCTGCGATATCATCACCAAAGCGACCACTACGGCCTCTGGCAGCTTTGCCGCCAAAACCGGGGTGCAACTCAAAACCGATTTACCGTCGACCTCACGTCTCATTCACGCCGACCCCGATAAAATGCATCAGGTGCTTATCAATCTGCTCAATAACGCTTACAAATTCACTCCACATGGAACCGTAACTGTTTCCCTGCGGGACAACGGCGAGAGCTTGATCCTGTCTATCATTGACACAGGACCAGGAATCCCCGACGAAGAATTGCCTCACCTGTTCGAAAAATTCCACAAATCGCCCTTGGGTGACACCATTCGCATAGCAGATAGAGGAACCGGACTTGGCCTTACCATTTGTAAAGAAATCGTGGAGCACTACGGCGGGGCGATTTGGGTTGAATCGACTTTTGGAAAAGGCAGTTGCTTCTCCTTTTCAATTCCGCCGGTTCCAGGGACAAAAACCAAATGTACTGCGTAAAAGTCATCCCTTCACAGGCTTAAACGGCGATGCCCCTTTTAGACTCTCGCCCCTGATTTTGATCTCCACGGTGGCCATGATTCCACAATAGTCGGGCTGATATGACTCGATATTTTTTAAGGGCTGATCGAGGAATAAAGGATTAACAGGAAAAGCACTCCGTTTTCAGGGGGAGCCAGACTGTAACGATCGTCCCGCTTCCTGCTGACGAATCCATTGTAATATCACCTCCATGGGACTGTGCGATAAGCTTCGCACTAAAGGTTCCCAGTCCCGTGCCACCGGGCTTTCCTTCGGTGACGTACTTCTCAAAAAAAGACGCTCGTATGGATTCAGGAACCACCCCGGCGTTATGAATACGAACCACACACCCGCCATCATTTCGCAAATCCACGCTGATCGGCTCTTTCTCGCTGGCTTCAAAAGCGTTTCGCAACAGATTGCTAAAAAGTGAAAAAACAAGCGGCTGCTCAGCACAAATCAAGAATTGCCCTTCATTCCCCACAGAATTTCCGTCCATCGTCACCACAACACTTGCTGGTCGTTCCTGACTGACCTGAATGGATTTCACAATAATACCGAGCAATTCAACAAGATCAAATTCCTCAATATTGAATCGATAAGTCCCAGTTTCCAGCTTATATAAGTTAATGGATTGATTGAGAAGTTCGAGCATAAGGCTTCCAGCATCTTCAACAGCTTTAAGCAAATCAGCCTGTCGTGGAGTGATATTGTTGTCCTTCCGAAGCAGGCGCGGGATGCCGATAATACCGGAAAGCGGAGACTTGAGATCATGTCGAACAACCCGTGTCACATTCTCCTTCAACTTATCCAAAGCCTTACGATTGGAAACATCGAGCCCAACAAGAACAAAACCACTAATCCCGCCTTCAATATCCCGAAGTACACTGCCACCCCACTGACACCAGATGGTACTTCCGCAGAACATTTTCACTGTCGTTTCCAGTTCAAACCGTCCGCCAGAAGTCAAAAAATCATCCATTTGGTAAGCTCCATCAGAACCAGCACCATCGCCCAAAAGGATATCCTTAATCGACTTTCCAAGGAAATCAGACTCGACACATCCCCAACAGCCGAGGACTTGATTGTTTACAAATGTCACCAGCCCCGAAGGATCAAGCCGAAATATCATGGACCGGGAATCTTGGATCAATCCCTGATATAAAGCACGGCTTTCACGTAGTTCGACCTCCAACCGTTTGCGATGTTCAATTTCTCTCACCGACGCACGAACGCCAAGATAAAGCCCATCTGGAGAATACACAGGCATGCTGTTGTACGCGACCCAATGAATACGTCCATCCCTGGCGATTATCCGACAATCAAACCGCATGCGCTGGTGCATCTTTTCAACCGAAGAAATCTGACTCAACACCACTTCACGATCATCGGGATGGATCAATCGTTCAAATAATTCAGGATCAAGGAAGAACTCATCCGGGCCGTACCCGGTGATTCTTTCACAGGCCGGAGAAACATACTGATACGTATCGTTAGGTGCGAGCCAATACTCCCAGTCGTGTGTAAATTCGGCAACAGTCCTGTACCGTTCTTCACTTCGCGCCAAACGAGCCGTCGCTTTGCGCATATCCCGTATCATCGGGGCAACCATAAAAACACCAAAAAAAAGAAGAATGGAGACAGCCAATCCAAGGCCTTCATAGAGCAGCGAGGGGTCAACGCCCTTTGAATACATCGCGTACAAAGTATGAACACGGCGAAACGCCATAGCAAAAATCCCCGCAGCCAGAAGGATCCAGGCCCAACTGCGATCAGTATCAATGATAAGTCGCAAGGCTAGAAACCCAGCCGCAAACTGAAGAACCATCGATGCGAGCACAATAACGAGGTTCATTCGCCTCCTCCACCATGACTTCGTAAAAAAAAGAATTGGTCGTCAAAAAGCTACGCCAAAAATTAATCCCCTGTCATCAATTATCATTCTCCAAGCAATGTTGAAAAACCAATGCGTCTTGTCTCTTTGGAAAAACTTTTTCTGTTCCATGCTCCCATACACACATCCAACAGATGATCTTTCTTCACACTTGAAGGGATGCATTGATGTTGACGACTCCCTAGTGATGGCCTATGGATCGATTTCACATCATGTGGACTCAATATAATGCATATAAGTATTGGTACAAGACTTTGTATTTACAGACTATTTCATCAGAATTGTCTCGAAAAAGATACTCAATGAATAGCTGGATGTACATGCACTCGATAGTCCACGATCTTTCTCCCTGACTTTCCACACTGATGACGCAGGCTTCGACGTTTCCAAACTGCAACTTTCACTATGAAGTCAATCGGTTACGTGTGCCAAACAATAGACGATGACTGTCAGTCATCGTCCATTCTGCGACAATATATTCACCACAAAAAAAAGATAGAACCTCTCATGAAAAAGAATGTACTTAGACTGACTATTGCTTTTGCCGTTTATATACTCGGCGTTTTCCTTTTCTCTGGATACGAATACCTTTCCACCAAGAATCAGGTGCTGCATGCAACAGATGAACAACTCAAAAATGCCGCACATGTCATCCCTGCAATCATCGGAAAGGACTACCATGTTGGTATTGCTGCAAAACAATCTGATGTGCAAACATACACCAGCATACTTTCAGATTTGAATGACGCCATAAAAGACACGAACATCGTCAACCTCTACTCGATGATCAAGAAAAACGGCGACGTGTTTTATACCAGCTCCAATGCTTCTCGCGACGACATTGCAGCGAGAGACTACATTAAATTCATGGCCCCCTGTGTGGATGCAAGTGCGACGCTAAAAAACATATTTTCTTCCAACAAGACGGTATTTAAAGATTATGAAAACAGCGATGGAAACTTTCATTGCATACTGGTTCCATTCACGGCCCCGGATGGCACCCGATATGTCACCGGAGCCGATATCAGAATGAACGACATCCACGACATGTTGTTCTCCCGCGCACTCATGTCCATCGGCAAAGGGTTCGCACTCCTTCTTCTTCTCATCCCCATTCTCTGGGCGTCATGGAAAAACGCCAAAGATGAAAAAATGTTTCTCCATGCCGAAATAAACAAGGGTATGCAGGAAATTGAAGAACTAAACAAAAATCTTGTCAAACAAATCGAGACGGCAAAAGAGCATGAACAACAGGCCATGCAAGCAAAAAGAACAGCTGAAGAAGCGCAAACTCACGCAGAGCAGGCCGGAATTACTGCCCGCCATGAGGCAGCGGTTACATTAGAAGACTCATCGCACCATCTTTCCATAGCCAGTGAGCAGCTTGCCGCTCAGGTACAACAGGTCGCACAGGGTGCCGAGACTCAAAAGCTAAGGACGCTCGAAACCGCAGCAGCAATGGAAGAAATGAACGCAACGGTATTTGAAGTCGCTTCAAATGCTTCCACTGCAGCCGAAAAGACTGACAACGCCAAAACCGTGGCAGAATCCGGCCTGACTGTTGTTGAAGAAGTCATCACAGCCATAGGCACCGTGTCAGACAGGACTAAGGCCATGCGGGAGAGCCTGCATTCTTTGGGAGAACGCGCCCTTGGCATTGGTGAAATAATCAATGTCATCAATGATATTGCAGACCAAACAAACCTGCTGGCTCTGAATGCCGCCATTGAGGCTGCCCGTGCAGGAGAAGCCGGGAGAGGATTCTCGGTCGTGGCAGATGAAGTCAGGAAACTGGCTGAAAAAACCATGTCCGCCACAAAGGAAGTTGAAAGTACCATCGGCTCGATTCAAAAACTCACCGAAAGTAACATTAACCACATGAACGACACCAACGAGGTCGTATCGATGACTACCGGATTGGCCAAAAAAGCTGGTCAAGAATTGCAGGATATCGTCGAGCTAGTGAACGACAGTTCTGATCGTGTGCGCTCCATCGCAACAGCAAGTGAAGAACAATCCGCCGCAAGTGAGGAAATAAATCGGGCTGCTGATGAAATAAACAGCATCTCCACTGAAACAGCTGAAGGCATGGGACAGGCGACGGAAGCCATCATGGACCTTGCCGCACAGTCGGTGCAGCTCAAGGCTTTGATTGCTTCATTGAAAAGCGAATAACAATTCTTTAACCGTCTACTTCTCGTGCCGTAAAATGACGGCACGAGAAGTAGACGTCATTAATTCCCCTGCCGCGCATTATAAACGGTGTTCTGTGAAGCCGCGAATTCACGATAGGCGGCAATAGCTTCATCCCGCAGGACATCATTAGTCAGGGAAATACCGCGTCGATCCAATTCAACCCGCCAATTCTCACTGACCGGCCCTTCGTCAAACCCGGTAATTTCTTCCAACTCCGGCCCGGACCCTGCAATAACCAACGAACGCACCCCGGACCATATCACTGCTCCGAAACACATTGCACAAGGCCGCCAGTTGACTACCAACTCATGGGCTGGAAGCCCCTCAGCGCCAAGGTCATAGGTCCCGAGCATCTTCTGAGCCAATGACAAGGCCATGATCTCGGCATGCGCCGACGAACAATTGTACGGCATAACGCGGTTCACGCCGATAACGACCAACCGCCCGGAATCCCGTTCAAACACTCCAGCAGCAAAAGGCCCACCAGTATTCCTCAGGAAATTCTGTCGCGAAAACTCGATAACAGCCGCCATGCGCTCTTCCGGCGTCGGCATATGCGTTGGTAATGATTCAAGGGTTGAAACGGCCCATTTGGGCATATCAAGAGAAAAAGAAAGATCGGAAAAGGAATTCTGTGTCATTATATGGCTCCAATACAAGATAACGTCGTGGCGATGCACTATCGCTCAAGGATCAAGAAATCAAGTAATGAGTGGAAGCCTAAAATGTATCGAAGCTACGCCACAAAAGCCCTCCGCCCACAAGGGCTGCTCTTACTGGGGCTTTAATTTAACTTGCAGTTTTTCCAAAAGCCGCTGTTGATAATCCTCCGGGAATTCCCATATGGGCATATCGACATCTTTGGCCAATCCTCTTTCTTCAGGTGGCAGGTCGTACATCAAGGTCATGAGTATATCACTACTGACCCAGGGACTATCACGGAAATATCCATGCCCATTTCCGGCATCTGCATCCGCTGCCCCTGTCACATCAATAACGCGGAGCTTGGGATTGGCCTCAAGAAAACTCTTCACCGGCACAGACATCTCACGCGAGACTTGACCAAGCCTTCCCCAATCAAAAAGCCATTCCGCCACAGCCACAGCACTGTCAGAATCTGACACATAAACAGAAAGATCTTCGACGATATCGAGCATACCTTCCCGAATATTCGCCGCAAAAATAGCGCCATCCATATCACTGCCGATAAGCATCACATGGCCGAGCTTTAACTCCTTCAAACCTTCCTTTGAAACGTGCCTGTTGGCAAGGGTCAGCTGGAAAAGCGCCTTATCCACAATCCGAGTCCCAGCACTGTAACCAACGATATGAATTCGCTCAGCGTCCGTCTTTTTTGCAAGGAATTCCAAAAATGCCCGGAACTGATATGATGAAAGCTCCGCAGTCTCAAGATCTGACAAATATGCCAACGTTCTCGGCGTGGACGGCCATGAATAGGCAATGAAAGCACCATCGTATCCAAGGAAATGCCACAATTCAGCCGTAACCAAAATAGGATTATTAAAGTCAACTTTGTATCCATGGACATACACAAAAACATCTTTCCGTTTTGACCGACTCAATTTTTCATCGATATGCCGAGCAAATTCCTTACCGGTCGTTTCCACTCCGACCTCATTAAAATCCTTTGCAACAAATCCGTTCAAACTTGAACCAAGTACACCATATTCATTGACGCTTTCCACTTTGAGAGGATATTTGTCCGTTCGATTTTTGAGCAAAGAAATACGTTTGGCTTCCTCCCAACTAAAATCCCCCTCTCCCATCTTGATACTGGCGGCACCAAACCGAAGAACGCCCCCTCGAAGCGAGCTATAAGCAAGCTCTCCTTCGACAGCAGGCGCACGGTTGGTGGCATAATAAATAGTACTAGGAGGAAGCACGTCCTTTTCAAAGGGATTGACAAACTCGGAATAAATGGCGGGAGCAGGCATAAGATCAATGGCTTCCCCCTTGGAAGAAGAGGAACAACCGACCATCAGGAACACGGCTACCGCCATGCATAAAGCTGGCACACTTTTTTTCCCCAAAAACCAATCTCTGTTTCTCATACGACTATCCACTCCATTCCGATTCAAACGTCTTCGGCAAAAACAACTTCCGCAAACTCCCCACTCATCATCTATTTACTATTCATAATAAAATAACAGGATTATATAGATAATTGCAACAACTGCGGCGTACACGCAATCATTAAACAGAAAAAAGCCCGCTCTCCAAGGAGAACGGGCTCTATTTCCACATGGTGCCCCCAGCGCGATTCGAACACGCGGCACCAGGATTAGGAATCCTGTGCTCTATCCACCTGAGCTATGGGGGCACGGGGAATTTCTCCTATCCGACCGCTGATAAAAAGGCAAGTGTTTCGTCTTCAAGACTGTGCAATGCACATTTTGTTGCGTGCAAATTCATTCACACTGTTTACAACTGATAAAAAAGGCCTATAGTTCCAAAAAGCGGCTAAATACCGCCATCCTGTTTTTCGCATTATTTTTTCGGAGGCTTTATGATTCGCAAATTCAAAACACTCACTCTCGCTTTTGCCTTTATCATGGCTGTGCCGCTCATTGCACAAGCCAACGGACTACCCGTGTTCACGGAGCTGGCCGCCAAGGCAGGTAAGGCTGTTGTTTTCATTTCAACAGAAAAAACTGCCGCGCCCGGACACGGACAGCAATTCCGTCAACAGGTCCCGGAAGGACACCCGTTCCACGAATTTTTCGACCGATTCGACCAGTTCTTCGGCCAACAACAGGGGCAACCCCGCAAACAGTTGGGGCAGGGTTCCGGCTTCGTCATCACCAGCGACGGCCTGATCGTGACCAACAATCACGTCATCGAAGGCGCAGACAAAGTGACCGTCCGTTTTCAGGACAATAAAAAAATATATGAAGCCAAAGTTGTCGGCGCAGACCGCGAGACCGATCTGGCTGTCATCAAGATCAAGGCTGACAAAACACTGTCCACCTTACCTCTTGGCAATTCCGACGCCATTCAGGTCGGCGAATGGGTTCTGGCCATCGGCAACCCCTTCGGCTTGGATAATACCGTCACAGCTGGCATTATTTCAGCAAAACACCGTATCATCGGGGCCGGACCGTTCGACAACTTCCTTCAGACCGATGCATCCATCAACCCCGGTAACTCCGGTGGTCCGTTGCTCAACATGCGCGGTGAAGTAATCGGCATCAACACAGCCATCAACGCTGCTGCCGACAACATTGGCTTTGCCATCCCAAGCACCCAGGCTGAGAAAATCATCCGCCAGCTCCAGCAAGGCAAGATAGTGCAACGCGGCTGGCTTGGCGTAACCATCCAGCGCGTGGGTGAAACCCAAGCCAAGGCTCTCGGCCTGTCCGAACCGACTGGTGCATTGATTGCCTCTGTGGGCAAAGGTTCTCCGGCCGACAAGGGTGGAGTCAAGCAAGGCGATGTCATCCTTGAAGTCAACGGCAAAAAAGTCGAAGACAATAATGATCTGCTCAAACAAATCGCAGGCCTGGCACCGGGAGACAAGGCTCGACTCGGTCTATGGAGTAAAGGCAAAAAGGTGACCAAAAACGTTACCCTAGGCCAACGCAATGACAAATCTCTGGCCGCCATGACCCCCAAAGGTCAGGGACCGACTAAGACTGCCGAAGTTCTTGGCATGCAGCTGAAGTCCGTCACCGACCAAGAAGCACAGGCTCTCGGTCTGGACAAAACTCAGGGACTGGTTGTGGTCACGGTTGACCGCAACACTGCAGCCGGAGAGGAAGGTATCCGCCAAGGCGACGTCATCATTCAGGCCAACCAGAAAGATGTAAACACCGTGGCAGAGCTAAAAAGCGTCATTAAACGCGACAAGAAGCGTGGCGCGGTCATGCTCCTCATCAAACGACAGGGCCAGAACAGTTTCGTGGCACTGCCGCTCGACAAGTAAAATCAAAGGGGGCTCCACATGGAGCCCCCTTCTTCTATGAGGAATAGACTATTGAATCCTGCCACACTCGTAGCTTCGGCCAAAATCAACCTGCATCTGGAAATCATTGGGCTGCGTGAAGACGGTTATCACGAACTGCGTACTCTGTTCTTTCCTGTGGATACACCGTGTGATCTTATCAAGATCGAACCTGGCCATGACGAACATTTTTACATTCGCTGCCCGGAAAAACCGGAACTCGAGACGACTTCAAATCTCATGTATACGGCATGGAAACGGTTCGGCGAAGCTACTGGGTTTCATCCCGGTATTTTCGTCACACTGACAAAAAATATCCCCATGGGCGGCGGACTTGGTGGCGGCAGCTCCGATGCCGCAGCCATGCTCACATGGCTCAACACCGAAGCAGGAGACAAAGGGCTTTCACAAGAAGCCATGCTCTCGCTGGCTGCATCGCTGGGGGCAGACGTTCCTTTCTTTCTCATGGATGGTCCGGCCTGGGCCACAGGCATCGGGGACAAGCTCGAACCAGCGTCCGTAACTTTATCAGGAATGACGCTCCTAATAGCTTGCCCCGACATTGAAGTTTCCACTCCATGGGCATTCTCGGCTTGGGATAAAAAAAACAACGCAACAAAGGTTCACCAATCCTTGACAACCCGAGAATCTGATACTAAGACTCCATCTCCCGTTTCGCCCAGAGAAATGACAAACGACTTTGAACCTGTTGTCTTCGAAAAACATCCAAGACTACAGGAAATAAAGGAAAAAATCATGACCTCAGGGGCAGAAACAGCCGCGATGAGCGGGTCTGGAGCTTCTTTGTTTGGCCTTTACCAAAACAGAGACACAGCAATGATTGCTGCAAAAGCTCTCGAAAAAGACGGAATTGAAATTTTCACGATGGATTGTCGATAGATTTTCCATCAAAGATAAAGGTCGTATCGCTCACACAGCGAATGCGTCTCATCGACGACGGCAGTCTGCTCCGCAGACGCCCACGGCAACCTCCCGATAAATTGGGACGGAATTTGCCGAGAAATGGTCGAGTGCGAGGCGCAAGCGAAATTCAAGGCCGCCGCGTATTCTCATACGCAAGGATCGGAATTTCGCGCAGCAACGAAGCAATCGACCGCTTATCGGCAAATTTCGTTGGGGCGTCGTCAAGTGGTAAGACACCAGGTTTTGGTCCTGGTATTCGGGGGTTCGAGTCCTCCCGCCCCAGCCACTTTTTTTTATAACCATGAGGTAATTGTCATCATGCACGGTGAACTGAAAATCATCAGTGGGTCCGCAAGTCCGAAACTGGCCGACGCTATCTGCGAACATCTGGGGACAAAAGCTTCCCCGGTTCTGCGTGAGCGTTTCTCCGACGGAGAAATCCGCATCGAAATCGGTGAGAACGTTCGCGGCGACGATGTCTTCGTAGTCCAACCCACCTGTTCCCCTGTCAACTTTCACCTTATGGAACTCTGTCTTATGCTGGACGCACTCAAGCGTGCCAGCGCATCTCGCGTCACAGCAGTGGTACCGTATTTCGGATACGCTCGTCAGGATCGCAAGGTCGTGCCCCGCGCACCGATTTCCGCCAAGATGGTTGCCGACCTGCTCTCCACGGCAGGCATGCAGCGTCTGGTAACCATTGATTTGCACGCTGGTCAGATTCAGGGCTTCTTCAACTGTCCGGTAGACAACCTGTTTGCCGCTCCTGCCCTGCTTGAACACCTGCGCGAACGCAATGATGAAGATTTCGTCATTATTTCTCCCGATGCCGGTGGCGTAGAACGTGCCCGTGCTTACGCCAAACGCCTCGGTGCATCTCTGGCTATCGTGGACAAACGCCGCGACGCCCCGAACCAGGCCAAGGCCATGCACATCATCGGTGATGTAAAAGACAAGGTCGCCGTGGTCATCGACGACATGATCGATACCGCAGGTACCATGTGTGCCGCTGCGAATGTCATCATGGAAAACGGTGCCAAGGACGTGTTGGCTTGTGCCACACACCCGGTTCTGTCCGGTCCGGCCATCAAGCGACTGGAAGACTCCGCATTTTCCGAGGTGGTTGTCACCGACACCATCCCGCTCAACGAAGAAGCTCAGACCTGCAGCAAGATCAAGCAGCGCTCTGTGGCTTCCCTGTTGGCAAAAGCCATTAATAATGTACACACGGAATCATCCGTGTCCGTACTCTTCGTATAAGGGAATCATCCCGTAAACCAATTGAAGCGCGAGCGTCCGTTCATAGTGAACGGCCAGGGCGTAACAGGAGAAACATCATGGCTGACCTGCTGAAACTTAACGTTCAGGAACGCACAGAAATGGGCAAGGGCCCGAACCGCCGCCTCCGTACCACTGGTATGGTCCCCGGCATCTACTATGATGCCAAGGGCGCAAACATCCCCGTCAAAGTAGCGATGGTCCCCTTGCAGAAAGCATATTCCGCTCTGGGTAGCGCACAGGTCTTTGACCTGGTTCTGGAAAAAGAAGGCAAGACTGAAACCATTCCTTCTCTGTTGTGGCGCGTCCGCAACGAGCCAGTTAAAGGTGTACCCGAGCACGTAGATTTCTTTGGTGTAGATTTGGACAGCGAAATCAAGGTTTCCGTCCACTTCGAGATCACTGGAGATTCCAAGGGCGTCAAGCTCGGTGGTGTTATGGAACTCTACCGTGACTCCATCGAAGTCATCTGTAAGCCTCTTGAAATTCCCAGCTCCATTGTTATCGATATCACCGAATTGGATATCATGGATTCCATCCACATCGAAAACGTGGAATTCCCCGAAGGCGTCACCCCGGTATTTGATGAGAACTACGCCGTTGTTGCAGTCCAGCCTGCACGTGAGGAAGAAGAAGAGATCGGTGGCGACGAAGACGAAGCCATCGTCACTGAAGTCGTCGGTGAGGACGAATCCGAATAATCTCACCCTTTACAATACACAGACTTCCCGGAGCGTGATTTCACGCTCCGGGATTATTTTTGCCTCCGCTCAAAGAGGCTGATAGACTCCAGTCTGTCACCGACCATATAAATTTCAGACACAACCGGATCATGGATTACAAAAGCGCAATCATCGGTTTGGGCAACCCCGGCTCACAGTACGAGAAAACCCGACACAACATCGGGTTCATGCTCGTAGACCATCTTTTGCGACTTGGAGCAGACCGCAAAGCTATGCGTCTGGAACAAATCGATGAATCTGGTGATTATGAATTGTGGCATGCAAAATTTGCCGGAGCATACCGGCTGCTTGCCAAACCAATGACTTTCATGAACCTCAGCGGCAAAGCCGTTTCCAAAATCTGCGGCCGACACGGCCTCTCCCCTGAAAAAATCCTCGTGGTTCACGATGAACTGGATCTTCCCGTTGGACGGATGAAGTTCAAAAAGGGTGGCGGCAACAACGGTCACAACGGATTGGAATCGGTTCAGGAAAGACTCGGTTCTTCCGATTTTTTCCGTCTTCGACTCGGTGTAGGGCGCCCGGAGGATCGATTCAAACCGATCAGTGACTGGGTTCTGGAACCATTCGAAAAAGAAAATGTCGAACATATTCCAGGGATAATCACCCATGCAGCCAAAGGATTAGACATATTCTATCGGCGCGGTATGGGATTTGCGACCCAGCATATAAACTCTTTTTCCCTGAAGGAAGAGTAAATACAGTAACCGTGGACTCCTCCACGGATTTTCGATATGATGTCCTTCTGTCGTGTGTAATAAAGCATTTTTCAAGGAGCTTAGGTCCCAGTGTTCAAGGTTAATGAATTGGTTGTGTACCCATCTCAGGGAGTCGGTCGCGTCGAGCGTATAGAATCTCAGGAGATCGGCGGCGTTAAAGCCGATTTTTACATAGTCCGCATCCTGAGCAACAACGTGACCCTCATGGTTCCCGTGGCTAATGCCGAAAATGTTGGACTCAGATCCGTATGCTGCAAGCGTCTGGGGCAAGAAATTTTCGAATCCCTCAATGACCGAACTGGTTTTACCGGATACACGGGGCAAAACTGGAACCGTCGCTACCGCGAATACTCTGAAAAATTAAAGAGTGGTGACCTTGCGGATGTTGCGTATGTCCTCAAAGAGCTGTTTCTGATTGGCCGTGACAAAGAACTCTCTTTTGGAGAACGTCGCCTGCTGGAACAAGCTATGGGACTGGTGTCTATGGAACTGGCCTACTCGTTGGGCCGGGATCAGGAAAATATTAAGGAAGATATCAACGAAATGTTCGCTGATGTCATCGCCGCACAGGAGAAAGACGACTAACGGGGCTTGTCAAGGCCAACCGTTTCATGTACGTCCTAATTCAGATGTCGCTTCGCGACGTAGCTATTTTCCCACTATCATTAAAAGTTCCTTTAAAGACTCCGAAAGCTGTTAGCGCAACTTCAACGTGAGGTATGCTTTATAGTATTACCATATGAACCGATTCACTCAGCGGTTCATATACAGCATTCGACCAATCCCCTTCTCTTTTTTTTCATACAATACAGTTTAGTATAGTTAATAGATTTTTTAATATTCATTCAACCTCAACACCAATTTTTCGATTATGGCCAACACAAAACCTGGCAATGATGGCAAAGGCAAGGCTCCCGCTCCCAAAAGAAGTCCCCGAGGCAGAAAAGCCGCGCCCAAATCCGACAAAAGAAACGACGGTAACGGCAACGGTAATGGAAACGGCGGTAGCCTGAACCTAACCGAGCTCAAGCTCAAATCCATGCAAGATCTAACCGAACTGTCCATGGAGTTCGGTGTCGAGAATCCAAGTACCATGCGCAAGCAGGAGTTAATCTTCTCCCTGTTGCAGGAGTGTGCTTCTCGCGATGGACAAATTTTTGGAGAAGGCGTCCTTGAAATTCTGCCTGATGGTTTCGGATTTCTACGTTCTCCCATGTACAGCTACATGGCTGGACCGGACGACATTTACGTCTCCCCCTCTCAAATCCGCAGGTTTGGTCTCCGCAAAGGTGACGTAGTTTCCGGCCAAATTCGGCCTCCCAAGGAAGGAGAACGGTACTTCGCCCTGCTTCGCGTTTCCGAAATCGGATTCGAAGACCCAAAACACTCCAAAAACCTCGTTCTCTTTGACAACCTGACTCCCCTCTATCCCGAAGAACAGTTCAAGCTTGAAAACGGGGATAAAAATTATTCTGCACGGATTATCGACCTGTTGGCTCCTATCGGCAAAGGGCAACGCGGCGTCATAGTGGCCCCGCCCCGCACCGGTAAGACCATCATGCTCCAGACCATTGCCAACTCCATCAACGCTAACCACCCCGAAGTGGACCTCATTGTCCTGCTCATTGACGAGCGGCCCGAGGAAGTGACGGACATGCAACGCACGGTCAAAGCCGAAGTCGTCAGCTCCACTTTTGACGAACCGCCGCAGCGCCACGTTCAGGTAGCGGACATGGTAATTGAAAAAGCCAAACGTCTGGTCGAGCGCAAACGCGACGTGGTCATCCTTTTGGATTCCATCACCCGCCTTGGCCGCGCGTACAACGCCGTGACCCCCTCAAGCGGTCGTGTCCTTTCTGGTGGTATTGACGCCAATGCCCTGCAACGTCCCAAGCGTTTCTTCGGTGCAGCCCGCAATATTGAAGAAGGTGGTTCCCTGACCATCATATCCACCGCACTCATCGACACCGGTTCCCGTATGGACGAAGTCATCTTTGAAGAATTCAAGGGTACCGGCAACATGGAGCTGTACCTCGATCGTCATCTCTCCGACAAACGCGTGTACCCAGCCATCGATATCAACCGTTCCGGCACCCGCAAAGAAGAATTGCTGCTGGAAGACGATGTGCTTAACCGCGTCTGGATTCTCAGAAAGCTTCTCTCCCCCATGAACTCCATCGATTCCATGGAATTCCTGCGCGGCAAGATGAAAAACACCAAGAACAACCGCGACTTTCTGGATTCAATGGCCAGATAAAACGCAGGCACTGACATTACAAAGGCGCGACCATCAGTGGCCGCGCCTTTTTTATTCGCTCCCGTTGCACATGGTTGCGTTGGCCCTTCAAATGATTACAATGTGTCAGACGCAACCAATGGAAGGAATATGATACGAAGCCTGATCGCTACATTGCCCGCTTTTTTTGCGGCTTTGCTTTTGACTTTCACTCCTCTGAGCGAAGCCCACGCCAACTCGTTGTTGGGCGACAAATTAACCCTACGCGATGAGAACAAAATGGGGCGTGAATTCGATCAGGTCATCCGCAGCCAGATGGGCATGGTTGGCGACACATATATCACGGATTTCGTCACCGATGTCGTTAAACGTATTGAAGACGGAAAGCGACCTATGCCCTTCAAAATCAAAAGCGCAGTTATCGCCAACCCTCTTATGAACGCCTTCGCTATCCCCGGTGGTTTCATCTATATTTTCACAGGGTTGATTCAGGAAGTTACATCCGAATGCCAACTGGCTGGCGTTATCTCACACGAACTTGCACACGTTTCCCAACGCCATGTAGTCCAGCGCATCGAAAAACAGAAAAAAATCGGACTGCTCTCCACGGTAGGAGTTCTGACCGGACTGCTGCTCGGCATTGCCTCCGGTAGTGGTGACGGAGCAGCCGTAGGGACAGCTCTTGCCCTCGGTAGCTCCGGCGCTGCCACCCAGGCCATGCTCAATTATTCGCGTGATGATGAAAATGAAGCTGACCACGTAGGACTCAATGCGTTGGTCAAAGCAGGATACAATCCTCAAGGCATGCCTCAGATGTTCGAAATCATGCGAAAAAACAAATGGTTCGACTCTGGTTCTCAAATGCCAGCCTACCTTTCCACTCACCCCGGAACCGCGGATCGTATCACCTATCTTAATGACCGCATTGCCCGAATGCCCAAGGAATTCTCTCAACGTACCGACGACAACACACGGTTGCACAGGGTGCAGGTTCTGGTACGCGCCAAAATGTCACCGGCCAACACGGCCTTGGCCTATTGGGATGACAAAAAGGCCAACGGCCTCACTCCTATGGAACATGCCGGACGCGGAATAGCTCTTACTCGTCTCAAAAAAATGGACGAAGCCGAAAAGGCGTATGAAATAGCGCTTGAACAGGACGGTAACGATCCGCTCATATCTCGGGAAGCAGGCATTTTCTATTTCAAAACAGGCCGCGCCGAAAAAGCATTCACCCTGCTGCAAAAAGCGACCATCCAAAACTCAAGGGATGCCATTGGATTATTCTATCTCGCACGACTCCAAAGCGAGGCCAAACAATATCGGCAAGCTATTGCAAATATGCAAAAAGTCGAAAAATTGGTTCCCGAGGACTGGGAAGTTCATCATCATCTCGGAATGATTCTGGGTGAATCCGGGGACACCTTCGGCGGAAATCTGCACCTTGCCTACGCAGGGGTTTATTCCATGAATTTACGCAAAGCCACCTTGCATGCACAAAAAGCCAAGGCACTCGCCAAGACCGACGCGCAGCAGGAAGAAATAAAAAAACTGGATGCACTCATCAAGGAACGGGCCAAGCTCAAGAAGTAGCAAAGCCTTGTGAACCGGGCCTTTTTGGCGTAGGTTGCTTTTTTTTCAAACAGGGACATTGAATATTATGATCGTCGCAAGGACCATAGAGGAACTTCAGGACGTCGTCGGCGAGTCATGCGTGACTATCGGAAATTTCGACGGCGTTCATAAAGGCCACCAAAAACTCATCGAGTTGGCATGTTTACGTGCTAAGTCTCAAGGCCTCGTCAGTGTGGTCGTTACATTTGACCCCCATCCACTACGGGTTCTGCGGGATGACAAAACTCCCCCCTTTATCACGCTGACAGAACAAAAGCTTGATCTCATCTCCCAGCATGGCCCACAAGTCTGCCTGCTCCTGGAATTTTCCATGGAAATGGCCAAGCTCTCTCCCGAGGAATTCGTCAAAAAATACCTTGTGAACGGACTGGGCATGAAGGAAATGATTATCGGGTATGACTACCATCTAGGCAAAGCCAGAGCTGGTAATTTTGAAATCCTGACGAAACTCGGCGAAAAACACGGATTTTCCGTGGATCGCCTCGACCCTGTCTCCATCGACAATGCCGTGGTCAGTTCAACCCGCATTCGCGATCTGGTCCAAGCCGGAACTGTCTGGCCTGCACGACCATTGCTTGGCCGTTTCTATCAGATCAAAGGCGAAGTTGTGCATGGCATGAACAGAGGCGGCAAGCTGCTCGGCTTCCCCACTGCGAATCTCAAACTGGTCGATGAACTTTTTCCCAAACCCGGTGTCTACGCCATCTGGGTGGAAGTGGACAACGTCGTCCACATGGGCGTCGCGAATATCGGAAAAAATCCGACTTTCGGTAATGATGCCCTGTCTGTAGAAGCACATATCCTTGATTTTTCCGGCGATATTTATGGTGCAGATATCCGCGTACATTTTGTACAGCGCATCCGTGACGAAAAGAAATTCAATGGGATAGACGAACTCAAAGACCGCATAGCCAAAGACATAGACCTGGGTCGCCAGCTCCTGTCCCAACCTGAAGCGGCCATCAAACTGACCCGACCCGACTTGGGCCTTACCAACGGATAACCCATGTCTCTGCAAGTAATAACCAGAATAATCAATTACTGGACCGATTTCGTCAAATCCTACCGTATGGTCACCTCATTCAGGTGGTTGACCATCGGCGTTTTGGTCGGCGTCATGTCCGGCTTGGTGGCTGTGGGCTTTTTCTGGCTCGTAGAACTCGGCAAATTCATCATTCAAAATAATCTGGCAGGTATCGCTGCTGTGGAACCTGCCGGTGAAGGCATCTTCCACGGTCATACCGGTGAATTTCGCCCCTGGGTTATTCCTGTTTTTACCACCGGAACCGCCCTTCTCACCGGCTGGTTAGTGCAACGATTCATCCCGGAAACCATGGACGGCGGAACAGATGGCACGGATGCCACCATCAACGCTTTTCATAATCATGGCGGGATCATCAAGGCACGTGTAGCCATCATCAAAGGGCTGTGCTCCGTCCTGACCATTGCTTCAGGTGGTTCTGCAGGCCGAGAAGGCCCCATCACGCAAATGGGCGCAGGCGTAGGCGCATGGCTTGCCAAAATTTTCAATCTTTCAGCCAAAGAACGTCGGCTGCTCCTGCTTTCAGGTGCGGCAGGTGGTCTGGGTGCTATTTTCCGCGCTCCTCTTGGCGGCGCACTCACAGCAGTGGAAGTCATTTACCGCGAAGACTTTGAGGCCGAAGCCATCCTGCCTTCGGTCATGAGTTCCGTTGTCTCCTATTCGATTTTCACATTTTTCTACGGCACAGAACCAATTTTCGGCATCCCGCGTTTTTCTTTTCATGACCCGCGAGAACTCATTTTTTATGCCCTGCTCGCTTTTGTCTGCGCCGCAGTTGGCTGGATGTATATCAAAACATTCCACGTCATCAAATATCATATATTTTTTCCACTTCGAGAAAAAATTGGCATTATCTGGTCCATGGGAATCGGCGGTCTCGCCATGGGCCTGCTTGGCATAGCCTATCCTTACACAGCGACTGACGGACTGGTCACAGGTGGCATCCTGTCCGGTGGATATGGTTGGTTGGAGCTTGCCATTCTCGGTCAAATTCCAGCGCTCGGCATGTGCTACATCATCATCGGTAAGACCGTTGCCACATCCATCACCATCGGCTCCGGCATGTCAGGCGGCATGTTCGCACCAGCCTTGTTCGTAGGCGGCATGTCAGGCGGCCTTGTGGGCAAGGTCGGTCATCACTATTTCCCCGACATCGTCACCCAACCCGGAGCCTACATCCTCGTGGGTATGGCCGCATTCTTCGCAGGAGTGGCCAACGCACCTATCGGACCGCTCATCATGGTCACGGAGTTAACTCAAGGTTACGGCCTGCTTGCTCCGCTTATGCTTGCGTCAGCTTTATGCATTGTACTTGGTCGCAATTACTCGCTCTATGAGCATCAGGTGGAAAATAAATTCGACTCACCAGCCCATGCCGAAGACGCTACCATCAATGTATTGGAACAAATGCATGTCTCGGATTTCTATGATCCTGGTGACGTGATCGTTCTGGAAGAAGGCACCACGCTCAAGGCGATGACGGACATTATCGCCAACTCGGACCAACTGTATTTTCCGGTACGCCGAGCAGATGGCGGAGAATATTGTGGCATGATCTCCATCCATAACGTCCGCAACTGGATGTTTGAAGAGGAACTGCATGATCTGGTGGTTGTCCGAGATCTCATGTCGCGCCCTGTCTACGTCCGACCGGATTACGATCTCTATCAGGCCCTGCTTCGATTTGTGAACACCGACTACGGGCAGATTCCAGTGGTAGCCAAGACCAACACCAGCGAAATTATCGGATTGATCAACCGCGATGACGTATTCCAAGCCTATGCAGAAGCCATTGCAGAGATAAAAAACGAAGCAGAAAGCGACTAGTCCAACTCAAATCCTAACAAAAAACTCACGGTCACTGACACGCCCTTATCCGGCGGCGACTCTACAAAGAGCTCACCGCCCAATTCGTCGTGCAGAATACGATTCGCACGTGTCAACCCAAGGCCCACACCAGATGCCTTTGTCGTAAAAAAAGGATCGGTGGCAAACGCCAAATTTTCATCGGGGATACCCGGACCATTGTCGGTAATACGGACTCCATACCACCTGTCTGCCGCATAAAACCGTTCCGAGGCTGTCACCTCATGGGGAAAGACATCCGGACCGCCCAGAATTGACAGAACAATCGTGTTGCGCTCACAAAATTCAATCGCATTCTGCATAATTTCAACCAAAGCCAGCACAGCCAACTCCGCATCCACCACAACATCACTGTCTGCCAGCTCTGCCGTGCAGTCCAATTCCTTCCCAAGATCAGTCGCAATTTCACGGGCTCGCTTTATGGCATCTTCCACGAGAGTTCGTACCGGGAAGGCCTCAGGCTTTCCTGCCGTCAGGGAAACATAATCACTGATAACACCAACTAGATGTTCCAACCGCAAACTATTCTCTCGAACCGCGACAGCATATTCTGACAAAGGACTATTCGTTGGAACCTTCTTGAGCAGTAGTCCGGACATGCCGCCAAGGGCCATGACCGGATTACGTATCTGATGAGCCATGGCATTGGCAAAATTATTCAGTCCCGCTACCCGCTCCACCTGCGAACGAACCACTTCGGCGGTTCGTTCCTTGACTCGCTGTTCAAGAACATCATTCTGGCGCATCAGGACTCGTCTTGCATGAATCAATTGCAAATGCGCCCGGACACGCGCCATGACGACAGGCGGACTTATTGGCTTGGTAATATAATCAACAGCCCCAAGATCAAGCCCCTTGGCTTCCTTGTCCGGGTCATCCAGTGCCGTAACAAAAATCACGGGAATATCGCGTGTTGTTCGACCATCTTTCAACTGACGACAAACCTCATACCCATCCATGCCGGGCATCATCACATCCAACAGGACAAGATCCGGGGGAGCTTCCCCTCGTGCGCGCTCCAAAGCGGATTCTCCGTTTGTAGCCGCCATCAGGTCATACGTCGATTGCAAAGCCTCAACCATTATGTCGATATTCTCTGGTTGATCGTCAACAATCAGTATTTTTTCACGGTGAGACATAATGTTATCTGTACCATGCCTTTTGATAGGCCGAAAGTGATTCGATGTGACAAAATCCAACAGATCGAAATCATCACCAGACAATCCGCATGGATGGCCTTGCCTTTGCCGCTTGCGGTCTTATCTTTCGAACTATCATGCAGACCTGGAACATTTCCACCGGGCGACTTGTTATTCGTCAAGGTGACATAACCACTCTTGCCTTCGATGCCATCGTCAATGCCGCCAATACCCGGTTGGCCGGAGGCGGTGGTGTGGACGGGGCCATCCATCAAACCGCAGGGATTGTTGAACTTCAAACAGCCTGTCAGAACATCATCAAAAAAAACGGCACACTGCCAACAGGCATGGCGGTCATCACCCCCGGTTTCGGCCTGCCATCACACTCTATCATTCACACCGTCGGACCTATTTGGCGCGACGGCAAAAACGACGAACCTGCGAAGCTCGGCAGTGCATATGCACACAGTCTGAAGCTCGCCCAAGCACATGCTATTGGAACCATCGCATTCCCTGCCATCTCCTGCGGCGCATACGGCTATCCAGTCGAAGACGCTGCACGTATTGCATTATCAACCCTGAAACAAGGACTGGAAGCAAACATGGTCAGAGAAATAAGCATGGTCCTGCACGACGACGCGGCCTATGATACATGGATCGCCATCGCCGAAGAAGTGCTGTAACGCCTCACACAAGGAGCAAAAAGTGGAACTCAGAGGAACAACCATCATTGCGGTCAAAGACGACAACGGTACTGCTGTTGCCGGTGACGGTCAGGTCACCCTGGGACAGGCCATTGCCATGAAACATACCGCCCGCAAGGTGCGGCGCATCTTCAAGGACAAAGTCACCATCGGATTCGCAGGAGCTACCGCCGATGCCTTCACCCTGTCCGAACGATTCGAGACCAAGCTGGAGACTTACTCCGGCAACCTGCTCAGGGCAGCTGTGGAGCTGGCCAAAGATTGGCGTACTGATAAGTATTTACGTAAACTCGAAGCCATGTTGTTAGCCGCTGACGGCGAACACATTCTGATCATCTCCGGTACCGGAGACGTCATCGAGCCTGACGACGGAGTTGCTGCCATCGGCTCCGGCGGGTCCTATGCCCTGGCAGCAGCCCGGGCCCTGCAACAAAACACCGACCTGCCAGCTGAGGTCATCGCCCGCAAGGCCATGGAAATCGCAGCTGATATTTGCGTGTACACGAACAACCACATCACTCTGGAATCACAGGATAAGTAAATGAGTAATCTGACACCGAGAGAAATTGTCTCTGAACTCGACAGATATATTATCGGCCAAAACGACGCCAAGCGGATGGTGGCTATCGCCATGCGTAACAGGTGGCGCAGGCAACAGATCGAACCGGAACTTCGGGACGAAATTGCCCCCAAGAACATCATTCTCATGGGACCCACCGGCGTCGGCAAGACAGAAATTGCCCGCCGTCTGGCGCGGTTGACCAACTGCCCGTTCTTCAAGGTCGAAGCCACCAAATTCACCGAGGTCGGCTACGTAGGACGCGATGTGGAATCCATGATCCGTGACCTTATGGAAATCGGCGTGGCCATGGTCCGCAAAGAAGAAACCGAAAAGGTACGCATCAAAGCAGAAAAGAACGCTGAAGAACGTCTCCTTGATCTGCTCTTGCCCGGCCAGGGCCCTAAGCAGCAAGAGCCTATGGGCTTTTTCGCGGGGAATCAGGACAATGCAATAGAGCCGGTTGAGCCGCCCAAAAAAGACGACGGCACCCGTGACAAATTCCGCCAGATGTTTCGTCAGGGGCAACTCGACGAGCGCGAAGTGGAAATGGAAGTGACAGTCCAGTCCGGCGCACAGGTGGAGATCATGGCCATCCCCGGCATGGAAGACATGGGCAACAATCTGCAAAATGCCTTCTCCAACATGTTCCCCGGCAAGCGTAAGACACGCAAGATGAAGATCAAGGACGCATATCAGACACTTATCGACGAAGAGGCCGATAAACTCATCGACCCGGATGCAGTCAATGAACTTGCCCGAGAGCGCGTCGAACAATCCGGCATCCTGTTCGTGGATGAAATGGACAAGATAGCATCCCGCCACGACCAGACCGGCGGCGGGTCAGCCGATGTCTCCCGAGAAGGCGTACAGCGTGACCTGCTCCCTATCGTGGAAGGCAGTGTGGTCAATACCAAGTATGGCATGATCAAGACCGATCACATCCTGTTCATCGCAGCAGGCGCATTCCATTTTGCCAAACCATCAGATCTCATCCCTGAATTGCAAGGCCGCTTCCCTCTGCGCGAAGAATTATCCTCCCTGCACAAGGAAGAATTCTACCGCATTCTGACCGAGCCCAAAAACGCACTGACCGTGCAATACAAGGCCCTCCTTGCGACTGAAGGCGTAACAGTAGACTACACACAGGAAGCGCTGGAAGAGATCTCGGCCATGGCCGAAAAAATCAATGAGGAGACCGAAAATATCGGAGCTCGCAGACTCTACACCATCATGGAAAAAATTCTGGCGAACCTCTCCTTCGAAGCCCCGGACAAATCAGGACAAGAAGTTATTATCGACCGAGACTATGTCACAGATCAACTCGACCACGTCGTGGAAGATCGCGACCTCTCCCGCTATATTCTGTAGAAAGATCAGACGCACCAAAACAACCGTCTTTGTTGCCTTTTTAACGGCGACAAAGACGGTTTTTTGTTACCTCAATCTCCTTGTTAATAGGTGACAATCATTTCATCACGTAGCGTGAGATTCTAAACAGCTTGCCTCGGACCGACCATATGCTATGATTATATTCAATGAATCCTCTTCAACCATCAGGGAAAACGGACTATGAATAAGAACCAGTTTTCGACCAACACGCGATACAGTCGCCCTTTGATCGGCCTTCTGGTGTTGGCATTCATTACGGCCGTCGGGTTGCCACTCATCAACGTAAAAATCATTTATCCCGCCTATTCAAAAATTTTCATTTCATCCATTATGGAGGAAACCGGACGACTGGCAAAATATGTCATTCCCCCGGCTGCCAAACACTCCAAACTGACTCATACAGTCCTTGAAAACACAGGGTTCACTGCAGCCATCTTTAGAATGGAAAACGAACTCGGCCTTTTAAAAATCAAAGTCTATTCGGCTACGGGTCTCGTTCTATACTCCACTGATTTCAATGAAATCGGCACACGCAGTAAGGAAACAACATTCTTTGAAAGGACCTTGAAAGGACTGCCAAGCGGTGAACTTAAACGCGAAGAAGGAATCGACGCTCATGGCGCCACAAAGGAAATAGATATCCTTGAGACCTGCGTCCCGATCATGCGTGGAGACTCCTTTCTCGGCGCATTTGAGTTGGTCTCTGATGTTTCGGCTCACATGCAAAAACTCAACCGCGTCAACGCACTGGCTACATACGGAACAATTCTGGCGTGTTGCAGCCTGTTTGTTGTCGGCAGTATTCTATTCAGATTGGAATCCAGCCGTATCCGCGAACGAAAACATGCTGAGACCCTCAAGGCAGACGTGGAACAAATCACCCGGCATGACATCAAATCACCGCTCATTGGCGCACTCAACGGCATAGAGTACCTGCGCAACTACACCACGCTCGACGAAGACCAGAAAATCATGTTGAACGACATGCGGACATCCGTCAGCACAGGCTTGGACCTCATAAACCGCAGTCTTGATATCTACAAGATGGAAACCGGCATGTACCGATATGAACCGCAAGATGTCGATATTTTGGCAATTGCGCATCGAGTGATTGTGGATCTTTCGGGGCTGGCGGGCATGAAGGGCGTTACCATAGTGGCCACTCGATCTGAGAAATCGCTCGCACTAGATGAATCAATGATCATTCCTGCTGATGAAAGTCTATGCTATTCACTACTCGCAAATTTGATGAAAAATGGTATTGAAGCCTCTGCTTTAGGCCAGCATATAAGCATGGATATTAGGGATTCTCCCACCGTCACCATCGCCATTCACAATCCCACGATTGTGCCAGTCGCTGTCCAAGACACTTTTTTTGACAAATATGCCACGGCGGATAAAGTCACCGGTACAGGCCTAGGAACATACTCTGCCAAGCTCATGACAGAAGCCATGGGGGGCGTTATTTCGCTGGAAACATCCGAAGAGGCAGGCACCACCATCACCGTAATTTTGCCGAGTAATACTGCCTCTGAGTAAAAAGGAAAGCCCAATGCCATACGTCAACATTCGCATTACCAAAGAAGACGCAACCGCCGAGCAAAAGAAACAACTAATCAAAGGTGTAACCAATCTGCTGGCTGATGTGCTGGGGAAGAATCCGAAGACCACCGTTGTCATTATCGACGAAGTGGATACGGACAATTGGGGAATTGAGGGGGAAGCTGTTACTGATATTAGGAAGAAATGAGTCGCTTTGAGCAGCGAGCCTGAAGAAATCGGGATTTAACTCCCGACGGGAAACTAGAAGTTCGGTGTAGGTGATATTTTTTTTCTTTTAAGCTCTTCGACAACCACAAAAGGACCTTTGTCTTGGGGAAAACACACCCAACTGTTCTTCCTTCAAAGGCCGTTTCTTTTCTCCAACTAAATAAAAACCGAACCCAGCCTTTGATCGAAAGATTTAGAAGCAAACAGTGCTCACCAGCAACAACGATGAGAGGGGAAAGGACTTTTTGTTTGGTGGGTGTTGCGAGCACCCGCAGTGAAAATGCAAACGGTATTGCTGAAAAGGTCTCGCCTTTACGGCGACCTGCTTTTTTCGAAGCGGAAAAAGCAGGCAAAAAACGCCTTCTTTGCTGTGATCCTGACAGCGGACCTTAGAGGCAAATGGAAAACCGAAACCCTACTTATCTTTCAAATGAAGAGTCATCCGCACATCCGCAACAATGGCCCTCTCATGATTAACAAGAACCGGGTTGAACTCAGCTTCCCAAACCTCTGGGAGATCAATCGCCAACCGTGACATAACCATGATAATCTCTTCCAGTGCCGTGAAGTTCACAGGCTTCTCACCCTTCAACCCCTTGAGCAACATGTACGACTTAATTTCACGCACAATCTCAAATGAGTCCTGTCGTGAAAGCGGTGCAAGCTTGAACGAAATATCTTTCATGATCTCAACATAAATACCACCCAGACCAAACATCAGCATAGGGCCGAATTCCTCATCCCGCTTAAAGCCAATGATCACTTCCTTAACGCCCGGAGGAGCCATTTCCTGCACCAGACAACCTGCGATATAAGCATCACGACGCATACGCTGGGCCTTGGCCGTTATCGACTTAAAAGTCTTCATGACCTCTGTGGCATTCCACAAATTCACTTTGACTCCACCAACATCAGACTTGTGAGAAATATCCGGCGACGCGATCTTGAGAACCACGGGATAGCCAATCTCCTCGGCAGCGGCCACAGCTTCATCAGAGGACCGAGCCAACACTGTCTGCGGTGTGGGCAAGCCGTACGCCTTAAGCACCTGCTGAGCTTCAAATTCCACGATCTCAGGCTGATTACGTCGCATATGCTCACGGACGACTTCCCGCGCCTGCTCCAGATCGCGATTAACCTCAATATATTCCGGCTTGGGACGATTCTTCCAGAGGTAATAGCTATACATGGCTTCGATGGAATGTACGGCGGGTTCCGGGAAGGCGTAACACGGAATCCCTGCATCCATAAGCAGCTTCCGAGCCGGTGCAACACGGGTCTTACCCATAAAACAAGCGAAAACCGGTTTGCCACACTTTCTGGCCATGCGAATGACCGCCTCAGCCGTCTGTTCAATCTCTACCGAAGCCGTCGGTGTGAGCAACACCAGAATGGAATGGACCATTGGATCTTCGGAAACTACGTCTAAAGCCTGCCTATACCGTTTAGCGTCAGCATCACCGATGATATCAACCGGATTGTAAAAAGCCGCGTAGCTAGGAAGAAATTTCTGAAGCCGCTGAATCGTCTTTTGCGACAAGGCTGCCATAGTCAAGCGAGAACGATCCGCTGCATCCGCAGTCAAAATACCAGGACCGCCGGAGTTGGTCACGACTGCCAGATTCGGTCCTTTGGGCAAAGGCTGGCTAGAAAACGCCTGTGCTAAATTAAACAGCGATGCCACATCTCCCACCCGAATCACACCGGACTGATGAAACGCGGCCGAATACGACTGATCGGAACCGGCAATGGCTCCGGTATGCGACGAAGCAGCCTTGGCTCCGGCAGCAGTCGTACCGGACTTTATCATGATAACTGGCTTATTTAAACAGGTCTTACGCGCCGCCTTGAGGAAAGACTCACCATGCTCCACGTTCTCAATATACCCGAGGATGACCTTTGTCTCCTCGTCCTTGTTGAGATAATCGAGCATGTCCGCTTCATCAAGAACGGCTTTGTTGCCCAAGGATATAAACTTGGAAAAACCAATATTCGCCCCGAGCGCCCAGTCAAGAATTGCCACGCACAATGCTCCGGACTGCGAAAAAAAAGCGATAGAACCGGGAGTGGGGTGCCCTGCAGCAAAGGACGCATTAACGCCGTGGGCCGAATTCATCATGCCAAGACAGTTGGGACCGAGTATCGCGATGCCGTATTTCTCGGACATAGCGATGATTTCCTGCTCCAGAAGATACCCGTCCTTACCAGCTTCCTTGAACCCAGCTGTGATGACAATAGCGGATTTTGCCCCTCGCTCGCCAAGGGCCTCAATGGCCGGAATAACATACTGTGGCGGCACGGAAATAACACCGAGATCAAGCCCGTGTGGCAAATCGGCAATATCCGTTATGACGGGTAATCCCTGAATCTCTCCGCCCTTGGGATTCACGGGGAAGAGTTTACCTTTAAACCCGGCTTCAATCATGTTGGAGACAATGGTGTGCCCCACCTTGCCAGGAGTGGCGGAAGCCCCGATCACAGCAACTGTGTCAGGAGAAAAAAAAGCGTACAGATTGGTATCAACGGTCAAACGATTGGTCCTCGGCGTATGAATTAAGCAACTGGTTGAACTCGTAACCCGAACAGCCGTCAGGGACAAGGGACAAAGCAAACCGATTAGTCAACACAACCTAGGTCAAGACATGAGCCAATCAACAGCTTCATCCTCATGCTCGAAGATTTTAAAATTCAAAGATCTGTTCTGATGCGCTGTCTCAAAAACTCTATATATATCGATATTTTCATGAGTATAAAGACATGCCAAACGAATCCCAAAAAGCTGCACCCCTTCATCTTCCAAATCATTTGCAAGGGTCTGAGCACTCAAAAAATCAATATTCATGGATACTGTCCGAAAATCCACCAGGGCCTTTTTACTCCAATGCTCCGAAGTCATTTCAACCACACCATGTGCCATGGCTGAAAGATCTTCAAATGAATTCACCACACCTGAAACAATGGCGATGAGATGATCGCCATTGTTATGAAACGTCAACATGCAATCCATCTTCCAGCTCTACCCTGCTTATTTTTTGCCTTTTTTCTTTGCCGCAGCTTTCTGTTTTTCTTTGTCATCAATGGTCTTGGCTGCTGCTGCAGCCACCTGGGTTCGCTCGCCATCCGACAATTCCGCACCATCTGGAATTTGAACAGAAACACGAGGACGCGCAAACTCAATACCGGCTTCGGCAAATTCCTTACGCATTTTTGCAAGTACAAGCTTACGCAGTACAAACTGACCACCGGGCTTTGTCATGAACTTGACCCGCATCCGCATACCGTATTCTTCCATGGCTTTGACACCCTGACTTTTGATATCGCCAAGCATCACAGCATCAAGCTCAGGCACAGCGCGTACTTCTTTATTGATCTTCTTGATAATCTTCTTCACCTGCTGAATATCTGTATCAAACGGCACCAAATATTGCAGTTTCATGACAGCCCAATCGCGCGTATTATTCTTGACCAACTTCATGGACCCGAACGGAATGGTATATAAGAAACCAAGATGGTGCCGAAGTTTTAAAGAACGCACGGAAATTTCCTCAACCGTGCCCATGGCTCCGCCGGTTTCGATATAGTCACCCACTCGAAAAGCGTCATCCGTCAAGAAAAAAATACCTGAAATAATATCCTTAACTAACGTCTGTGCGCCAAAACCAATAGCAATGCCAAATACTGATGCGCCTGCGATAAGCGGCCCAATATCCACACCGAGTGAAGACAGAATAATTAACACGGTAACGACCAACAAAGCACCAAAAATAAATTTCTTCAACAACTGCAACAAGGTGGCAAAACGATCACCACCTGGCCCACCACCTTCATGGCCGCCACCAGCACCTTGATCCGCAGCCTTGGCCGTCAGTTTTCGTTCGATTGTTCGACTGATGAAAACCCAGACGATATAGGCAAGCACCAAAGTAATCAGCGTATTAAAAGCCGCCCGAACAGTAGCTCGTCCCAAATCAAAATCGGCACCCCACACACGAAGTAGTCCAAAAACAAAACCCGCTAACAGGATAAAACGAAAGCCCTTGCTGAGAAATGTCTGGAAACGTGTCGCATGTTTTTCGATAAGCCCAACCGATTCACCGCTTTCATCCGGCTCCTGATCCTCTTCTGCAGAATCTTCGGGAATAGCAGGCCCCGCCATGTCGGCAGCAAACGCGACCAACCGTTGTGTGCCCCAGTCAAAAAGGAGGTACAACGGCACGGCGAGCAAAGTCATAACACCAGGCAACATGGCTTTAGTGCCAAAAATCATAAGCCCCACAACCCAAAAAACCCAGAATCCCAAGACATAAGCAATCGCAGCCACGTGCCAAAAACTTGCAAACTGATATCCCAAGGAACCGGGCGTACTCCGTGATTTAAGCGTTTCAGCAACAGGCCTGCTGTTCCATAAAATCAAGAGTATAAGGACAAAAACAACAGTCAAACCGCACAAGGTGGAAACCAACAAAATCAGGGCTTCACTCCCGCCTTCAAGTCGCAAAAGCGTGGTCAAAAGTAAGCCGACCGCAATAATTCGACCAACCCAGACTGTCCATTTATATAGATAATGTGCTGCACTATCACTCAAAGGCAAATAACGAAGAGCAGGAGCCTTGGGTGCCAGTATAAACCGGGTCACCAGCTTGACCAACTCCAAAAAAACAATGGCAGACAACCATGCAATAATAACAGGCTTGCTCGCAGCTCCTTCGCTGAAAAGGATAAGATATCCAGCAAAGACCACCGCCAAAATCAAAATCACACCGAAAAGATCCAGCAAGGCTCGCATGAGCAGCCGCCCCATACAGGTATACCACACGGCATCCGGTGGCGTGACTTCAAAGCTCTTACGAATATTGACGGTTTTCTTCCGGAAAACAAACATGGCTCCAAGCCAAAGAGAGGTAAGGATAACCAACGCAAGAAGCAATTTACCAACGGTCAAGTTGTCTTCACCACCAAGTATATTCTTCACTTTCGCAGGCAATTCTCTCGGAGCAGCGGCCGCTCCAGAAAAAAGATATTCAAACCGATCGCGCAAAAAAGTAGACCCTTTACGCATACGCTGGACAAAACCCGCAAGCCCCTTCACCTTCTCAGGTTTTCGCGTAGCATCCGCTTCTTTCTTCAATTCCTGAATCAGCAACCCACGCACTTGTTCGTCGCTCAAAGAACCCATAATATCCCTGAGCTGATCAGGTGAGGCATCCTGCGGAATCGTCACATTTTCCATGGAACCGGAATCTCCGCCTCCCCCCGCCATGGCCACAGAGAAAGGGGCCGACAGAAGACACAACAAAAACAGAGTAGAAATAACAAGAAAAAAACGAATACGCATGGCCCCTCACCTTTAAACATCAAAATTGCTTACACTTACGCTAGCATATCAAGCTCTCGTGATCATTGTAAACTCAAAAGAAAGACCAACAACCTCCCTCTCCCCAATAACATTTCACAAAACCCCGTCTTTTCCCTTGACCCCGCACCGCCCCTTGGTTTAAAAATCGACTCCCATTTCGCCAGGATAGCTCAGTTGGTAGAGCAACTGATTCGTAATCAGTAGGTCGTCGGTTCAACTCCGATTCCTGGCTCCAGGAAAGTTTAAGCCCCTCAGTGAGTTATATCACCGAGGGGCTTTTTCTGTTTAGAGTGAAAGAGTGGACTGTACGCAAATTGTACGCAAACAATCATCTAAAACCGTGGCAAGCGTTATGATCGGCCTCTATATCTGACCAAGCGACTCCACGCGTATGCTCAGCATTGCGGCTTCTTGCATCCCGACGGCAGCAATCTTTGGAGGCTACCAAATTACTTCCATATGCCTCAAATCCTGACAAGCCATCGAAAAACATTTTCAACTCTTGATAGGCTGGCGAGACCTCTGGAGTGAAGTACAGTGAAAGGATTTCATCCCATCTACTTCGCATTGCCTCAATTTCATCCGAAAACCGCCTCTGGGCCAACAGAATCCCTTTCAGGCACGTATCGACCGCCTCCTTCCGAGCGTCGTCATCAACTTTGTTCAATTGATGAATTTGCTCACAATGACTTATTGCCAAGGTTATTATCTCTCCCATGTTAAAAGCTGATAGCGACACAGCCTTTTTCAGCCCATCTCTTATGCTTGACGATATCATATATGAATGCCTTGAGCCTGCCTTTGTCGCGACAACAGCATTACACACTTTTTCTTCCTGACTAGGATGTAACTCCATACATTGCCAAAGCAAATTCCTAAAAAGGAAATCTCCACTATTAACTAAAATGATCTCTAACATTTCTCCATTTGATCTCCCCGTTGCTTCACATAGTTTCTTGAGTCTTGCTTCAGCCTCAGGCGCAACCTTAACCTTAATCCTTACTTTCTTTTCCATGTCGACTTCCTTTCGATTAGACGTTCAACTTCAAACGCTTCAACGAATCACGAAGATGCTGATCCGATAGATGAGCATATATCTCCGTGGTCCGTTTATCCGTGTGCCCTAACAGCTCACCTATTGCCTGAAGCGATTCACCAGCCTCCGCCAGATTCGACGCAAAGGTGTGTCGAAGGTCGTGCAACCGCATTTCAGGATGCCCAGCATTGATGAGGGCTTGCTTAACAAGCCCTGTCACCGTGTCTGGATGCTCCCACCGCTTAAACACACGCCCCTGACGGTCATCGAAGGATTTCAAAAGAGCACGAAACTCAGGATGCATGGGATAACTCCGCACCAAGTGGGTCTTGCTTTTCCGAACAAGATAGCAATCTCGCTCAAAATCAACGTCACTCCACTTTAAGTAAAAAAGTTCTCCACGACGCCGCCCTGTGTACAGCGAAGCTGTTACGAAACGGCGCAGCTCCATATCTTCAATTGAAGAAATGAGTTCCACACACTCTTTCGCGGAAAGAAATGCCGGTGGCCGGGGCTCTGACTTCAACTCTTTGAAGCCTCTGAAGGGGTTCTTTTCAACAAGCCCCCAATCAACGGCTTTGTTGAAGAGAGCCCTAACATGGCGGATGTGGTTGTTGATTGAGGAAGTCTTCAGCTTGCCCTTTTTGCCTTTTGCAACAAGGGCGTCCAAAGGCTTGAAGTTCAGTTGATCCAGCTTCTTCGAACGTTCCGCAACCGCTAGCAACTTATCCAAAGCAAGCCTGTTGGCGCGGAATGTTCTAATCTTTTGCGTGGACTCTGCCCATTCAAGGTATTCATCTGCAAATTCACCCAGAGTTGTCTTGCACTCACTCTGCAACTCTTCAAGACGACCAGCCAAATACTCTCGCTTCAACCCGTTAAAAATCTGAGTCGCTTCAAACTTTTCGGAGGTGCGAAGACTCACCCGTCGCCGGTTAATTTCACAGTACCAATACTTCCCTCTTTTGAAAGGCTTACGGAGTCCCATTATGCCTATAGTCATAACATAAGTCCCCGCAAACGTTCAACAACAAGCCTTGAGCTAGTTTGCATGAATTGGTCAACGCTACCCTGCTCAATTCGCCAATGCCCTGACGGCAATTTCTTTGCACAAACAAGCCCCTGTTCACAGTAAGAGCGCATGGTATCGCGACTGACGTTGAGCATACTCATCGCCTGTCCCATTTTGAGCCAGCAGCTCCGCTTTGTGTTCAGCGGCTTATTAGACATGAAATCCTCCTACGCATTAAGCATAGGAGGATTTCTATTTTTGTCATCGACGACTCTGCTTTGAACCGGTTCAAAGGAATAGCCTGGTTAAAACAATCGCCTCGTCATGGCGAGTAAAGTGAATAAATCTTTGGGCAGTTCAAACCAGCCCTAATTGCGTACTTGACCATTTGCTTCTGTGAATATGAGAAAAGAGTATCCTGCTTAACTCGTGAAAGTTTTTTCCAATATTCCACACTCAGTAATTTATCAGGATAAACGAACGCCTTTGCCACTCCCCCCAATCTAGCTTGGGTATGTCTTTCGCAATAATCCTTAAACGACTCAGCCAAACATAGATTATGTTCAACTAAAGCCCCAAACTCTTCACAAGACTGAGCACGCACTGGTTTGCTAAACATGTTTGCTACGCAGTAAGGGAGAACATCCCGATGCTGGTTGAGACTATCCTTTGCGTGCCTTACTCCATAGTTCTTTTGATGGCCTTTATCTTCGCGCCTGTCGCTGAACCGATAATTATACAATAACACAGCCTTGTTCTGGCTAGGTTCTGGAAAATCATGGACTGTCATGGATAGGAAAAGACGTCCCATTATGGCTGCTGTGATTACGGAATGACGTCGATTCGCTAAGGCTTCAAAAAACTTTCTTTGCACTATTAGCCTGTCCAAAACTTCGGCGGTTCTGCGTAACGAAACTTTTTCTAATTCAAACGCAGGATTGCCTCTATGCTTGAACAAAAATCGATAATACAAGAAGTCAAAAGTCTTTTTCCTCCTCGTTGGGCTACGAGGGAACAACACATAACTTTGAAGTTTAAACCAATTGTAATATAAGGACTTACTATCACTAAATTTAAAAGACTTCATAGCTACCTCAATGCCACCATGAGCTTATAAGCCAATTTGACCTCTACCTCAGAGCATTGGGTGATATACTCCATAAGTTCCATCCGCAAAAAATCTATTTCAGCCTCATGCTCACACTTGATTAGTTCATGAATCTTGATCCTCAACCCTGTTGCCAATTGCTCAAGAGATTGAATAGTAACATTCACTTCCCCACGCTCTATCTCGCCAATATACTTGCCAGATAAGGACGCGGCCTCTGCAAGAGCATCCTGCGTTAATCCCATTTTTTTCCGCAGGGTTCTTACCCTCCGCCCAAGTCTTTGTGAAACTGAAAGCATATAAAACCCCTTAAGCTATAAAAATAGCGATTAAAGGGGAAAGCTAAACCTACTCTCTGTGATATGTTTATTGATAAAACCACCTTTCGGTGGCATTTGCTTTATACATAAACACCACAAAGCAAATGGAGAACAAATGTCACGAGCTGTAAGCAGGGAGAAAGTAGCTGAGGCAGTCCTCGCGGGGATTGAGACAGCACAGGAGAATTATTGTAAGTGGACTGGGGGAGAATGGCTAGGCTGGGCTCCTGAATACATGATGACAACCTATATTGCAGCCAGCCTTTCTGAATTATCCCCAATTTATTTAACAATGGAATCAAATGTAAAAGACATTCTAGACTCAGCCAGAGCGATTGGACGCGGGCAACTTCCAAAAGACATCCGACACAACGGGCGTTCTGATATTGTGATATATTATGGAGATGGGGACCCTCGAGCAATAGTCGAGGTAAAAAACCGTGTTTACGGTTATTCAGAGACATGCAGGAATGATCTTAAAAGAATCTCTAGCATGTTAAACAGAAAGAGCGGATCTTCAAGCCTAGACTTTGGAATATTTACTTTTTTCACTTCTTCAACCACATCTCCAGCAGGCAAAAACAAAGCTAAAGAACGAGTAGAGATGACTCTAAACCGGTTCAAAGAGAATGTGATGGAGGACTATGGATATAATTTCAATGTAAATATGCATCGTCTACCAATTACAACCGAAGAGAATGACGCATGGTCTGCATGTTGCTTCATCATTAGCAATAAACAGGAAAAGCCCTACTACAGTCACTCAAAAAGAAAATAGCTACGGAGATTCCATACCCGTTACAGATGGTATCTTCGTCGCAGTTTTTAAGATTTTATACGAAATCTTAAAAAACTAAAATTGATCGGTAGCTCCATCCGGTACTCACTAGTGCAAAACAGAATAGCTAGCAGCCTATTTATAATTAAGCTTATCAATGAAAACCTTATTCCGAGCACGTGCGATCTCAAGCAAGTTTTCATAATTCATCACCTCTAGAAACAACCGATTCTGAAGAAGTACTGAATGATATGACCTTGAATCGGGACGTTCTTTCAAACTATGTCGACGTACCATTGTGTTCCTAAAATAATTATTATGCACGTCACACAACACAAGCCCAAAATATTGCGTATTATCTGATACATTGATGCGTTTTCCATCATGATGCAGCAGCTTCCCATCCATAATCCTCTCAGCATATTGTACAATTTGCCTCACTGGATCGTTATCTTCTGAGAGCGGGTCGCTCGTTCTTTTTAGCTCTACAATAAAAACATTATGTTCGGCACCAATTGGATCTTTATAGGCGGCAAAAATGTCATACCGTTTGTCCTTTGCTTCATATTCATCCCCAGAAATTTGGTACTCTTTTAGGTCTGATGCCACGTAATCGTACACTGCGTATCTGTCGTCGATAAGCCAAAGATTATGGTTGAAATAATCCCCCGAGCAATCGTCACTACTTGTTTTAGATGGGAAGAGGAGGTCGTGAAGGACTTTTTCTGGCTGGTATTTATCGTCATCTCTTTTTTCAAGAAGTTTGTCATACAGACCAAGGACAAAGTCTCTATACTTTACATATGAAACAAGCGGTGCATGATTTAGCTTCATTCCTTCTTCGAGCTTGCCCAAAGATTCTTTTCGAAATTCATCAAAATTAGGGATTTCATTAGATTCATATTTCTTAGTGATCACTTTTACGTAGTTAAAGCTTTCAACCTGCTTCTCCGCAAAACGTTTCACATACGCATCTTTCACAACGTTAGCATCATCACCCAGTTTCAATCCTTTTTTTACCTGCGAGTCTTCTTCCAAAAATGCCAGATGAGGAAGATCCTCAAACACTTTTTTGATAAGCTTATCTTGTATATCTTCAAATTGCTTAATGTTGTCTTGCGTATACGATCTCGCCTTTTCAGTAACTACCCCGTAGATACTTTCGAGATCAGGTTCATCCTTCGCTAAGGACTTCGTTTTAGGAATATTAAAATCTGTCCTCTGATGGTTGAGTTTCCCGTTGAGATAGTCAGAAATAACAACTGTGTTTAAATAAAACCTATCATCATTTTCTCCAATTTTTCCAGCAGGAAGAAAGTGTAAAGCCTTCTCTTTTACACTTCGGCCATCAGCGGACAAAATGACTTTATGAGACGCGTTGCGAGGAGCTCTATTCTTCAAATGATAAACATCAAAGACACTCTTTCCAACGACCACGGGGTCATCTTGAGTCACGTCTTTAACGTTTTCATCCAAGTAATACTCTTCATCGTCGGAAATCTTTATTTTGATATTCTTGATAGAGAGCAAAGAAGGAAGAAAATGCTGTGTAAGGTCATTTTTCAATGTGCCAGGAAGGATCTTCAGTAAATCAGAGAGACTTGGGTTCACGCCGGTGAGAGTGATAGAAGTCTGAACGGCAATGTCGCTAACCTCTTGTGCCTGTACATCGGGAAGGTCATAAAAATTATTCTCTGTAACAACTTCATCCAAAAGAAAGAGCTTTTCGTTCTCCTCAAATACACTTTTGATATGGACTTTATAAAACAATGCGAAATAAGCCAGACGGCCTATCCCCTTGCAGTTGTATTTCTTCTTTTTATAATCCGAAAAAAGTTCCCCAAACGAACCAAGGTTCTCTTTAGTAAAACCTATACCATTGTCCGAGACACGGATCTCCACAATCCGCTTTGGATCCATGTCGCCTTCATCTCTGATAAATTCGACACGAATCTCTCCCTCATCTCGGTCGGCAAGCTGGATAGCCTGAATTGAATTGTGGATAGCCTCATAAACAGGCAACAGAGGAGTTTTCTGCACCTCTTGTCCAGCAAGTTGAGCGACAGCGTTTCTAAAATTATAACCATGTTCTGATGTAGACATAATCTAACCCTCTACTTCGGCATTCCCAATCATCAGGCATCATTCTCGACAGCTTCAGCTTCCACTCCATCCTTAGCCAAGTTTTCGTAATGTAGCTTTGCCATCTCCGACGTTAAATCGTCATCATTGAGGGACTTGTGATAGCCGTGTTGTTCGAATTCGCGAATCACGCTCCGCCCCGTACAATCAGCCTACCCCAAGCTTTGTACGGAGTTTGCCAAACGCTTTTGCTGCCCAATTGGAGTTGTGTAGAACCGCTCTTCAATCCCATAAAGCAATAGCTTAAGCTGCTCGTCGGTTTGAATAGAAAATATTTTGTTGTCTTGGTCGTACTCAAGCCGCTCATCACTATAGCCATGAATATAGTTCAGCATACTTTTTTGATCGTCAGGCTTCATGTCTCCCAAGCTATTTAGTGCCAAAGCAATACGTGCCCTGTTAGGTTTTGACACTTTGTCTAAATTGAAACCATCACGCAACTCGATGAAATCTTTGTTTAAGAACTCCTGAACTTCATCGTTAGTGGCTTCTTTATATATAGTGTCAATTCCTGGAAAAATACTAGATATCGTCGCCAACTTCTTAAACACCAAGACATCTTCCTCTGCTAAATACACAGCATCGGGATATTGGTTCACATAAAGTCGAGTATCACTGGTTTCAAGACACGCAACATCACCAAACCCAATAAATTTTTTTGTTAAATAAGTTGACGGTGAAACCTTTTGAAAAAAGAAATTTCCACCTTGCACCGAGCACAAAAAAGCAATCTTAGTAAATTCTTCCTTTTTTAAATCATTATACTCTGCTGCAACAAAAGCACGCCCAACATACTCTAAAAAGTAATCTTTTTGACTAAACTCTTCTACTTTGAACCAAGATTCCTCGTCTAGATTATGATCAACATCATAGTCAACTAAAGACAAATTCTCGACATCAAGGTCAAAAACATTTTCTTGATCAGAGAGTAACTTAAATAATCTCTCTTTTTTCCTTGTTCTGATTCGTGCAATTAAATGATTCATCGTTTATCGCTCTATAAATGTGTAATTGTTAATACGGTGCGCCTTAGGGATAATCACATCAAGTGGGATCTTGTAGCTCCGACGGCTAATTAAAAAAACAACAGCTTCATTTTTTGTAGTTATATTATAAAAACTAAAACCAAATAACAAAAACAATGGGTTAAAATAGAGAGCTTGGGAAAGAAAAGTGAACACAAATAATACGCTGTATACAAATACTAACGTTTCCCAATTCCCGACGCTCAATGCGACGAAAAAATACCCCAAATAGCTCGGCAAAAAACTGTTATTAGCGTGTTCAATGCTAACAATCTCTCCATCGTCAAAACTATCTTTACCAAGCCATGCGCTAAGCAAAACGCTTAATCCAGTAAGGGCTACAGGTACAAATAAATAGCCAACGTAGGACACAGCATTAGGCAAGCCGACGAGATACGGACATTTGGCAAAAAAATACCCTAAAGAAAAACCATTCTGCACTAAAAAGACAATCACCAGCAAAGATGTCGCGTTAAAAGTCAAAAGCAATCGAAACAATGTATTCATACTCTACACCTGAGCCATCACGGCATTGAGCAAGTTGTTCTGTGTATTGGTTGCGGTGTCGATTTGGTGTTCGAGGTCGTCGCATAGGGTCATGAGTTGATCCAGCTTCTCGACAATTCGGCGTTGCTCTGTGAGAGGAGGCATTGGTATTGGACAACCTCGGAGTTGTGTTTTGTTTATAGATGCCAAATTGGTTGTTTGCTTTGATGCTCCCGCAAAGTATTGTCTTGATATTGGAGAATTTAGGCACTTTTCAAGCCAGTTTTCATTTTGCTTGTTAAGAACCTTTCTGGCCCGAAAAATATGGTTCTGGTGTCCACAAACTGGTACCTCTTCACGCCATAAACATGTCCGACCTACTTTATCCCAATCTCCTCCCTCAGTAATCAAAAGGTCACCATATTTTAAGCTATATTTTTCAACTTCATTTTCGACAATTTCGATCTCCTTGATTACTGCAAGATCAAGATAGCCTCTTTGCACATTCGCAACGCGCAAATACGGAATTGAGATGAGTTTTTTCCCGGCAAGTTTGCGCCCCTTTGTTACACCACTCCCAAGCTCAACGACATCTTCAAGGCGTACCCACTCCCACCTCTCTGGCAACGCATATGGCATGTCTTTCAACGAGAATTCAGGTAGCGGCTTTACTTTCCGAACCTTCTTCTCTTTCAGCAACCGCGCTTTCTCTGCCTCGATCTCCATCAGCAACTCACTGGCTGGCTGATCACTCGGATCTTGCTCAACCAGTTTGCCCATAACGGCGAGTTGGAGGATGGCTTTGCGGAGTTCGACTACATTCTCTTTTACTGTGTAGAGTTCGCCGAAGTTGGTGGTTAGGAACTTCCAGGCATTGGCAAAGCGGTCCTGCTCCTGCGCATCCAACAATTGCTTGAGCGCGGAAGTATGAACAGCAAGCCGTTTTTGCTCCTGCTCGATGCGGAGCTTTTCCAGCTCATCACAACGGGCCATGAGTTGGTCAATTTTGGCGACAATACGGTGCTGCTCTGCGAGGGGAGGAAGGGGCACAAGCAGCTCTTCCATCCGCCCCTTTGTCATATGAATCATAGCAATACCACTACCTGCTCTTTTTATTCTGTCAGTGGCATCCAACAGGTAGTTATACAAATATTCTTTGTACGGAGAGCCCTCTATGAAGAACTTCAATTTCCAAATGTGATAATGATAGATTGCCTTTCCTCCTTCCCAGATAAATGGACCAAAGGAAGCAGACCAAGCATATATTAAATCTTCACTATTTATGTATTTATCCTCATCCAAGGTAAGGTCTGAATAATACCACTGCTTAGATGTAAACAGATTTCCGACTCGCAAAACTGGGGTTCCAGAATCCAACAACTCATTCTTTTTGTAAGCCCGACCATTAAGAACCAACACTAAATCCCCAAAACGTCCCCATTCCCATCCTGCTGGCAATGCATACGGAACTTCATCAGCTTTTATCTTAGCGAGCTGTTTAGGCTTCTTGATCTTCTTCTCTTTCACCAACCGTGCTTTCTCTGCCTCGATCTCCTTCAACAGTTCACTGGCTGGCTGATCATTCGGATCTTGCTCGACCAGTTTACCCTGCATTGCCAAAGTTAGAATCAACTCGCGCAGCTTCTTTATCCCGTCAGGAGCCGCAAAAGCGGTGTCGAAATGCTTTTCCAAAAGTTCCATTACTCGCCACCAAGAGCTTGTATGAGCTCGTGCTTAAGAGCGTTCTGCACTGTTTCAAGCTGCCGGACTGTCTCCTGGTACTCCTGCATCAATTCTTCTGGGTCACGATAGATGACTTCGTCTTCATACGGATTTTTACAGTCAATATTGAACTTGCGTTCGACAATCTCTTTTGCAGACATCTTCCACGCATATTCAGTAGCTTTTCGCCCCTTGCGACTCGCCCCCCCCCACCATTCTTTCTCACGATCAAATTCTTTAATGGTCAGAGGCTTACCGCGCGAGTAGGACTTGTATCCTTTGGGATACGGGTGCTCAAAGAACCATATGTCTTTAGTCGGGCCACCTTTTTCAAAAAACAGAATATTGGTGGCGATACTGGTATATGGACTGAACACGCCTTTGGGCAGACGAACGATGGTATGCAGATTGAACTCTTCTAAAAGCTCTGTCTTGATCTTTGTCTTAACACCTTCGCCAAACAGGAAGCCATCGGGAAGGACTACAGCAGCTCTGCCAGTGTCATGCTTGAGCAAGTGCATTATAAGCGCCATGAACAGATCAGCGGTTTCACGCGTCTGATATTTCCGTGGGAAGTTCTTCTCAATACCGTCTTCTTCCATGCCACCAAAGGGAGGGTTAGTGATGACCATATCAACACGATCTTTAGGGGCATAATCCTTAAGCGGACGGCTCAGTGTGTTGTCGTGGCGAATGTTGGTGGGAACATCGACATCATGGAGCATCATGTTCGTAACAGAAAGCATATGTGGCAACGGCTTCTTCTCAACGCCATGGATTGATGTCTGAATCGTCTGCTTATCTTCCGGTGTCTTTTCCTGCTTCCTTAAATGCTCAATGACACAGGTAAGAAAGCCACCAGTGCCACAAGCAGGGTCAAGAACAGATTCACCCAACTGCGGGTTCAGTATGTCCACCATAAACTGCGTCACTGCGCGAGGGGTATAGTACTCACCTGCATTCCCCGCAGATTGCAGGTCTGCGAGAATCTTTTCATAGATGTCATTGAACAGGTGGCGGTCAGTGGAGGAGTTGAAATCAACATCGTCTTCAATCGTGTTGATGACCTGTCGCAACAACGTTCCAGACTTCATGTAGTTGAAAGCGTCCTCAAAAACCGAACCAACAACCAGTCCACGCTCAGACACACCGGCAGTGGTTGCCAGCTTCTTCAATGAAGGGAAAAGACCGTTGTTGACGAAATCAATCAACTCTTCGCCAGTGATACCTTCGGCATCCTTTGCCCAATTGGACCAACGAAAGCGGTTTTGCAGTGGAGATGTATAACCTGGAACAGTGATTTCCCACTCTTGTTCCTTGTCATCAAAGATTTTCAAAAACAGTAGCCATACTATCTGACTGATACGCTGTGCATCACCATCTACGCCGACATCCTTTCGCATGATGTCCTGAATAGTCTTGATCAAGGTCGTTATAGACATGAATTAGTTGTCTCCAATTATATTGCTATGCCGAATAAAGGGCTTCTTCAAGTTCCTGTATTGCTTTGTGGTACTGATCCAGGCCACCAAAGTCTTTAATAATCTCAATAGGTGTCCCGAGTTCCGTGAAAGGCGATATGGTAAGAATCTGTGTCTCTTCGATTTGAGTGACACCTTCATCTGCGTATTTATCCACCAACGCTTCCAGCACTCGTTGGGCCTGTTCTCCATACTTCGTAAAGTAATCGCGTTTCTTGACTTGATCCGCACGTTCTCTGCGTGTCAGCGGAGGAGCACCCCATGCAACATGGCACACCAAATCGAAGGGACCATAATCTCGTCCGATCTCTTCAGCCAGAGCCTCGAAGAACACACCTTGTTCAGCAAGCTCTTCAATAATCGCTTGTTTCTTCTCAGCACTAGACCAGCGGCGCAGGAAGTCATCCAACGAAGTGAACTCTTTTGTCAGAGTTTTACGGGTGTAGTCTTTCAAAGACTCAGTAATCAGGTTGCCTTCGGCATCAAAGTATTGAACCCGCTCGGAAGCAACTTTGACCTTAACGCCTTCGACAACATAACGCCGAGTACCTTCTCCCTCGTCTTCACCTTCTCCCTCAGGATCAAAGTCGATGATCACTTCTTCGCCATCTTCTCCCTCATCAATGATTATAGGTTCTTCATCTTCGGGGGGGACTGTTGGATCATCAGGGCCAGGTTCGTATATCTGGACAGGATCACCGTCAAAGTCAGGATCAGCAAAGAGTTCTGTTGCTTTCTTGAAATCAATAATGGTGAAGTAGAACTTGCCATAGTCCTCATTAATTCGAGTACCGCGCCCAATGATCTGTTTGAACTCTGTCATGGACTTGATATTCTGATCCAAGACAATGAGCTTGCAAGTCTGAGCATCAACGCCAGTAGTCATCAACTTTGAGGTAGTGGCTATGACCGGATATTTCGATTCAGGGAAAATGAAGTTATCAAGCTCTGCTTTGCCTTCCTCATTATCGCCCGTAATCCGCATGACGTACTTGGAACTCTCCGTAGCAAGATCACCATTTTCATTCACCAAAGCCTGACGCATTCGTTCAGCGTGATCTATGTTCTCACAAAATACGATGGTCTTATCAAAACGATTGGTCTGGCGGAGAAAGTCACTAATCTTTTTCGCAACGAGCTGAGTTCTTGTGGGGAGGACCAGAGTTTTGTCGAAGTCTTTCTGGTTATAGATTCGATCCTCAATGACGTTCCCGTTCTTATCCGTCATCCCTTTATCGGGACGCCAGCCTGTCAGGTCTTTGTCCAGATCGATACGCACGACTTTGTATGGAGCGAGGAAGCCATCGTTAATTCCTTGGCGAAGAGAATAAGTATAAATAGGATCGCCGAAGTAATCGATATTCGAAACGTCCTTGGTCTCCTTGGGAGTTGCAGTCAATCCGATCTGCGTAGCGGCAGAGAAGTATTCCAAAATATTACGCCAAGCTGAATCAGCAGCAGCACTACCTCGATGGCACTCATCAATAATTATCAGGTCAAAGAACTCAGGGCTGAATTGTTTGTAGATATTCTGCTCTTCCTCAGTGCCAGTCACAGCCTGATAAAGAGAGAGGTAGATTTCATAGGACTTATTCGCCTGCCGCTTTTGGATCTTGGTCATTGCCGATCCAAATGGCTTAAAGTCGTTCGTCATCGTTTGATCGACCAGGATATTCCTATCAGCAAGGAAAAGGATACGTTTCTTCGTCTTGGATCTCCACAAACGCCAGATGATCTGAAAGGCGGTGAAGGTTTTACCTGTGCCGGTTGCCATCACCAACAGGATGCGATTCTGACCTTTGGCAATAGCCTCGATAGTTTTATTCACCGCGAGAAGCTGATAGTAGCGCGGAGTTTTTCCACTCCCGTCACTATGGTAATCCTGAGCAACAAGATCGGTCTGTTGTTCATCCAATCCCTGATGCACTGCCCACTGTTGCCAGAGGACTTCAGGTGAAGGGAATTCGTCAAGACTGAGTTCTCGCTCAATAACACCATCTGTGGCAATTTTATTATGGAAGAGAAAACCATCACCATTGGAGCTAAAGACGAATGGAACCTGGAGCATCTCAGCATAGCCCAAACCCTGCTGCATGCCATCGCCAATAGAATGCTTATTATCCTTGGCCTCAATTATGGCGACCGGGATATTCGGTTTGTGAAACAAGACATAATCAGCTCGGCGATTCTTGGCACGTGTATGGAGCTTTCCTCGAACAATTATCCGCCCAGCCGTAAGAGGAAATTCCTCGCGAATCTGCGTTGTTATATCCCAGCCCGCTTTCTCAAGCGCGGGAGTAATAAACTTCGTACAAATATCACGTTCGGAGAGCTTTTTCTTATTCACTTGGCCTGCCCATTTTTCGTATCCAAACCACGCAGCGATTCTACGTCTAAAGCGTTGAAACAATTCAGTGATAGATGACACGAAGTTTTTGGTCAATGAGAGAGTCAGAAAGGAGATAAGGCTCCCAAAATGAGTCCACCTCTCTATCCAACTCGGCCCAATACAAACTAGAAGTGCACAACATCCTAAAAAAACTAACTACAACCACTTAACAAAAGACCAATAGCATTCTATAGACATTAGCAGTTTTTCTACTTCATAATCCCTTACGCTCAAGCGCCCACTTTCAACAGACACCAAGGAAGACTCAATGCCACTCAAACGAATCCATCAAGACGAGACTCCAACGGTTGTTTCTAGAAATGAAGCCAGCGAATACATAATAGGTTCCCAAGCAAAAGATCTAGGTTTTGATAACGTCACAAATGTTTTCAACTTCAAAAAGGACATTGGAGCACCTGCGACAGAATTCGAAAAACGCAAATACTGGACACTCCCACCAACTAATCAAATAAAAGGGACTTCGAAAGCCAAGCTGCCGGACACTCAAAACATTAAAACTATATCAGCCAAAGAGGCTGCTGAAATATATCTTGAAAAGCTTCTATCTCACCAAGAAATCCCTGACAAAGTCATTATCGGCCAGCCTGCAATATCTGATAAACGTTGGTTGGAACGATACAGATCAAATATTCGTGCAATATTTAGAAAACTAGGTCAAAAGGCACCCGAATTCTTCTATGAACCTTTTGCCGTTTTTAACGCGTACAAACACTCCTTCCGCGCGCAAGAATCTTTCTCGATAGACGAGGATATCTTGATAATAGATATCGGGGGCAGCACTTTTAATAGCTGCATTATCAGGTCCAACAAAGATGGTGAACTTGATCGTACGAGTGCCTATTCTGTCCCACTTGGGATTGAATCAGAATTTTGTGGAGGGATGACTGTTGATGAATCGCTAATACAGTTCACAATAGGAAGAGCAAGACAAAGGGGTATAAACTGGAAAAACGATCCAACAAAAGACCTACATACCTTAGATCCCAGAGCTAAACTGATGGCTGAAAGGGTCAAAATTAAACTTTGTGAACAACTTGGCCGTGAAGCCGTTATGCGTAACGACTACAGGGACATTCATGAAACTATGACCTTCCCCAAAGGATGGCTGCACCCTGACCTTGAAATCATCCAAAAAATCAATGGGAACGATCTAAAAAGACTTATTAAGAAAAAATGGGAACAGGATTGGCACCGGCTAGTAAAAAAGACTATCAGACTTGCGCAATCAAAGATTTCAAAAGCTAAAGGAAAAAAGAATAAGCGCAAGCTCATCATTGGAAAAATCATTCTTGCAGGTGGTTCTTCTAAAGCCCCGTTCCTCAAAGATCTCATATGCCAAGCCTATGGTGCTCATGTAGATCAAGAAGACATATTACGAGTCAACAATATTGGCGAAACAGTTGCTCTTGGCCTGGCTCTTGAGTGTGCTCACCAAAGTGATAAGAATCCAGAACTCCAAACCAACAAACTTTCATCGTGCATTGTTAATCAACTTTATGTTGGAGTGCAGAGAGAAAGACACTCGGCGATAATCCCACTCACCACAGTGTGCGATGGAGTAAAGCGATCTGACGGGCTAATCTTTGATGCCCCCCTCCACATAGAGGACCACGATCTCACATGCGAAATAACACTCCCAAATAAAATTAACCCTCAGCGTTTCTATTACTGTTTCTCCGACAAGCCATTTGAAGATTTAGCAACAGGAGACTTCACGCTGAACCACCTCAATGATGTCGCGACACTGAACGTCAAAGGAAAGCTTAAAAATAAAGCCAAGCTAAAAATCTCTTTCAAAGAAGACGGTTACATCAAGCCAGAATTGCTCGTAAAAGGCAAAGGCCATAGAGCCGCCGAGGGATGGCTTCAGCACACTCTTGCCGAATTCGAACTCCCAAACCTAAACATCCGGGAAGGAAACACCTTCTTCGGCTTAGATTTTGGCAATACAAACAGTTATATTGTCGAAGTCCACAAGCGTTTAGACAAAATTGAAGAACTAGTTGAATATCCAAAATTTGGAATAGGCAACGACATTAAACGTGAATTACGCAATATGGATGCGACTATCAACGCGATGCGCAACACAGGCAGTATCAACCCAAAGCGACTCATTGAATTTGCGCACTATCAAGACAGCTCGCTAGTCTACAATTCAAATAAGATAGAACAAATAGATCTCTCATATGGAGAAACTGTTGCGCTGAAGGAACTAAGTAATAAATTACAACCAATTGAAGCTGAGGCAAAGAATCTTCTTAAGGCATATTATTGGGTTTTGGAAAACTATACCCAGCTCTTTGACGCACCTGAACGTTTTTTAAGAGAAGTAAATCGTATAATTATGCAGGGGGTTGAAAAAGAAGCAGGCCAATACAGGCCCCCAATGAAAGACTTCAAAATTGGTGGAGCTAGCTTCACGCCCCCAGCATCTGAATATGTTGGTGGCCTAATGAAAGAACTATCTTCGGAGATAAAGAGCCACCCCAGGAGATCTCCAATTGAAGTAGCGTCCTCTCTTCATACAAAATTTGTGTATATCCATCCATTCAGAGAAGGAAATGGAAGGACAGCAAGGCTGCTTCTCAATACAATACTTCTCAATTACGAATATCCAATCCTAATAATCGACCACAACAACAGGCCTCAATATATTGAATCACTTGATTCAGCAGTAAATGGAGATATATCAAAGTTCATCCATTTAATACTGAGAGAATACAATATTGCAATCAACGACTACAATGATTTCATTACAGCAGAAGATGAGCAAGAGAATGAGACTGTCGATTTTAAGGCACGAAAGGAGCTTTTGATAGAACGAAATGACTCGTTTTTTATCAGAAAAAGCCTAGAAACGGCCATCTTGCTGGCAAAAGCGTCTTTAAACATGCACGAGATGGACAGATCGTACCCAGATATTGCAATCTCCATAAAAGAATACGGCCTACCAGAGGAGGACTTCTTCACTCTAGAAAAGAAGAATAAATCTGTTTGGTTTTTTAGTGTTAATTTCCGTAACGAAAAGCATAGCGAAAGTTTCTTGTTCTATATCAACACAGCTTCCCCAATTTCCATCGACGGAATGAATCTTGACGCCTTTGCTCTACACGTTGCGAGACTTGAAGGTGATGTATACAAATCCCTAGGAGTCTCACCAGTCTCAATTCGCGAAATAGCCACCGACTTAACGAATTTGTATTCAATCCCGGGAATAAAACAAATTAACAGAGAAACGTTCAGACAGTTCTTTATAGAAGTGATAGAATCGTATTTTTAATCGTTAAGCAAAAATCACACACCTGCCACAAAGCGTCACCCTATACAGTAAGGGGAAACAAGCTCCAATACGTGCTATACTTTTTAAGATTTTGTATGAAATCTTAAATTTCAAACTCCAATGAAAGAGGCCTCTCTCGCACACCAACTCATACCAGCTATTCGACATAAACAATTGACTTTTTTTGATATTATGTTATAATGTAGTTATGAAAAACTACCGCATCACTCGCGACATGTTTTTCTCTGAATCACAAGCCAAACGACTCCCAACTATCTGTCAACGTAAAGCACGAGGACAGCCCGATCGTACAAAGCGACTCTGGCTGATTCGGCATATGGTTGTGCTCCTCGCTTTGGGCAGCGGCTTACGAGTTAGCGAATTGGCTGCACTGTGCATCGGAGATCTATTTCTTGTTAACGCTGAAAACTACCTAATAGTCCAATATGGGAAAGGAGGGAAAAGACGAGATGTATACTTAGACAAGCAACTGACCAGCCAACTACGGCAATTCATCAAGCGCAAAGAGAAGTGGCAGGAACCAACCTCATTGGACGCACCTCTCTTCTCAGGCCGTGGCGGGAACCATTACACCACGACGGCTCTCAATTTAAGCTTTAAACAGGCACTCAAGGCTGCAAAACTACCCGCACACTATTCTATCCATAGCTGCCGCCACACCTATGCAACCATGCTCTTAGCCAAAACCAACAATCTCCGCTTCGTTCAGAAGCAGCTCGGCCATGCGAGCATTAATATGACAGCCCATTACGCGGACGTCCTGCCTGAAATGAATCAGGCTTTGGCTAACGCCATCCTCGACTAATCTAGACAAATAATGACGCACTATACCGACTGAGGATTCAGCCGGGGCTTTGTTGCGTCCAAAATTCAGGAGACACCATGTGGAATGAACCATCCCAAGAAAGATTGGACCGAATGCCTAGGCTCTACGAAACCGAAGAAATCTCACTCGAAAACAAGGAAATACACCTCCACTTTTTCATCGGCGGGTGTGATTGGTACATTGCTGAATTCGACGGCGAGGACACCTTTTTCGGTTACGCAATCCTGAACCAGGACTACCTCAATGCAGAGTGGGGATACGTCTCCTTCCAGGAACTGAAGGATATCAAAATAGCTTGGGTTGAAGTGGACTGCGAGACAGAGGCCGCCTGGACAATCAAAAGAGCCAGCAGAATACCCGAAATACGGAGGCGATAGGCATGAATTCACGTGATATGGAAGATATACTTCTTGGCCTCTTCGACCCGCTTTTGAATAATGAAGAACGGATAAAATTACTCAAATCCTACCCCATTGACTCGGTTCAACCACTTGATGAAGTGGTAGGGGTAGGAGCTCCTAGTGGAATAAACATAGTATTCAGTCAGGGAGCCACATTCTCGCTAGTCATTGTTGCTGAAATTACAACAACTTAGAAAATGAACCGTGTAATTCAAGAAAACAGCACCGGCTGTGGCTTTGCATGTGTGGCTATGATCACAGAAGTACCCTATCAGGATATCAGAAATATGGCCGTAGAATGGTTCGGATTTGATCCAATTGGTCCCTTCTACACCACTGTGTACGACCTTCGGGATTTGCTAGCCGAATATGGTTATTCCTTATCAAGAAACACCCCATTTACGACCTACAAAACGATCAGCCCCTTGAGCCTTTTGGAGTTGCATAGGCCAGGGAATTACAGTCATTGGGTTCTTTCAGTGAAATGCGGACTAGACAGGTATATCCTAGACCCCGCTCCCCATATAAAAACAGACCAACGCCGCGACTGGTGGAGAATCAAAGTCATCAACTACGCGAATGTACGGAAGTTACCAGAGAAAACCTAGCTATTAGCAGCTAGAATGGCTTCAGCAGCCTCTTTTATCTCACTTCGAAGCTCTTTCGGGAAAACGACCTTTGCTTTGCCTCCGAAGCTCAAAACCCAGGATTTGACCTCCCACCAGCTATTTGCAGCGAATTCAAGATCGATATTGCCGTTCTTGTACTGCTTGATGGACTGGTCATCGCTCCAAATGCGTTCCTGAACGTAACCTGCGACGGAGTTGTCAAACTTCACTTTGACTCGGAAGTCTTCATGGTCAATCACACCAAACCCTTTGGGCTCAGGAGGCTCATCGGTGAAACCATGGGCGTCATTGAGCACATCCAGATTCTCTATCCTCTGGATGGCAAAGGTGATCTCATGTGCGGGCTCAAGGTCTCCTATTTCACGCAAAAGCCAACCGTGAGTATAGAGGCTCTCCCTGAATGCCAACAGCTTCACCGGCGCGAAGAGATATTCCTTAGCCTTTGGCGATCTGGTGGTCACATACTGCACAGAGCAAAGCTGCTTTGCTGCACTCGCAGCCACAATGTCTTTTATTACCTGGTGAAATGGCGAGTAGTCGATTCGGCCCTTGAATTGAACCCCACAGAATGAACCAAAGTCAGGGAGAATAGCCGTCTCAGCAAAGGCTGTAGCCTTCAGCAATGTAGCTTCGATCTCATTTTGTATAGAGACAGGCATTAAGTGAGCAACCAAATCTCGACACAATGCCAAATGTTGCAATTCTTCAGGGGTGAAATGGAGACTCTTCAACTGCGGCTTCTTCTCTGACCAATAATATCGTTCACCCTCAACCATTTCTGTTTTCAAGCTAACGACATGGCTCCGTTCGATTTGCTCTGCATACCGCAATATATTCTGCTTTGAGCAGCGGAACTTAGTTGCCAATTGTTTCAGGGAATATTTCCTGTCTGTAAAAAGCAACAGTCCCAATAAGCCCATCACCTTCTCTGCTGGCGAGGCATACGGATCTTTCTTTGCTGGCATGACGACCTCCTTTCTTCTGTAATCATGACATTTTTTTACATGGACGTCATTCCAAAATTTGGAACAACCCCACCATATATTGCCATAAACAGAACACGAACACCCCAAGGAACAATCATGATCCTCACCCATCACCATACCGAAATGCTCTGCCTAGCTGATGACTGCCTGTATTTTCAAATTAATGAAGTTAGCTATTGCCTCTCCCCTTGGAGCATGGGCCTTGAGCTCTCCTTACTTGTTGGCGACAATTGGCTTCCTATTAGAACGGACTCAGAGATCCAGCTCCTCCATCATATGAGTCATCGGTTTTTAACCAATTCCTACTTTGAAGAAATCATAGGTAGTATTCCTAAGGGTATTCGCACCAAAGCGATCCGATTTCACCACCTGCAACACACCATCTTAAGGCTCATGAGGGCCACACGAGCAGCTATCGATCTCGCTGATTCAAACCCCATATTACTGTGGCTTATAGCAAGCAAAGTCGCCTCCAATAAACTAACATACCAAAAGGCCAAGCCCCTTCTTGAGAGCAAGCAAAAAGCAATCCTAAAACGAATGTATCCTGGAAGTAATGCACTCTCTGTCAGTTTCATCAAAAAGATCCAGGCCACTCGATACAATGCCAAGGAGTTCCAACTGGTCAGTGCACTTGTTGAGAATGATGCCAACATCAACTCTCTTCGACATTGTACACAGGTGAATTTAGACATTCTCAGCTACTTCATTACAGAGGATTATGCGCTAAAAGTGCCACTAGTGAAGAGCCTTATTTCAGGCAAAGGCAAAGACATAGACCTTTGTGGCGAAATCCAAATCAAGATTCATGAAGCCATGGACGCAGCTTGGGGTATCGGACACGGCAACCCGATGGAAGCCCTACAGAGGTGTTCATCATACGACCAGATTTGTACTCTTCATATTCGTTGGGTCGAAAGAAATATTGGCTCCCTCGTAATGTTCGAAGACGAAGAATTCTCCGACGTATCCCACTTTGGGCTTCACATGCCAATGGCTCCAGGGACTCCTGAAATTGAAGCGATAACCAGCATCTCTGGACTGTTTATCGAAGGAGAAGAGATGGAACATTGTGTCGCATACTTTGCCGACGATGTGATCAATGGCGAAGCAACTGTGTATCGCGTCCTGTCTCCGCAACGGGGAACACTCATGCTCTTGAGATCATCAAACAGATTCGTCATCGACGAATTTCGGCTGGCAGGGAATGAAGAACCAAACCATGAGTCGTGGGCTTTGGTCAGACGTTGGGAGAAACTCATTAACTCCTAACAGACAAAGCTATCGAAAACTCCACTCACTACAGAAATGCCTTTGCAAAGCATTTGTCACCACATGCACTCCATTCCGAAAAATGGAACGGCACCCCCATACAATTCATATCAGAGGGCACAAGCTCACAATTAAACATAGGAGACGACATGAAAAACACGGAAGTGAAAAAAGGATTCAGTTGGATGGGCCTGCTCTTTGGCGGGGCCTATTATGCCGGATACGGTCAGTTGGTGAAGGGCCTAATATTGGCAGCAATCAGCTTTACCCCGCTTACAGCAATCCCGGTAAACATATACGCAGGCATCAAAGCCAAAAAGCAATTGCCGGTGGGCGCACAGGCTTTCGAGTGGCCCAAAGCTGTCCTGGTCTTTTTCATCCCGATCGTACTTGGAGGGGCGGTTCTTCTCTTCACTCAAGGCGGGGCCAAGCAGTATACAGAAGCAGACTTCCGATTAGAAGCATCCGCCTATTGGGTTGTCGATTCAACCGGAGAAGAGTGGGGTTTCGACATGAGGCATAAGCCTTATGCCTTGATCATTAACGAAAGGCGTAGCACACTTGATGTTATGAAGTTTACACCTGCTGACGCAGATGGAGTTTGTTTCATGGCGTTAAGACTATCTACAGGAAAATTGGTAGGCCTCACCATGAACCCCGCCGACAATGAGCTGATGGTTTTGTCCGCTGTCGAAGCTCAAAACGACACTCTACGCTTTGTTCGAGAACTACAATAATCCATAAACTAGGGTCTGTGCTGATGCGCTAACACAGACCCCTTTTTTTAAACAATTTACATACCATCGGATTATATAACTTCCCATTGCAAAAATTTCCCTTCAAAAGTCCCAACTTTCATCCGAGCTTTATCGGCTTGAATTGTCCATCGCTGGTCATAGTCTTTCAACGCCAATTGAATCTTCTTCATAAGTGGAGCCATCAACACTGAATCTCGGTAGCATTGGTATGGATTGCTCACCTTATTAGCTGCGGCTAGCCATTCAACATGAAAAGACTCTATTCCACCAGATGCATCAAGCTCAGGGTAATGATCCCACTCCCTTGGTAGATGGTTACCCTTCTTGAAAACACTGAAGGCAAATTGTCCATCAAGCAATTCTAGCATCCGAGGGCATCTTCGAAATCCATTCAAGTATTTTACATTGAGCCTTTTGCGCTTCTCTTTCGCTTTGTCATTTTTAAACGTAAACTCTAGCCGAACTCTATCTAAGCAGTCCATTGACCAAGACGGCTTGCCGTCCCTTTTCTCATCATCGGGGAGATCTAGCCCCCGCTCATAAATCTTTACGGCAATATATTTCCTGACATTATCCCAGAAATAAGAAACGCTATTCTCATCTCCCTCATCGTCAATCCCAGTGAAGACACGGCCTGCAGATGTAACCGGACCGGTATAGTTTGCAAAACGAATATACCGCCTAAGCAGCCAATGCACCAAAGGAGCATCAGCCGCCTCCTTGCACTTAAAATCGATGGCGTACTCCACCGAAGTCATGTGCAGAGCTTTGAGCCTCTTCCACAAATCCTCCAAAGATGCTGGGCTAGGACTAGTCACTTCTATCATCGCTCCAGCTTTTTTGGGTTTGTTCCAGTAGTAAATTTTAAACTCTATCCCCTGGAGATGAAAGAAGGCCATATAGTTATAACCCGACCGCCTACCATCTGGGGCAAGTTGCCTGAACTTAGGCAAACGCGCACGCAACAGGTTCACTGGTGCCTTTTTCAAAGACATGGTGACTCTGTGTATGTGCGGAACAACGGCTGTTATTCGAGAACAAGCCTTCGCAACCATACCTTGGTGTATTCGCGCGGCATTCTGAACAGCATAGCTCTCGTATTGTAATCTCCAATCTTGGTACAATGAACATCTCCACAGCTCCCCAGACGGGGATAATGAAAGTATATATGTATATATTTTGCTTACAGTATATGGCTAATGCCAATTCTAAAACTCCAACGGTTGGAGTTCTACTTATCGGGTTCAAAAACCTTTCCGAGCTCCTCCAACAAAGACCACACAGCCAATTGGCTCCACTCTTCATTCTCCGACAAGGCATCAGGAAAAGAGAATTCTTCAACCTCAGAAACGATATCTTCCAATGAAGATTTGATCCGTTCTGCCAGATCCATATATGGGGTCTTATTGGGTTCAATCGGATTGCTCTCTTCATTCATCCCACTGGCAGCTTCCCTTCTAACCGCATCCCTGGCATCACGAACTTCTTCAAGAGTAACGACTTCCCCTTTCTTCGCTCTCGAAATCATGTCTTTCCTTACTTCATATGGGAAATTCTTGGTTGCCATAGCGTACATGACTTTTGAATCGAATAAGGCCGCATCCTGCGCCGAATCAAACCTTTTGAAAACGTTTATATAGTTACATGCAGTTGAGTAACTAAAAGGCAGACGCTCATTGACGCTTTCTTCAAAACGATAGGACAGAACCGATCTAAACTGATGCAGCTTAAGCCCAATATCATAGACAAGCTCAACCTTTGACTTCCACATAGACATCAATTCATCTTCAATTTGCTGAGTGAGTTGCCTTAGACTGAAAGACCAGACTTGCCCCCCACCTTCATGCTCTTCATCCCATTTTTCGAGTAACTGATAATCCGGGAGCATGGCTTCATAATACTCGTCACTTTCATTGAACTCCAACTTGCCCCACTGAGTGCCTCTGTTCATAACGACTCCTTATTCTGAGGGTGATCTACCAACCATATTTATTACACTCTCAATAGAGGCGTTGCATCTGCTCAAACGGTTTGAACCAGTTCATCCTTTTAAACCGGACAAGAATAGGAGAGAGCTTGCCGCTGAACAAAACCTGTGCTACGTTTGTGGCACACAAAGGAGAGATGAGGATGCAAACAACATCAATCAGCGCACGTTTCGATGCCGAAACCTTGGCTCGCTTGGATGAAATAGCAAAAGGGCTCGGCAAGTCCCGCACTTCCATCATCAAGGAAGCCGTTGACAACTTCTTGGACTATGATTTCTGGTTCAGGGAGCAGGTAACCAAGGGATTGGATGATCTGGAAACCGGAAAGACTGTTACCCATGATCAGGTGAAAAGCACCATCAGGGAGATGGGCTACGATGTTGATTAAATGGGCAGATAGCGCCCATCGAGATATTGCAACCATTCTCCGATACTTCATTGAAAAGCAGGAAAAGGACGTAGGCCAGAACCTCGTCAACAGGCTCTTTACGTCAGTCGAACTGCTTGCCCAATTCCCCAACTCAGGGCGCCCCGGTCAACTGGAAGGAACACGAGAGCTTGTGATCCCTGATCAGTCGTATGTTTTGGTCTACAAGGTAACTGAGCATGTGGAAATCGCCAGAGTGCTCCATACACGCCAGAAGTGGCCGTAAGGCCAGTGCGACTTACTGACTAATAATCAGTAATTCGGGACACCCTAAATAACTCACTCCAGAATGCACACTTTCCTCAAGGTTGATTCAAGCTGTCCACCTTAAAACACCGCTCAGTGGCCCCATTTCTAAAACACATAAATAAAAGCCCTCTACCAAACAGTAGAGGGCTATTTTTCAATTCTCAAACATCTGAAATTACCATTATTCCGCCTTCACCTTGAAGGCTCGATCTATTCTCCCATGACCATCGCTAAGATACTCACAAGTGAAACCATTTTTATCTCTATACGTAAAAAATCCATCCACTTTACCTTTAAACAAAATGGACTCAGCAGTAATAAAAACACTCATGGTCCCATTAGGCCATTTTTTCAGAGGTGTTGCTTTAAGGTGATGATATCGCTCAATCACATTAAAAGTTCTGTCTCCAAAAGTATCTAGAACCAATGGCAATAAATTATGAAAATAATCTAAATTCTGTCCACTCCTAGGTCCGAAAATGTATATATCTTTGAGCGACTCAATTTTATCAACATACCCTCTCTCAACATACTCATTATACATATCTAAATGATACTGTTTCATTTCATCATGTGAATTCATATTGCACCCATCAGATTAATTGTTCTCAAGAAGCGAAACGGCTTATTTCGCTACCAACTGCAGTAAAAACTAAATATTTTAAAGCCCTCACGAACTACAAACATTCTAGCAATTGACTGTCCTTAAGGTGCAACTAGAGCTTCTGTCGTAATCTTCCATTCCAACATTTTTATCGACTGAATTTGCCAATTTAGTTTGTCTAGACTGGTGAGGTCTACTTGAGTTCCGGTATTCTTTTCTGCGTCGTCCTTTATCCAGGTCAACGCTTGAAGAATAGTTATGGCAGAGCGTGATACAAGCCATGCTGGCAAATCCCCGGACAGGCGTTTCTGGGTGACTCTAGCAAGATGATCCAAAGCCATGCACGCCTTTTCCATATACCCATGAGCACAAAACTCACTTAATTTATCATGCGGCGGGCTAACAATAATTCCAGTTTGGATATCGACTGCCATTTTCTGGGCCTTGCTTATCGAGCTCTCCAACTCACTTAGCTGACCTAACCGCTTGGCTCCATCATGTTGATAACAAAACTCGGATGCATCATGTATTTCATAGGCGACTTTTCTTTCGGCGAGGAGAACTAACAGTTCAGCATATTTCACAATATCCTCGGCTCGGTAGGTAAAAAGAACACTATCTGAGACACCTTTAGGAGAGATGACAATAGAGCGAAAGAGTTCTGTGCTTGCATCACTGAGTTCGGAGCACGATTGATGAATAGCAGAATCCATGTTGGGAATGTTCGAAGCCACAAGATCAATTGAATTTTGCACACTCAAACAGCTTTCCTTCAATCTATCTGAAATGAGGTTTTCAGGACACTCTTCTATAGATGAAAGAATTGATCTGAGATCACTTGTTGCGTTCATGCACTCTTCCATCATGCGTTGAGCAAACCAAGGCAGTAAGGGGCGGTTTTGGTTTTCAAAACCCTTTAAATCACGCCAGCCTTCAAAGCCTTCGGCGATGGCGACAATCTCTAGTGCATGTTTGTGTTTGGCTTTAGATGTGATGCAATCAAGATCATTAACAGGGCACCCAAGCATTTCCGCAATACGATCCTGTTGGAACGCATGCGTAGCACTTCGCTCACCAGCCTGTAGGCCTTTAAGCATTTTTTTTGCGCGTCGCTTAAGATTGGAAATACGAGTAGAGTCGGCAGCAGTCATAATAACTCCTAAATCGTTTTTGCTCTGCACCCCCCGCTCTGGCAGACCGATTTAAGTGGTCATGACTATGGAGTGAATTGTCTATATGCAACCGGATGCTGGTAACAGCTTGGACGGGACGGCACTCCGGTGAGCGCCTAGATCAGGAAGCTATATAGTTTTTGCAAAAAATGGAAGTAGAAAAATACAAAGGACAGATAGAACCCAACTACTCAAGCAGCCAAGTGGAACAATTATGAGGCATAAGACGATGACTTACTGACCAAAAATCAGTCAGTCGCTCCACCCAAATAGTGTACGCAGATTGTCCGCATTGTACGCAGGTTTGCGGACAATTTCAGGCAGTTTTAGACGATTTTCGGCAGTATCCAAAAGATACCACAATCCGATCAAACCAAACAAAGAGAACGTTTTCAAGCATATAGACAACAACCATCTACATCCTCACCAACATATTCGTAATCAGTAGGTCGTCGGTTCAACTCCGATTCCTGGCTCCAAAAATACGAAGCCCCGCAGTGATTTATGTCACTGTGGGGTTTTTTCCTGAGAATCGGTAAAAACACATTTCTATTTTTGTAATAGGTGTTTCACCTCCTTTGGTAAAATCTAATTTCTCACCTAAAACCACCTGTTTTCATCATTGTTAAATAAAAATGACCGACAGGGGGCGCCTGCCGGTCTTGGGGGTGAGCTGTTCCAACCAAAGAGGTTGAGGTGTGACTGGAGGCACGGTTAAGGGAATGCCTCAAGACAAGGTGATGGGGGCATCACTCTTTGGGGTCAGCTATTTGTTGGTTGTACACTCATCGATAAGATAGAGTATGTTTCGGTATGTCTTGCCGCCGTGGAGTGTCAGGCCGATCTCACATGTACGGGAGGTACTGTACCCTTCGGAACACCCACGGGTGCTCTCTTCGAGAGTGCGTAATGCAGAGGCGTTGAGTTCAGGATGGGTAAAGCCCTTGTCACCGGAGAATCCACAGCAGTGAATCTCTTCGGGAATGACGACTTCGGTCACACATTTCTCTGCAACCTGACGAAGGGTTTCAACCAATCCCATTTCACGTGTGGAACATGTCGGGTGCAATGCAACACTCCGAGTCTTCTTGGTAAAGCAAAGCTTGTCAGCAAGGAAGTTCAAGACGAATTCGGCCGGTTCATACAAATCAAGCCTCTCGTCGAGTGTTTTCCTCATACGCGCAAGGCAAGGGCTTGTGTCACACAGAACCGGAATACTTCCATTGCCGGTTTCACGAAGCAGAACTCTTCCAAGCTCATCGGATTTATAATCAGCCTGCTCAAACATGCCTTTGGTCTCAAAAGCCTTACCACAGCACAGTCCCTTGGTCTTGTCCGGGATGATTACCGTGAATCCTGCTCTTTCCAGCAAACGCAATGTCACATCGATAAGCGGCTCATTCTTGTGAACACCATCGTCGGCATAGCCCATTGTCCGAACCGCGCAGGATGGGAAGTAAACAACCCTGTTTTCACCGTTTGTTTTCCTGGAAGTCGGCATTGTGGAACCGCCGGTTAATTTGATCTCACGCAGATCAGGGACAGTCATGCCCGTGATACCCTTGATAAGGGGAGCCGTCTTGGTCGCCAAAGTATGCCCCATGAGCTTATGTGCAGCGGATGCCACATGCAGCATGGAAGAAGCAGTGCTTTCGACAAGCTTGAAATGCTTCGCAACCTTGTCGGCACGGGAAATCTCGGTTTCCGTCAGTGCTTCGTTACGCAATTTTTTCATGTATCCGGCGATGTCGAGG